>NZ_CP171136.1:2708059-3016118 GCF_043187465.1 Sphingobacterium cellulitidis | reverse complement strand
GCGATCACCTCAATACTTACATCACTGGAAGGGGAGGTGAGAGCAGTGGCCAACCTTGCTCCATCGATAAAGAATTTTAACTGATTTTCCTTACAGAAGAAAGCAATCTCCTCAATTTCTCGCTTACTATAAATACTACCAATCTCGGTACTTTGCGAAATATAAACCATTGCTGGTTTTACCATATGATTGTCCGTATGGACATCTAAAACGGATTGTATACCTGCTACCGTTATTTTCCCTTCCTTATTCGGGATACAATTGATTTTATGTCCCGTATTTTCTATGGCACCTGTTTCATGAACCTCAATATGTCCCGAGTCTACTGCTATTACAGATTCATAGGGTTTTAACAAATGGCTAATCACCAATAAATTTGCTTGGGTACCTCCAGAAACAAAAAATACCTCCGCATCAGCGTTGGAAATACGTTTTTTAATAAAACTCTTCGCAGCCTTACTTAATTTATCATCGCCATAACCTGCTTCTTGGTCTAGATTGGTTTTTAAAAGTAGATTTAGAATATTGGGATGTGCTCCTTCTGAATAATCATTCTTGAAGCTAATTTTTAATTCCATAGGGTAAATATAATCGTTTTTGGAATTCGAAAATTGAAATCTTTAAGGATTGAGAGTTTAAAAGGAGAAAATTTTACGCTTTAAAGGAATTGAATATCCCTAAAAATAAAAAAGGATTGATCGTGATGATCAATCCTTTAAGAGATATGTTTTCTGTGCTTATTTTCCAAACATGCCTGCCAGGCTATCTAAAATACTTCCTTTGGCATTATTGTCATTTTTCTGATCAAAGAATTGCCCAACTAAATCCCCTAATCCGCCTGCAATATTTGGTTGTGCATTACCGGCTGAATTAGAAGATCCGCCACCCAATACACTTCCAATCAAATCGCCGATACCACCACCGGAAGCACCTGCGTTTGAAGATCCTCCACCTAAAATACTTCCCAATAAATCGCCAATGCCGCCAGAGGAGCCGCCGTCAGATTGTTTTTTCTTGCCCAAATAACCCATTACTAATGGCGCTAAAAGGGCCAATATACCACCAATTTTTCCAATGCTAATTCCCGATTTCTCAGAAAGGGATTGCTTAACCGTTTCGGTGTTCTTTCCGAAAATATGGTTCACAATTTTATCTTCATCTTCAGTAGGTCCCTGATTGAATAATCCTGCTAGATTATCAAAAATCCCTCCTGAATGTGAGTCTAATGCGTTTTGAATGCCTTGAGCTTGTTCAGGACTTTTCTGCGCATTGTAATTTAATGCCGACATCATTAATGGAATTGCAGCCGAAACTACCCATTGCGTTTGATTCTTATCTAGTCCTAATTTTTCAGATATCCCTTCAGTAGCTTGGGAACCAATACTTCCTGAAATTAAATCACTAATGTTCATACTGTAGATTGTTATAGTTTATAAATGTTATTTTTATAACTCAAATATATTGCCAATTTTACTAGTATGAAAAAAATATGTCTAAACATCCTTGTGGGTGTAGCCTTACTTCTAACAAGCTGTTCTAATGAGTCTAAAACCAGGGAAAACCCTGAAGGAAAGAAATATGAAAATGTAACATTATCTCCTGATCTCGCGAAGATTATATATGATATGCCAACGCATTGTATCCCAGTTGAATATCCAAATAAATTAGGCCAAGTTCTAGGTTCGGATACTGACCTGAAATCCCCTAAAAAACTTAGACCGGTGTTCTATGGTTGTTTTGATTGGCACTCCTCCGTACATGGATACTGGTCGGTAATTAAACTTTTAAAGCAATTCCCTGAATTGGATAAGGAAGGGACTATGCGAAAGGTCTTGAATGATCATATCACAGCCGAAAATGTTGCCACTGAAATAGCTTTTTTCAATGATAAGAATAATTTAAGCTTTGAAAGAACTTATGGATGGGCTTGGTTATTTAAACTTCAGGAAGAATTGTACAACTGGGAAGATCAGGATGCTAAAAGGTGGAAAACAAACTTACAACCTTTGGTCGATTTATTGGTTTCAAAATATATTGAGTATCTACCTAAACTTGTTTACCCAATCCGAGCTGGTCAACATGATAATTCTGCCTTTAGCTTATCCTTATCCTTGGATTATGCCAATACCGTTGGGAACGAGGAATTCATAAAAGCCATCAAAGAAAATTCTACCCGTCTATTCCAGGCTGATAGAAATTGTGATTTAGCTTATGAGCCAAGTGGTTATGATTTCCTGTCTCCATGTTTGGAGGAAGCATTCCTAATGAGTAAAATAATGGATAAAACTACTTATATAAACTGGTTGAAAGACTTTATGCCCGATTTATTCAGCCAAAAGTTTGAATTGAATCCAGCAATTGTAAAAGATAGAACAGATGGAAAATTGGTTCATTTGGATGGATTGAACTATAGTCGCTCTGCATGTTTATCTGGAATCTCCAAAATGGATCCAAGCTTGGAACATCTTCAAGCAAATGCGGTAGAACATTTTAATTTTTCTATTAAAAATCTAAGCAAAGAGGATGATTATATGGGAAGTCATTGGTTGGGGACATTTGCATTGTACGCAATTAATGGTTTGAATAAATAGCATATGGATTAGAGCTTTGAGATGAGAATATTATGTCCCCATCTCAAAGCCTATTATTTCTGCTAACAAATAGGAATTAATTTATTCTCTGATAATTTTACTGGAACTCTTTGAATCTGGGTAAAACCATCTTCAGTACTGATGATTGCTGAAAGGTCAATTCCGCGATTGGACAAGGTGCTCAATAGGGCAGTCCTAAAGGCCGTTTTGTTGGTTCCCCAATTGGAATTCACCAAATCATTGTTCAAAATGACCAATTCATTGTTGGAATAATGGTGGAATTTCTCCACTAAATGTTGATGTAAGGGTTTTGTTGTGTTGGACATACAATTAATGTTTAAAGTGTTTAACCATAATTGCATTCAGAGACGTCTATTGGACCTTGCAAGATTCGTTTATTTTGGCTGCTCGCCCGTATCGATTTACCACCGCGGTGACTCCCACTCGGTTGGTATTGCTTATGCAATTCTGAATACTCTACAAACTTAGTAGATTATATTTTATTATGCAAGAAAATTTTTGAAAATTCTATAATTCTTTTCTTAGACGTGCCACAGGGATGTTCATCGCTTCCCTATATTTCGCAACCGTACGACGTGCAATCGAATAGCCCTTTTCTTTCAGAATTTCAGTCAGCTTTTCGTCTGCCAAAGGCTTTCTTTTATCCTCGTTCGCAATACACTCCTCCAAAATCTTCTTGACTTCCTTGTTGGAAACCTCTTCACCTGATTCTGTTTGAATAGCTTCGGAGAAGAATGATTTCAATAAGAATGTGCCAAATTCCGTTTGAACATATTTAGAGTTTGCAACCCGCGAAACAGTTGAAATATCCATTTCGATTTTGTCGGCTATGTCCTTTAAAATCATTGGCTTAAGCATTCTGTCATCTCCGGTTAGGAAATAATCATATTGATATTCCATGATTGCGTTCATGGTTTTCAATAGGGTTTGTTGTCTTTGTTTGATAGCATCGATAAACCATTTTGCTGAATCCAGTTTTTGTTTTACAAATTGAACTGCTTCACGCATTTTTTTGTCGTTTTTCTCTGCTTTTTCATAATGCTCAAACATCTCCTGGTAGGAGCGGGATACCCTTAATTCTGGGGCGTTACGTCCATTAAGAGTTAGGTGCAGGACACCATCATTATTTGAAATATGGAAATCCGGAATAATCTGTAATTGCTTTCCAGCAACAGCACCTGAATCTCCCGGTTTTGGGTTAAGCTTTAATATTTCATTTACGATCTCTTTTAACTCCTCGGAATTTACCCCAAGTTGCTTTTCGATTTTATCGTAATGTTTTTTGGTGAACTCATCCAGATAATTCTCAACAACTTGCATCGCCTGTTGAATGATCGGATTATTCTGGTCTTTCTTACGTAATTGGATAGCTAAGCATTCCTGAAGGTTTCTTGCACCAATTCCTGGAGGATCAAAGGATTGTACAATCTTCAGCATCTCCTCAACTTCATCTTCTTCGACAATGACGTTCTGTGAAAATGCAAGGTCATCAATTAAGGAAAGGATAGGTCTTCTTAAATAGCCATCATCATCTAATGAGCCAATGATTTGTTGACCAAGAACATAATCCTTGTCCGATAGCGCCAAGAGGTCTAGCTGATTCTGTAGGTTCTCAAAGAATGAATCCTGAACGGCAATAGGAATCTCCTTTTTCCCTTCGTCATCATCATGGTCATAGCCACCGCCATAGTCCTTATAATCATCTTCTTGTATGTATTCATCCACGCTAAACTCATCGTCATAGCTGTTGTCTTCCATATTGAAGTCATCATCAGGATCCTTGTCAGGATACTCCTCAACCGGTTCATTCATGTTAGTCAAACTTCCATCTTCCAAAGCAGGGTTCTCTTCAAGTTCCTCCTTGATCCGTGCATCTAATGAAACAGTAGGTACCTGAAGCAATTTGATAAATTGAATTTGTTGCGGTGAAAGTTTCTGTAATAATTTTTGTTGTAATGTTTGTTTTAACATGTCCCCGATTAATAAGTCAGGTAAAAATAGGGAATAATATTCAATTTGGTAAGAACGTAAGTAACAAAAGAATTTTTAGGTACAGTTTTTGCTAATATAAATGCCGGAAAAACAGCCTACTTAAAAACCAAAAAATACATTTGTTAAATTTCGTTAATTTTCGTTCTAAGCTTCATTTTTGAGCGAATTGCTATGATTTTTTCCAAAGTTTTGTTCATATTTACCGTATGTTTAAACGTGTCCGGAACAAATTTTTGCGTATCGCACTGATTGTTATTTACTTTATTATCTTATTCACTTGTGCGGTTCAAATAAACTTCTTAGGATTGTTCGGATCATCACCTACGAAGAAAGAAATATTGTTGCCCGAATTAAACGTCTCTTCTGAATTATTTACCGCCGATTCCGTATTGCTAGGTCGTTACTACAAGCAGGACCGCGACCCTGTACCTTACGATAGTATATCCCCTAATATTGTTAATGCCCTGATTGCTACTGAGGATGTTCGTTTTAGAAAACATCATGGGGTAGATTTTATTGGTTTATTTGGTGGGGTTTTCTCCACTTTGAGTGGAAGCGACCGCGGTGCCAGTACAATTACTCAACAACTTGCCAAAAACCTGTATAAAACACGATATAAAGACGCTCAAGGTCTCCTAGGTAAAATCCCCGGGGTCGGACTACTTGTGACCAAATACAAAGAATGGATGACTGCCTTCAAGCTGGAAAGTAAATACAGTAAGGAAGAAATCCTAACCATGTACTTGAATACTGTTTCTTTTAGCAATAACGCCTACGGAATTAAATCTGCTTCTGTTCGCTATTTTGATAAATTACCAAGTGAAATCTCTGTCAATGAAGCTGCCGTATTGGTTGGTATGCTCAAAGGTACAACCCTCTATAACCCAATCCGGAATCCTAAAAATGCCCTTCAACGTAGAAATGTCGTTCTAAACCAGATGAGTAAGGAGGGCTATTTAAAGAAAGAAGAAGTAGATAAATTGAGTAAAGACTCTTTGGGTTTGAACTTGAATAATCAGGAAATCCGAAACTCTAATGATTCATATTTGAGAACTGCAGTCGAGAAATGGTTAGAGAAGTGGGCGGAAGATAATGAAATCGATATCTATACTAGTGGCTTAAAAATCTATACCACTATCGACTCTAGAATGCAAAAGATCGCAGAAACCGTGGTTTCAACCAAGATGAAGGAACTTCAACAACGTTTGGATAATGTTTGGGGGAATGATCTGCCTTGGCGCGATAAAGAAGGAAATGTAATTCCTAACTTCCTGGAGGATCATGCGAAAAAACTTCCTATTTATGCTTCATTGATGAAAAAATTCAATGATGAAGCTAAGGTTTTTGAAGAACTGAATAAGAAAAAAAGCATGGAAGTCTTTACCTGGGATGGAATGGAAAAAGTTGATTATTCCACCATGGACTCCTTGAAGCATTATTTAACGATGCTAAATACCGGAATGATGGTAATGGATCCATATAATGGGGATATTAAAGTATGGATTGGTGGTATTAACCATGACTACTATAAATTTGACCATGTTAACCAAGCTAAAAGACAAGCTGGATCTACGTTTAAACCATTTGCTTATGCTGCGGCATTAGAATCTGGGATGGCTCCATGTGATAAATACACTGATAAACCTGTGAAAATTGAGTTTATCAATAATAAGGGTGAACATGAAATTTGGGAACCTAAAAATGCGGACTGGTCATTTTCTCATAGTGAAATGTCGCTAAGACATGCAATGGCTCGTTCTTTAAATACGGTTACTGCTCAAATCACCGAAACGGTGGGCTGGGACAAGGTAGTTGAGATGGCTCATAAATGTGGTATTGATAGTAAACTAGAGTCTGTTCCATCAGTAGGATTGGGGTCTAATGATGTTTCGGTATTTGAAATGGTGCGAGGCTACAGTACCTTTATGAATGAAGGGAAGAGAACTGAACCGGTTTTGGTGTCAAGGATCGAAGATAAGGATGGGAAAGTGTTGGCGGAATTTAAAACCTCAACGAAACAAGCTATCACCGAAGAAAACGCTTGGTTGATGGGTTACATGTTAAGAGGAACAATTGAAGAATCTGGCGGTACCTCGCAAGCATTATGGGAGTGGGACTTATTTCAAGATAATAATCAAATTGGGGGGAAGACCGGTACATCTTCAGATTATGTCGATGGATGGTACATGGGGGTGACCAAAGATTTAGTTGCTGGAGTATGGGTAGGATGTGACGAGCAAAGTATACATTTTAAAAGCTCGGCAACTGGGGAAGGCTCTAAAACAGCTTTACCAATTTATGCGTTATTTATGGAGGAGATGTACAAGCATCCTGAACTTGGCGTAACGTTCGGTAAGTTCCCGGATCCTAAGGTTGAAATCGAGAAAAAATATAATTGTCCAGGACCTCGAATTCGTGTTCGGCAAGATACAAGCAGCACTGAAGAATTAAATCTGGATGCTGAATTACCAAATATTGTTTTACCAGATGTATTGAATCAAAACAATACAAACGAAGAACAGAATGAGGAAACAAATTAATCAGTTTTAATTGATTTGATTTTATTATTTTTATTGACTAATAATAACTTATGAAATTTAATCACATACTTTTTGCGAAAATTTTAAGTATAAACCTACTTCTAGCGATTGTATGCTCCTTAATACCTTCTAATGCGAATGCTCAATATTTTGGACAGAACAAAATGAGGTATAAGAAGCTTGATTTTAAGGTTTATGACACACCGCATTTTAATATCTATTATTATTTGCAGAATGATTCCATGATGAATTGGTTAGCCAAGGAGTCAGAGGTCTGGTATGAATTGCATCAACAAGTATTTCAAGATACTTTTTCGAGAAAAAATCCTATTATTTTATATAATAATCACCCTGAATTCCAGCAAACTACGGCTATTCAAGGGGAGATTAGTGTAGGAACTGGTGGTGTAACCGAGGCCTTTAAACAAAGGGTTGTCATGCCAATTATGCAAATTAATCAGCAAACCCGACATGTTCTTGGCCACGAATTGGTCCATGCTTTCCAATATCGAGTTTTAATTGAAGGTGGGGATTCAACAAGGTTGGAGAATATCGCGAATCTTCCCCTGTGGATGGTGGAAGGGATGGCAGAATATTTCTCCATTGGGAAAAAAGACGCCTTTACCTCTATGTGGATGCGGGATTCATATGCTAGAAATGATTTGCCAAGTTTAAGGCAAATGACAGAGCAATCCAGTAAATACTTCCCTTATCGTTATGGACAGGCATTTTGGTCATACCTGGGGTCTACCTACGGGGATACCGTGATTATGCCTCTATTTATTGAAACTGCCAAATACGGTTATGAATTTGCAATAAAAAGAGTCTTTGGATATGATGCTCAAACTATGTCTACCCTTTGGAAAAATAGTATGGAGAACTCCTACAAGAACATAGGAAAGGACACAACTTCTAATCCAATTGGTAAACTTTTACTATCCACGAAAAATGCTGGTCGAATGAATGTGTCGCCGGCTATATCTCCGGATGGTAAATATGTCGTTTTCTTGTCTGAGATGGATCTCTTCAGTATTGATCTCTTCCTCGCAGATGCAGAAACCGGAACGGTCATTCGAAAGTTGGGAAGTCGACTCACCAATAAGGATATTGATGAATTCAGTTTTATAGAATCTGCAGGTACCTTCTCACCGGATAGTAAGAAATTCGCGTTCTCCGTTTTCAGTGAAGGGAAAAATAAGCTCATGATCGTGGATATCAGTAATGGTAGGACACTTTCGGTGCAAGCCATGGGGGATATCACTGAATTTACCAATATTACTTGGGCACCAAATGGAAGCCTGGTGGCTTTCTCAGGTCTGAAAAATGGGCGAAGCGATATTTATACCTATGATTTAGAATCTAAGCAACTAAGCCAACTGACCGACGATAAATACTCAGATTTCCAACCTAGTTTCTCCAGAGATGGAAAATATATCGTTTTCAGTACAGATAGAATGTCCTTGGAGTCAGCTAGTAGGACTGTTGATATTCCAATGGGATTGGCATATGTCGATGTAAATACAAAAGAAGTTAAGAATATACCTGTTTTCCCAGGTGCCAATAATTTAAATCCTCATTTCTCTTCATCCGGAAAAGAAATATATTTCTTATCCAATAGTGATGGGTTCAGAAATATGTATCGAATCGTTATCGATGGGGGACATGTTGAAAGAATGACGGATTTCTTTACTGGTATTAGTGGTATTACTGAATATTCGCCAGCAATGAGTGTTTCAGCAAATGACGATATCATCTATTCTTATTTTAAGAATAACTCATTCTCCATATATAAGGCGAAAAGTGGCGAGTTTGATTCCGTGTCTGTAGATCCGGCATCAATCAATCTTGAAGCCGCGATGTTGCCTCCGGTTCAAAGCCGTGGCGTGGATGTGGTCAATACCAACCTATATAATTTCAATGCTTATGGCAGGATTTCGGATTCGCAAATTAAAAATATAGCCTATAAACCGAAATTCAAATTAGATTACCTTGCCAATTCTGGCGTTGGGATGTCTGTGGGGTCAAGGTATGGTGCAGGTATTAACTCTGGGGTGCAAGGAATGTTTTCTGATATCTTGGGTTATAACCAAATATTCGCTGCCTTGAATATCAATGGTGAGATTTACGATTTTGGTGGACAAGTAGCCTATATAAATCAAAGAAGTCGTTGGAACTGGGGTGGTTCATTATCCCATATTCCGTACCGATTCGGATTTTATAATTTCGATTCCAGAGATTTAGGAAATGGTGTGGAACCAGTGATTGATCAGTATTTGGTTCGTTCTTTCCAAAGTCAAGCAGACGCCTTTGTTGCCTATCCTTTCAATAGGCATCACCGTTTTGAAACAGGTGGTGCAATATCTTATAACTCCTATCGCGTTGACCGCTTTACGCAAAGTTATTACAACTACTATGGTAATCGCGAGCGAGTACCAAATGATGAAGCTGCTAAAGCATTAGGAGTGTCTAATTTGGATCCATTTAATTTGATGCAAGTCAACGCTGGATTGGTTGGAGATAATGCTGTATTTGGAATCGCTGCACCATTGCAAGGTTTTAGATATAGATTAGGTGCCGAACAGTATTTTGGGACCTATAGCTTTACAGCTTTGAATATAGACTTAAGAAAGTATCAAAGAATTAAACCAGTAACGATTGCTGCTAGGGTCTATTCCTATATGCGGATGGGCGAAGATGCCGATCGTCTTTATAATATTTATATTGGTTACCCTTATATGGTACGTGGGTTTGAATCTAATTCCTTTGGACCAAATAGTATGATTGGATTCAATGATCTTTCAGGGTCGAAAATGGTAGTTGGAAACTTTGAAGTTCGCTTGCCATTTACTGGTCCTGAGAAACTCGCTGTTATTCCTTCAGGATTATTATTCTCAGATTTAAACTTCTTTATTGATGGTGGTTTAGCATGGAGTAATAATAGTATTATTAAATGGAAAAAAACCGATGCTGATAAAGTTCAGGAGAATTTTGGAAATGGTTCGGTTACTACTTATGACTCGAGAGTTACCATGCCGGTATTTAGTGCAGGTGTATCGCTTCGAGTGAACTTATTCGGTGCCATGATATTGGAACCTTACTATGCTATTCAGTTGAATAATCCGACCCGAGAAAAATTTGGAACCTTCGGATTAAACTTTGCTCCAGGTTGGTAGTCTAAGAATTACAAGAGAGCGAAAAAATTAGAGATTAGTGTAGGGAAAAGGTTGTTAAGGCCGTTGTTTATTGCTTATGCATAAACAACGGCTTTTTTTCTGATTCCAATTTTTGGAGTATGCGGGCACAGGCTTAACCAATTTGGGTTGCTCTTGCGAATCAATCTTTCTTTGACCATTCTGCTCATCCCTGATAATTCCTGTAATCTCTTTTCTGCCTCCAACTCCGTGTTGAACGATTCAATAAATACAATTCTATTTAATACCGCAAATGAAAATAGGGTAGGCTCAGCTTGTTCCTGTAATTCATGGTATACGGATCCCAAATTTTGATTTAACCCAACTTGTAAGAACCTACGGTTTGAATCTGTCGCGATGTAAATATGGTATTTGTTCATTTTATTCTTGTTTTAGCTAAATTATTTGGTAATTTGCAGTCGTTTTGCTAATTTTATTGGTACAATTATACTAATAAATTTAGTATTTCAAAAAAAATAATAAAAAAATCTATGGCAAATATTTCATCAAATCTTAAATATCTTCGCAAGAAAAAAGGGTTGACTCAGCAGCAATTTGCTGATTTAATGGAAATCAAGCGTGCTTCGGTGGGGGCTTATGAAGAGGATAGGGCCGAGCCTAAGTATGAATTACTAAAAAAGATAGCAGAGTTCTATGATTTAAGTATGGATGAGTTGGCAAATGATGTAATAGATGATAAATGGAAACCAACTCCGAAGAGCAATGCCTCCAACCTAAGGGTATTAAGTGTAACTGTGGATTCGAATGATCGGGAGAATATTGAATTTGTTCCTGTGAAGGCTAGTGCTGGGTACATGAACGGATATGGGGACCCTGAATATGTCAGCGAACTTCCGAAATTTTCCCTGCCTCTGTTTAACCAAGGTACTTATAGAGCATTCGAAATTAAAGGTGATTCAATGTTACCATTGGCATCGGGTTCATTAATCATTGCTGAATACGTAGAAAACTGGCATGATATAAAACCCGGACAAACCTATGTTGTGGTTTCCTCTGATGATGGTATTGTTTATAAACGGATCGGACAAAAATTCAAAGAAGATAAAGGATTGAAGTTGGTTTCTGATAACAAGACTTATGAACCATATTGGGTTTCCGCAAATGAAATCCTGGAAGTATGGAAAGCAAAGGCCTTTGTAAGTACCGAATTGCCGGAGCCGAATCCAGAACCTACCTTGGAAGCTTTGTCTACCATGATGGCTCAAATGCAGAAAACTATTAACTCCGTAGTCGATAAAAATTAACATCGTATTTGATATATGTTGTAAATAATAAAATGTTTTCGTACCTTTGTACTATCTGAAAGGAAGGGGGCATCGTATGCCCCCTTTTTTTAATTCATTAATTAAAATATGCAGATCGAGAATCGAGTAATAGAGTTAGTTGAGGAGAAAATTGCCGACAGACCAGACTTATTTATTGTTAGTGTACGGTTTTTAAAGAATGGTGTTTTAGAGATTCTTCTAGATGGTGATAATGGCATTGCCATTGAAGATTGTGTTCAAGTTAGTCGTCATGTTGGATTCCACTTGGAAGAAGAGAATGTGATAGATAAGGCTTACCGTTTGGAAGTATCATCACCAGGTATTGATTCTCCATTATTGTTGAAAAGACAATTCGAGAAGAATATCGGGAGAAGTATCCAAATGAAGATGTTGGATGGAACTAAAAAAGAAGGCGAATTATTGTCGATTACCGATGATTCAATCAGCATAGAAGAAAAAGTAAAGGAAAAAGGGAAGAAAGCTGTGCTTGTACAAGCTGATATTCCATTAGATCAAATAAAGGAAACAAAGGTGTTAATTTCATTTAAATAAGAATGAGTACTAATATAAATTTGATAGACTCGTTTCAAGAGTTCAAGGACTTTAAGAACATTGACCGTCCTACAGTCATTACTGTTTTGGAGGAAGTGTTCCGTAGTATGATTCGTAAGCGTTTTGGAACAGATGAGAATGTTGACGTAATTGTCAACCCAGATAATGGTGACTTGGAAATCTGGCGTACGCGTGTAGTTATGGAAGACGGATTCTCTGAAGATGATGATTTAGAGATTGAGTTGGAAGAAGCCCATAAGTATGATTCAGACTTAGAGGTTGGTGATGATTATATCGAGCAGATTACTTTAGAGAGCTTCGGTAGACGTGCCATCTTAGCCGCTCGTCAGACTTTGGTTTCTAAGATTCTTGAACTTGAAAAAGATGAAGTATTCAAGAAATACAAAGACCGCGAAGGTGAGTTAGTAATCGGAGAGGTTTATCAGATTTGGAAAAAAGAAATCTTAGTTTTAGATGAAGATGGTAATGAATTGATTCTTCCTAAAAGTGAGCAAATCCCTGCTGATTATTTCAAAAAAGGAGACAGCATTCGTGCGGTTGTTGATAAGGTAGATATGATGAATAATAATCCTAAGATTATTATCTCTCGTACAGCACCTGAGTTTTTACAACGTTTGTTCGAACTAGAGGTTCCTGAGATTTTCGACGGATTAATTACTATTAAGAAAATTGTTCGTGAACCAGGAGAGCGTGCTAAAGTAGCTGTAGAATCATACGATGATCGTATTGATCCAGTAGGTGCTTGTGTGGGTATGAAAGGTTCTCGTATTCACGGTATTGTTCGTGAATTACGTAATGAGAATATTGACGTTATCAACTTTACGACAAACCATTCTCTATATATCACACGTGCATTAAGCCCAGCTAGAATCACTTCCATCAAAATTGATGAAGAAAATAAAACTGCTGCGGTTTATTTGAAACCTGATCAAGTTTCCTTGGCGATTGGTCGTGGAGGTCATAATATTAAATTGGCTGGTAAATTAACTGGCTATGAAATTGATGTTTACCGTGAAAGCGGAGAAGAAGAGGAGGATGTGGACATCGAAGAATTTGCAGATGAAATTGACGGATGGATTATCGATGAGTTTAAACGCGTTGGTTTAGATACAGCGAGATCTGTATTGGCACTGTCCGAAGAAGAACTTGTAAGACGTACAGATTTAGAGGAAGATACCATCCGCGAAATTGTACGTATTTTACAAGCAGAATTCGAATAATAAAAACTTCGAATTTCAGGGTTTAACAATTTATAATAAATTGTTAAATCCTTGTAAAAAAACATATTTTTGTAGTACGATATTATATTTAGAAGATAGTAGATGACAGAAGGTAAAAGTATAAACTTGCTTAAGGCGGCAAAAGAGCTCAACATTGGGATTGGCACAGCTGTAGAATATTTGGTTAAGAAAGGGTTTGATGTAGACTCTAAACCAAGTTCGAAGTTGAGCCCTGAGATGTATGGCGTTCTTTTGAAAGAATTTCAGGGTGATAAGATTGTTAAAGACGAGGCTAAACAAATAGTTATCGGCAAGATTCGCCGTGAAGAAGGTCCAGCCACAGGCACTGCTAGCTCTAACCCTGAATCTACTGATGAGAAGGAAAGCCCTACTGAGGTTAAAGAGATTTTGATAAAAAATGCTTCTACGGAGAATACTCCAGTAGTGGAAGAAACCAAAAAAGAAGAAACAGGTAATTCACCATTGAAGGTGGTTGGTAAGATTGATCTTGACAGCCTAAAACGTGGTAAACCTGCTCCAAAGGCAGAAGTCAAAGAAGAAAAACCTGTAGAACCTGAGAAAAAGGTAGAGCCTAAGAAAGAAGAAGCTCCAGTTGTGAAACAGGAAGTAGAGCCTAAAAAAGAAGAGGTAGCTAAAGTAGAGGAGAAGAAACCAGTGGTTGAAAAACCGGTTCAAGCGGCTCCTGCTGAAAAAACCGAGGCTCCCGTTAAAACTGAAAAACCAGTGCAGCCTGAGAAGGCTCCGCAGCCAGTAAAATCTGAAAAGACAGAAAAACAACCTGAAGAGGTGAAAAAAAATAAAGAAGTAGAAAAACCTGCCGCGAAGGTAGAACCAGTGGATGATGTAATCCGCGCTCGTTCGGAAACCTTAAGTGGACCAAAAGTAGTCGGTAAGATCCAGTTACCTGTTTCTAAGCCACACAAACCTGTTGCCTCCTCATCGAATAATGCTGGTGGAAATCAACATGACAACAAACGTAAGCGGAAGCGTACGAATAAACCGAATCCAACTCATGGCGGTGCTGCTCAAGGACAAGGTCATGGCCACGGTGGTCATGGTCATGGACAAAACCAAGGTCAAGGTCAGGGACAAGGTCAAGGTCAAGGACAACAAGGTAATAGACAAGATGGTGGAAACCGTCCGCCTTATCAAGGTGGTGGTAACCGTCCGAACAACCGCCCGAATCATCCAAACAATGATCGTCACGGGAATAATAGAGGTCGTAACGACAGAAACAGAAAACCTGATACTCCAAAAGAAGAGCCTACAGAAAAGGAGATCCAAGATCAAATTAAGGCAACTCTTGCTCGCTTGAGCGGAGCTGGTAAATCTGGTAAGTTTGCTCAACGTGCTAAGTTACGCCGTCAAAAACGTGATGATATAGCAATGTCTGCGGAAGAAGCAGCAATGGAAGAAGCAGCAATGTCCAAAGTATTGCGCGTTACGGAATTTGTTACAGCAAATGAATTGGCGAACTTAATGGATGTTCCTGTAACCCAAGTAATTGGTACTTGTATGAGCTTGGGAATGTTCGTGTCTATCAACCAAAGATTAGATGCTGAAACATTAGCAATCGTTGCTGATGAATTCGGATTCCAAATTGAGTTTATCAAACCTGAGGATGAAGAAACAGCTGAGCTGGAGGAAGTAGATGATCCAACACGTTTAGTGCCTAGAGCACCAATCGTAACGGTGATGGGACACGTTGACCACGGTAAGACTTCCTTGCTTGACTACATCCGTAAAGCAAATGTAACCAAAGGTGAAGCCGGAGGTATTACGCAGCACATCGGTGCTTATGCTGTACAGTTGGATGGTGGAAAAAAAATAACATTCTTAGATACTCCGGGTCACGAAGCCTTTACAGCGATGCGTGCTCGTGGTGCTCAAGTAACAGATATTGTAATTATCGTTATTGCTGCGGATGATGCCGTGATGCCTCAAACTAAAGAAGCAATCAATCACGCCATGGCTGCAGGGGTACCAATCGTATTTGCCTTTACTAAGGTGGATAAACCAGGTGCCAACGCTGATAAAATCCGTGAACAATTATCGATCATGAATATCCTAGTAGAAGATTGGGGCGGTAAATACCAAGCCCAAGAAATCTCTGCTAAAACGGGTGAGAATGTCGAACTATTGTTAGAAAAAGTATTATTAGAAGCTGAGTTATTAGAACTTAAAGCCGATCCTAAAAAACGTGCTGTAGGTTCCGTAATCGAGGCTGCTTTAGATAAAGGTAGAGGTATTGTAACAACAGTACTAGTTCAAGGCGGTACGCTTCGTATTGGTGATCCAATTCTTGCGGGTTCTTATTCTGGTAAAGTTAAAGCCTTGACCAATGAACGCGGTGAACGTGTGAAAGAAGCTGGTCCTTCAATGCCTGTACAGATCTTAGGTATGTCAGGTGCTCCAACAGCAGGGGATAAACTTTATGTATTAGAAAGTGAATCTGAAGCTCGTCAGGTAGCGAACAAGAGACTGCAACTCCAACGTGAGCAAGGTATGCGTGCAACTAAACACATTACCTTGGATGAAATCGGAAGACGTCTTGCTATCGGTAACTTTAAAGAACTTAATATTATCGTTAAAGGGGATGTGGATGGTTCAATCGAAGCATTATCCGATTCATTGTTGAAACTTTCTACCGACGAGATCCAAGTGAATATCATTCACAAATCAGTGGGTGCTATCTCTGAATCCGATGTGTTATTAGCTTCTGCTTCTGATGCGATTATTATCGGTTTCCAAGTTCGCCCTACTCAGAATGCACGTAAGCTTGCTGAAAACGAACAAATCGATATCCGTCTATACTCTATTATCTACGATGCGATTGAAGAAATCAAATCTGCGATGGAAGGTATGTTGGCTCCGAAACTGGAAGAGAAAATTGTTGCTGAAGTGGAAATCCGCGAAGTATTCAAAATCTCTAAAGTTGGTTCAATTGCCGGATGTATGGTGTTGGATGGTAAAATCAACAGAAACAATGATATCCGTATCATTAGAGATGGCGTCGTAATTCATACTGGTAAGTTAGCTTCATTGAAACGTTTCAAAGACGATGTGAAAGAAGTTTCTCAAGGTTATGAATGTGGTTTAAGCATTGAAAGATTTAATGATATCCAAGAAAAAGATATCGTTGAAGCATTCGAACAAGTAGAAGTAAAACGTAAGCTCTAATCAAAGCTTATTATTAGATATCTAAAGAGGTTTAGCATCATGCTAAACCTCTTTTTTTATTGATATGATATCAACGATTTCTATTTGAAAATACTAATGTAAGCTACTATCTTTAACCCTATGTATACATTTAGGATTTCAGAAATTATTCAACAACCAAATCATAATATTTCCATACGTTTTGAAGATGTCAATGGGGAATTCCCATCGTATCAATCAGGTCAATTTTTAACCTTAGCTTTTGAGTTTTCGGAACGTGAAGTTCGCCGTTCCTATTCTTTTTCCAGTAGCCCTTATGTGGATGAACCCTACGAAATCACTGTAAAAAGAGTTGATAATGGTGAGATTTCCAGATTATTGCATCATAAAACTAAAGTAGGGGATGAAATTCAGGTCATGGAACCTCAAGGCTTGTTTACCTATATTCCTTCTGAATCACATACAAATACCATTTTTCTTTTTGGCGCTGGAGTAGGAGTTACCCCATTATTTTCAATCTTGAAAACCGCTTTGGTTGCCGAGAAGAATAGTAAAGTCGTTCTCATTTATAGTAACAGTTCAAAGGAACAAACCATCTTTTATGATGAATTGTTGAAATGGCAAGAAGCTTATCCGGATCGCTTGCATATTGAATTTATTTGGTCAAACAGCAAGAATCTAATGACAGCCAGGCTGAATAGAGATTATATATTAAGCCTGCTGAAGACTCATTTAAATGAAGGTGATGAGTCGGTATTCTATACTTGTGGTCCATTATTTTATATGGATTTAGTGAGATTTACTTTATTGGGAATGGGATTCCCTGAAGAGAACATCAAAAGGGAAACCTTCCACTTCCCTGAAGAAGAAGAGGATGAAGATGAGAAGGAAGAGGAACCAGTAGATATGACCAGTTATGATATTGTCCTCAAATTCAATGGTCAGGAATATCCACTGACCATACCTTATGACAAAACTATACTAGATGTTGGATTAGAGCATAAAATCAAATTACCATATTCCTGCAAATCAGGAATGTGTAGTACTTGTATTTCTCAGGTGGTAAAGGGTTCTGTTCGTATGGACTATAATGAGGTTTTGACGGATAGGGAGGTAGAGAATGGAAGGTGTTTGATCTGTACCTCGCACCCAACAGAAAATGGAACCAGTATCGAAGTGTATTAAAATTAATGTATGAAAAGAAATCTGCTGTTATTATTGATGGTTCTTGCAAGCAATATGCTTTTTGGTCAAGTTACCTATAAAATTACTTATCATTATTTTAGGGATGGGGCAATGCTAAAACAGGATCCTGTTGTGGTCTTTGCTACAAAAGGAAAATCCTTTGTCACTAAGGAAAGCCTAGTTTCTGGAAACGCCAGATATCCTGCAGAGGTATCCAGCTACGATTACACCGGGAATAAAGTATATAGAATATCCTATTTGTCTGCTGATAAGCAAATCAGTACAGTTGATAGCTCAACGTTGAAGAAATATACTTATGAAGATGTAGATTCAGATGGGAAGAAGATCATTGGGTATAAAACCCAGAAAGCAGTAACCTCTGTCAATTCCAATAAAATAGAACTTTTATATTCCAAAGACGCTCAAATTCAAGCTGCTCCCAATGATTTAGGACAAAGCTTGGGACTAGTTCTGGAATATAGACGGAATGGAAACTCTGGTTTGGTAGCTGCATCCATTGAAAAGCTGAAAAGCTGGCCAAAAGATCTTCCTGAAATCAATCCTTCACAATTACTCGATGAGTTGACTTATAGAGATGAACTTTGGAAGAGTAGGTTTATCTATCTGCCGGTTTTTCAAGATGAACAAATCTGTTTTCAACCCGGAATTAAATCAGATAGCATTATGCGATTCGCTGAAGGTACTGTTATCCTTAAGAAGATCAAAGTTCCGGAGGTAGATGTCAATTCACAAGCATTCATTCAGCTGATTGAAAAATCGAACGGGGATGCCTACGATCGGACCGGATCGGTATTTCTGATAGCAGAGGATCAAAAGATTAGTTTTCTGGATGGGATGAAAAATGGAATGGCGACACTCCCTAGTTATGTGGATTCTTCGGGAACTTCATATCCTGGAATGATCCGAACTTCTGAATTTTCTCCAGTTTATGAGCTTATGCGCTTTTTTACTCCATTTGGAGTATCTCATTTCAATGATCGCCTGGCGCTAAAGGGAAAAACATGGCAAGATAGTGTAATCTATAGACAAGATATTTCGGAGTTTTTGCCTGTTCTTTCGGGTAAAGAGGTTTATATAGGAACCTATATTGGTAATTATGATAAAGGTGGTCATAAGGTAAGTTTAGAGATGAGTATACATCCCGGTGGTTCTAACTATGCTGAGGGAATGAAAATTATGCCTTTATTCAATACGACCAATGTAATGGAAATGGGTGGTCAGACTTATCCAACCATGTTTAAAGATGAAAAAGGCTTAGAATTGACTTTTGAATTGGCACAGGATGTTAAAGACGTCAAACTTAGATATATTAGCACCGGTCATGGTGGTTGGGGTAATGGAGATGAATTTGTTCCAAAACCGAACAGGATCTTTTTGGATTCCAAGTTGCAAGCTCAATTTACGCCTTGGCGTTTGGATTGTGGTAGCTATAGATTATATAATCCAGTCAGTGGGAATTTCGAAAATGGTTTATCCTCCTCGGATTTAAGCCGCTCCAATTGGTGTCCAGGAACAGTTACCAATCCTGTATTTATTGACTTGGGAGATTTAAAGGCTGGAAAGCATACGATTCGAGTTCAGATCCCACAAGGCCCTAAAGAGGGTGAAAGTATCAGCTTCTGGAATGTTTCAGGGGCCTTATTGTACAAATAGAGAAATTGAAAAAATAAAAAGACAGCTAGCTAGCTGTCTTTTTTTGCTTTTGGTAAATGGAGGTTGAAAGATGCATTTATTTCTTCCACAAAATCAGTGGAAAGGAAAGGGGTTTCAGCATCTATTTTTTGATGAATAAAAAAGTACACTTCCTTTAAACCGGCTTCTCTCCATTCTTTAAGTTTCAGGACCCATTCCGCTAAACGTTGTTTATCCAAAATCTCAGTGGATGAAACAAAGCGAATAAATGCAACTGGGCTGGTCAACCTAAAATGCAGCATATCCCTTCGCCCGGGCGTGTCAACAATAATATTAGTAATGTTGTTCCTTTTTAATACGCTTAAATATCGTTCCAACAGCTCTTGGTCATTGAACCATTCCTCATGTCTAACTTCAAAAGCTAAAGGGTATCCTTTTGGAAATCGATCTAAAAATCCTTCCAACCTTTCAAAGGCTTTGGGTCGGAAATTTTCAGGCATTTGGATAAAGGGCATCCCTAATTTTTCTTCAAATAATACCGTGGAATCAACAAATGCAGCAACTTTTTCGTCGGTATTGTTGAGGCGGGAATAATGACTGATACTATTGGTGAATTTGGGGCAAAATCTAAAATCATCCACCGTTCTATCTTTCCAAATCAAGACCTGTTCCTTGCTCGGTGATCTATAAAAAGTTCCATTGAATTCAACCGCGTTAAAGTTTTTGGAATACAGGTTTAATTCATCCTTGGTTCCTCGCGGATAAAAACCCTTTAAATCGGCCTTTGACCACTTTGGGTAACCAACATAAAAATGAAACTCCTTATCCTTTTTGTATTTCTCAAGTAACTGAATAGTTTCCTTTGGGGTTTGAGGTAATGAAAAATCTATATTGCTTGCGTCCTCTACTTTTCCAAACTTCATATAAATCTATTTTGAATACGACAAGATACGATAAAAATAAGAATGGCCATTCCTGCATATCGGGAATGGCTATTCTTAATGATATTGGAAATTTTATTTTAAGACATGTTTTACTCCATCGAATGTCATTTGAACAGGGAGGATAAATCCATTTTCATCAAATTTCATTTCATCGATACAGGTTTCTCTTTCATTAGCTCCTTTTTTATCGAGTGGTCTGCGGTGATAAACCATGTAATATTTATCCTTTTTAGGGATCTTGATTACGGAATGATGGCCTGCACCATAGGCAATCTTAGGGTCGGGTTGAAGAACAGTGCCAATCCTTTTGAATGGTCCTAACGGACTATCAGCAATCGCGTAGGCCACCTTATAATCCGGTCCAGTCCAGCCACCTTCTGACCACATAAAATAATACTTATTATCCTTAATAAACATAAATGGACCTTCAGTATAATTTTCAGGCGTTACTTCTTTGTATATAGTTCCATCTTCAAAAGGAACTAAACTCTTAAAATCATCCGCTAATTTAACCACATTACAATGGCCCCAGCCACCATAAAACATATAATGTTGACCATCCTTGTCCCGGAATACAAATTGATCGATTGGTTGTGCGCCATTGACGATATCATTGATTAGTGGTTTCCCGAGTAAGTCTTTATAGGGACCTTCAGGCTTGTCAGCAACAGCAACCCCAATTCCGCCAATTTCTCCCTCGTGGACATCATTCGCGCCAAAGAAAAAGTAATACTTCCCATCCTTTTCAATAACACTAGGTGCCCACATCGCTTTATTAGCCCATTTAACTTCGCTATTGTCCAAAATTCGAGGATGTTTTTTCCAATTTACCAAATCTTTGGAGGAAAAGGCATCAAACAAAATCTGCTCTTCGTAGGGTGCTGAATAGGTTGGGAATATCCAATATTCATTGTTGTAAATTATTCCTTCAGGATCGGCATACCATCCTTTAATTACTGGATTTTGCTGCGCTTGGCTTTGGCCAATCGTAAACAAGCTCAAAAGAGAAAGAGTAAGTAAGGTGTTTTTCATTTCAATTACAGGTTTATGACTTGAAAATACACATTATTAAATGGAATACAAAGCTTTCCTAATTGGATTTAGCATGAATGATAATCCTTGTTGCATAAAAAAAGGTATAACCATCGTTACACCTTTTAACCAAATTTACTTATAAACAAAGACGGACTTATCTTTCAGGGTAGGTTACTGTGATATGGCTTATTTTCCAACCATCTTTACTGTTGCACAATGTAACGTAGTCATATTTTTTAAAGGTTTCAAAAGTTGTAGTAACTTTTACAATACTACAATCATCATTTTTTTCCACGAATGAATATTCAGTTTCGGCATTCATTTTCGATCCTTTATTGCTTTTTAAATGTTTAACCAATTCAGATCTTCCGATAAGTTCGGTTTGACCGTTATTAGGGGTTGAATATTTAAAATCTTCGGTAAATAGGTAGTCAACTAAACTTACTTCACCGTTGTTCGAAGCATCGATGTACTGATCGATAATAGATTCGACTTTAATAAATTTTACAGGTTCTGGTTTACTGTTAGCAAATACAAATGAACTTACAAGTGTAAATACTGTTGTTGCGATTAGAGAGATTAGCGTTTTCATGATTTTAAATTTTTTGTGTTATTGATTATGTAATTGTTTGATTCAAAGGTATATCGAAAACTAAAGCGCGTACAGTGGGAATAGGCAAGTCCTTTTGGAAACTCGGTGAAGCTTGAAAAATAATCGGTGAAAAAAACAAAGAATTTCTGGCTTCGGTGAATACTCAGGTGAGCAAGGTATAAAACGCCTTTTATTCTGAATTCTATGGTAAAAAGAGGTTCAATCTGGAAATTGAGCTAAATATTATCCTTCTTTTATAATACTTCAGGAATAATTAAATGTTATATCGGATTTTCTAGGGACAAAGTTCGGAACTTCGCCGGACCTTGTTCGGAATTTTTCGGCTGATGTCCGAAGGAGGTCCGAAGAAGGTCCGGAGAAATTGCGGTAAAACATGGGTCTTTATTAAAATGAATTTCGAGTTAATCTGGTAAATGTTATTAGAAACAGCATTAGATTCAATTTTTGAAATCGGGGAAATAAAAAGGAGGGGACGGGAAAAAAAAGGAGGTTATCAGCAATGATAACCTCCAAATAATTCAAATAATTTATTTCATTAACCTATTTTATTCATTAACCTATTTTAAATGAAGTCATGGTCAGGGCGCCAGCCACTGCTGCATCATTAAAAATAAATAGGTCTTCGTTTTTGTCCTGTAATGCCAAGGCATATATCATAGGTAAATAATGTTCAGGAGTTGGGATTGCCATTTGAAAGGCAGAACCTTGTTTGTCAAAATCAATTAGAGGTTGATGATTACCCTCGATGATATATTCTTTCATTTTTTCATTAGCTTCTTGAGCCCAATCAAATGCGAATCCAACGGTATTGAGATGTTTCCAGGAAACCATTCTCAGATTATGGACATTATTACCTGAACCAACAATCAAAACTCCTTTTTTGCGTAATGTGGCTAATTCCTTCGCCAAAGCATAGTGATGACTTGCCGGCATACTGTAGTCAATGCTCATTTGAATTACAGGTACATCAGCATTCGGGTATAAATGTTTTACTACGGACCATGAACCATGATCCAATCCCCATTTATCATCCAGATGAACTTCCTTGCTGCTTACGATTTCCTTCACTGCCTCCGCTAATTCAGGTGAACCAGGTGCTGGATATTGAACATCAAATAAAGCCTGTGGGAATCCGCCGAAATCGTGAATGGTGCTTGGATGTTCCATGGCGGTTACATAAGTACCTTTTGTTTCCCAGTGAGCCGAGATCACCAATATTGCGGTCGGTTTTTCTATTTCTTTACTAATATTTTTGAAACCTTGAACAAATTCATTGTCTTCGATGGCATTCATTGGACTACCATGTCCAAGGAAAAGAACAGGCATTTTATTGCTGTTGTTTAATCCATCAACGAATTTATTGAGTGCTTTCAGTTTGACAGCTGCCCCTGCAAGTGGTAAAGTTGCTGCGGCAGCCAGAAATTGTTTACGTGTCATATCTTCCATTATAAATTCCTTTCCAATTTATATTACAAATATCGGAACTCTATGGAGGGGAGTGGTATGAGAATTTGGAAGAATGGTATAAGTTTTAGGAGATTAACTTTTTCATTTCCTCGCGAAATTCGGTAGGGGTCTGTCCAGATTTCTTTTTAAATACACTCGTGAAGTAAGCCTTGTCGCTATAGCCTAATTCAAATCCAATTTCAGAAATAGTTTTATTGCTGCTTACAAGTAGGTTTTTAGCTTCAATCAGTTTTCTGGTTTCAATAATTTCGGATACGGATTGTTGGAGAATGCTTTGCGTAATGGTATTTAGGTTCCTTGCACTCATAAAAAGTTTTTCTGCATAATAATTTACTCCTTCTGGACGTCTAAAATTCTCCTCCAGAATGGTTAAGAAATTCTTGAAGGTGATATCTTGATTTTTATAGAGATTATGTTGATCAGGGTCCTGTCTTTTTCGTTCGGTTTCAATCATGCTGAAAAGAACGGTCAACAATTCCCTTACAATGGATAATTCCGGTTTTTCCTGCTCCATTTCATCATTTATCATTTGACAAATCTGGTTCAAGCGTTCAAAGCAACGGCCTTCAGTGAAGGCAAGGTTGGCATTATCATGGAAATAACTATATAGATTGAAGGTAGTCTCTGGAATAAATTCACTTTTAAATCGCAGCACCCAAAAATCACATTCCCCATTATTCAACATGGGGACGACGCGGTGAATTTTGCCACGACTTACAAAGCAAACAAATGGTGCATGGTAAGTCTCGCTCTTAAAATCTATAAAATGTTCAATTTTGCCCTTTATTCCAATGATGAGTTCTTCAAATTGATGATAATGGGGTTCATTACTTTGATTTTGAATATAAAGGGCATCTTTATTATCAACCTTATAAATTTTGAACAAATCTTCCATAGTTAAACTGAATATTATATAAATATCCCATTTTTTCTTCAAATCCTTTGAATGCTTAAGAGTTTTGCGCTAGATTTTTGCTGTTTAGCGTAGGATTTTCAGTAAATAGTAGGTAATTATCGGTTGATTTATGTTTTAGTCTTCAATATTTGGGTTTTATTGTTTATTAAAATGATATTTTTGATTTATTTTATGATTTTATGTTACAAATATTTGTTTTTTTAGTATAAAATCTAATTAAAATTGATTTTTATTCAATATTATTTGATTTTTATTTTGATAAATGCAATATAAATGTATTTTTGTTGAATAAAATTTAAAAGAATATGGTTTTGTCTGGTAAAAAGTCTTATGTTCCTCTGGTTTTTATGGGGATTTTGGTTGTTATTTCACTTGTTTTTTCAAAAACTCCTAAAATTCATTCAGATTCGGCTTATAATTTTGCGGATATTGCGTGGATGTTGACTTCCACGGCTTTGGTTTTGATTATGACACCGGGTTTGGCCTATTTTTATGGCGGAATGGTCAAGAAGAAGAATGTTATTTCAACGATGTTGCAAAGTTTTATATGCATGGCTGTCGTTGCAGTGCTTTGGGTAGTTTTTGGATTTAGTTTGGTATTTGGAGAGTCCATTGGCGGAATCATTGGGAATCCATTCAGCTATTTCATGTTTAATAATGTCTTGGAAAGGGAACCATGGGAGGCGGCACCGACCATTCCATTTGCCTTATTTGCTATTTACCAGTTAAAATTTGCTATTATCACACCGGCATTGATTACCGGAGCGTTTGCCGAAAGGATAAGATTTACCTCCTATGTTCTATTTATATGCCTGTTTTTTATTTTCATTTATGCACCATTGGCACATGCTACCTGGCATCCGGATGGATTTTTATTTAAAATGGGTGTATTGGATTTTGCCGGAGGCACTGTGGTGCATATGTCGGCTGGATTAACAGCATTGGCCTCTGCACTATATTTAAGAAAAGGAAAAGATATGCATAGTCATACTCCGGCTCGAATTACCTATGTGTTATTAGGAACTGGTTTACTATGGTTTGGTTGGATAGGTTTCAATGCTGGATCTGCTTTTTCTGCTTCTGAATTAGCGGCGACAGCATTGATTACCACTTCAACGGCATCTGGTGCAGCAGCTTTAACCTATATTTTCTTTGATGCAGCGAAAGGGATAAAACCTTCGGCAATGGGGGTCTGTATTGGAGCAGTTGTGGGATTAGTAGCGATTACACCGGCAGCGGGTTTTGTTACTTTTGGGCATTCGCTTGTAATAGGAGCCGTAGCCGCAGTAATAAGTCGGTTGGTGATTGCTTGGAGAACTCGTTCTAGAATTGATGATACCCTAGATGTTTTTCCTAGTCATGGTGTAGGGGGAATGGTAGGCATGGTGCTGACGGGTGTATTTGCAAGTAAAGCAATCAATGCTGCTATTCCAGATAATGGATTGTTTTATGGAGAATGGAAATTGTTTATTGCTCATATCTTAGGGCTGATTGTCTCCTCCGTATTTATTATTATTATGGCTTTTGTGCTGCTTAAAATAACAGATTTAATTTCAAGATTGCGGGTTTCAGATGCAGAGGAGGAAGTGGGCTTGGATATCTCCCAACATGGCGAAAGACTATGACCTTTATTAACTAAAATTACCTAAATTATACCTGATGTTCCTAGGAATGTCAGGTTTTTTTATGGTTATTGAAACATTTTTAATTTAAAATGGTTTATTAGTTAAATCAACATGACAAGCATATGCACAAAATTAAATTTATATTATTAGGAGCTTTTGCCATGGGATTAATAACTGTAACGAGTTGTAATAACAGCGAAAAATCTGAAAATGAAACGGAAGTTCTTCCAGATCCTGCGCAAGGAGGAGATGCTGAACGCTATAATATTAATGCACCGGATGAAGAAGTCATTAATTTGGATTCAACAGAGGTGGATACAACCGTTAAAGACACTGCCCAATAATCACATTCTTTTATATTTTTGTTAGTCAAAAGCCTGATCTTTCACAATTTCGGGCTTTTTTGGTACGCTGGAATTCTCTAGCTGTTTAAGTTTATTGAATTTTAGTATATTTACGAAAATATCGTAACATGAGCCGATTATTACTTTTTCTTCTATTTTTCATAGTTCATTCCATAGGCTATTCTCAGCAATTAATAAAAGGCAGGGTCATAGATGCAGAATCAAGGTCTGTCATAGCTGGGGCATCCATTTATATCAATAATTCTTCTCTAGGGACTAGCAGTAATAAAGAGGGTACCTTTTCCTTGAATACAAGTAATAATATTTTTGAGTTAGTCATAACTTATATGGGTTATGAAAAGCAAATTATCCAAGTCCAGTTACCCTTGGAGAAGGAATTGCTTATTCAATTAAAACAGAAGTCAACTGCTATAGAAGAAGTGGTGGTTCGAAATTATTTAAAGGATGGATGGAAAGAATGGGGTAATTTTTTTGTTGAGAATTTAATTGGTATTGGAGATTTTGCAGATGAATGTGAAATTCTAAACCCCGAGGTTGTAAAATTTCATTTTAATAAGAAAGATAATGTATTGATTGCTGTTTGTTCGGAACCCATAATCATTAGAAACAAAGCTTTAGGCTATGAGTTAACTTATGATCTTGCCAATTTCAATATGAATTTTTCGACGAAGATGTTCTTTTTTGAGGGATATGCCTTTTTTAAGGATCTTGGAAAAGGGCGTTCAAAGTATAGGAAGAATCGTGAGGATGCTTATATGCTATCCATGAATCGATTTGTGTCGAGTACCTACCATAAATCCTGGGCAAAAGATGGCTACACTGTTCGAAAGTTAGTTAAAAAGGAGAATGAAGTTCGAGTAAATGCCAGAACGAAATTTTCTGAAATTAAAAAAACTGTTGATCGGGATTTCAATGGAAATTGGAAGTTATTTTATGCTTCTCAGAAGGATGTTTCTGAGGATCAGGTAAATACACTGAATAGGCAGATGATTCAGCATGAGAAAATAAGTTATCTGATGGGAGTGATGCAGCCAGAAGAAATCATTGTAAATGAGGATACGGAGCGGATGTTAAAGGAAGTTTTATACCAAGATTATTTATACATTATTTTCCCATCGTCATTTGAAAAATCGAATCGAAAATTGTTGAAGAAGGCAGCGAGTCAAGTATCAGAATTGTATTTAGCGGAACCGGAGGGAATAATAATAGAATCGCAGGGCTCCTATTTCCCGACTTCAAATTGGATTTTAAGTGGATATGCAGTTGGCTATTCCAAGTTAGCCTATTTATTGCCATTGGACTATCAAGTTTCAGAGTAAAAAATACGCTGATGTAATTAATTTCTTTTACATTTATGTAAATGAAAATACTGCGCACTAATTACTCAATTTCAAATTAGCATGATTATCCTAGGTTGTATCTTAGCAATATTAGTTGGCATTACCTTGGGTTTGATTGGGAGTGGTGGAACTATTCTAACTGTTCCTATCTTAGTTTATATCATGTCAGTTGAACCGGCTTTATCGACCACTTATTCACTTTTTGCTATCGGGATTACTTCCTTTATCGGCGCAATCCGCGGTGTGATAAAGAAAGAAGCGGATTTGCCAAAAGTTATCAGTTTTGGATTGCCATCCTTGATCGTAGTGTTTGTTACGAGGTCCTATATTCTACCATTAGTACCTGATGTGATCCATATTGGAAGTTTTACTTTTCATCAAAATGTACTTTTGATGATCTTATTTTCCTTTGTCATGGTGGCTTCTTCTTTAAGTATGATTCGCTCGGTGAAGAACAATCCAGAAGTGCCTGCCTCCAATGTGAAAACTCCCATAGAAGTTATTATCCTTCAAGGGGCTATGGTTGGTTTGGTAACGGGACTTGTCGGTGCAGGAGGAGGGTTTTTAATTATTCCGGCCTTGGTGAATTTCTATCATTTGCCGATGAAACGAGCGGTCGCTACTTCATTAATCATCATCAGCATCAATTCCTTTTTTGGGGTGATGGGAGATCTTGAGAAGTTTGAACTGTTCGATTGGAATTTATTGCTTGGGTATACTGGCGGAACAGTTCTTGGTATTTTTATTGGTTTCTATCTTTCAGATCGGATCAGTAACAAATCCCTTAAAAAGGGATTTGGGTATATGATTCTTGCTGTTGGATTGTATATCTTATTGAAAGAAACCTTGCTCCGCTAGGTTATTCAGCTGTATTAAACTTCGAAAATTGTTTGTGTACTTTTCGAAAGATTATGATGCCAATAATTCCCAAACATAGCCAAAGAAAATCAATACTAAATAAATCAATATTGCCTTCCATAAAATTGTTCCAGATCCACTTGCCACTTAATACACCGTTAAAGACAGGAATGGTGAGAGCAATCATGCTTCCCAAGAGCAAGGTTTCCTTATTGGTTCTTTGCAAACTCTGGCGGATGATGTAGTACGTACTGAAGATCAACCAAGTAATAAAGTAAACTTTATATAGGAACTCTTCATTGGCTTGCGGGTTAAATTTTACAGCAATAAAAGCTATTGCCGTTGTAGGAAACATTGTAAGGCATATTGTCAGGTAAACATTGGCTAGCCAAAAATTGAATTTTCTTTTATGCTTAGGGATGTTGTTTTTATCTCTTGCCACTAACCAAATCATTATTCCGGAGCTGATGACCAAACAACCCATAATTCCCAAGATAAAGGATAAGAATTTTAGCGGGTATCCTGCGTAATCTGCAAAATGTAGACGATATAGTAGGCTTTTTACATGATCGACAAAGCTGGAGTTTGCCATGGGATCCTTTTCTTCGATAAGCTTGTTGTCTCGTACCTGTACATTGTAAATGCCATAGCCTGCAAAATGCTTGGCGTATGTTGGGCTAACTTCAGCTACAACATGCATGTTTTGGTCCGCATAATTTTTGACATTGATCCTGAAGATTCTGCTATTGGGCCATTTATTCTGGACGTCTTTAATAATCTGATTTATGGAAGGAGGGTTGGGAAGTTTCTTATTGGAATAGGGGAGATCAACAGAGTGATTGAAGGCAAGCTCCGTATACATTGCTTTAGAATCTCCTTTATAAATAAGTTTTTCGAATGGAATAGCCAATACTGAATTTAAGATTAGGAAAATTCCGGTAATAGCATAAAGTAATTGAAAAGGATAAGCCACGACACCCAAAGCTGTATGCATATCGGTCCAGACTGTTTTCCATTTAGAGAATGGTCGGTAAGTGAAAAAGTTGGAAACCAGTTTATCCCAATGTAGGAGGAGGCCAGTAATCAAAGCAAAAAGAAATAGGAAGGATGTAAATCCAGCGATTACATACCCAAAAGGACCAATTCCTAAATTGATTGGTACTTCGTTTAATTGGGCGAGGAAATGTAGTCTGTAAAGGAACTCCGCTAGATCGTAATTTTCGGAATAACTGCCAGATTTTTTATTGATGAAATTGAATCCAAAGAATTTTCCATCATTTGTTTTCCAATCCGCTTTATCAGGAATTCCCTGATTGATTTTATCCAAGTTTATTTTATTTTGGATGCTATCTTTCGATGCAGAATAGCCCATGTAAGCTCGAGCATTCTGATGATAAAAGGTGAACGTTAGGTCCCTACCTAATAAATTGATTGAATTATCCAGTGAATCTATCAAGTAATCACAATTGATATCTTCTGTTTTTTGTTTAGAAAATGATTCACCTTGTTGCCAGGCAGCGATTTCATTTCTAAAAAAAGAAAAAGAACCGGCAAAGAAAATTACATAGAGGAATGCACAAATAATGATGCCACTGATGGTATGCGTACTGAAATAGATATTGTAATTTCTGATATTCATGGTAGAATTAATATAGGGTAGGAAGAAACAACAGCAATGCGAGGCAGAGGTATATTCCCCAGACCATCCATCCATTTTTTGCTAAAAAGGCTAATAACAAGAGGGTAGCCCACAAGAGGTAACCTGTGAACCCAGATAAAATGGTTACATCTTTTCTTTCAAAAAATAAGGTCAAAAAGGAGTGAAATGCTAACATGACTAAATAGCCTCCCAAAAAACCAGAACTGATTTTCAAGAATCTTTGCAGGGGAGAGCTTAAATATTTTTTGTTGGCAGGCATGGTTGATAGGTTTTTAAATAAGGATTTCCATAGTGAATGAAATGCAGAACAGAATCAAAACATGCTTCCAATCCAATATTTTATACGGTATTAAAAGATTGACTATACTCAAAGCTGCCATCAGATAGACCATGAATGCCAAAGCGCCAGCCTCATAACCTTGTTTCATAATTGTTAATACCGCTGAGATTATCATAAGAAGCAATCCAGATACTTTTAACGTAGGTGGGGAAAGCTGTTTTAAGAATGATTTTTCAATTTGATGATAACATTTCATCTTTTTGCTGCTGCAATACATCAAATAAGTTCCGGCAAAAAGCAATAAGACAATTAAGCTATACATGATGATTTGTTTTAATGTAGAAAGTCAAGTATAGTAGGAGAGCCTACTATACTTGACAAATGATTATTTTACGAATAGGGTCAGGGTAGTTCCTTTCCAGATTTTTTCAATGTTTTGGCCTTCCCATAATTCTTTCTTGTCCTCAGTCTTTGAGGCTTCAATAATGTATTTTCCGGAGGCTATTGGTTTGAAATTTATCTTTCCATTTGCATCGGATTTAAGAGTTTTTGTCCAGCCACTAGGAGCCATAATTATTACTTCCTGATCTTTTTCGATCTGGTCTTGGTTCAAGAGTTGAACTTGAATAATTGAGCCTGATTTTGGGTTCAGTTCATCCGTTTGGAGATGGAATGGTAGGGTGCCATTTTTTAGGGCAGTATTTCCAACTTGAACATTCGCGAATGTTGAGAATTCAAACCGCATAGTCTCATAAGCTTCTTTTGCAGGGATAATAGCAGAAAGGGTGTAGGTTCCATTTTCTGTTGGGATGAAAGAGGCTTCGAAATGATCTGCGTTTTCAGATTTTTCCAATTTTTGTTTTTGACCTTGAGGACCTATTAAAAAAAGCTCAAACTCCTTGATATTTGAGTACCAGTTTTTTACAGAGTCTACAGTCTGTTCTGCGTATTCACCATAGAATATTTTTACGCTGTGTTTTTGATTTAACTTTCCAATTGCTTGAGTTTCTAACCAAAGAGCATGCGCTTGTGCAAAAGAAAGCGTGCAAATACTGATAATAATTGTGAATAATAATTTTAATTTCATGTTTTTAGAATTTATATGCGAATGTTAATCGATAGTTTCTTGGTGCACCGGCTTGCCAAGAGTAAGTAGGGTTACTGAAGTAGCTAGTGTAATAACTACCGCCCTCAATCAAGTATTTATCCAAAAGGTTCTGTACGTTTAGATTGACACTGAATTTGTCGATGCGGTAGCCTATTCCGGCATCAAAGCGGAAATAATCTTCAATATTTTTTTCGGGTTCATCCTTGGAGTAGAATTCCAAGCCACGTTGGATATTTGACATCCCTCCAAATTGGAAGGCCAAACCTTTTGCCTTTCCTCGTGTCAATTCATAGTCCAGCCATAGGTTGGCGATATGAACATCGGCACCATTAAGTCTTTGTCCAACAAAAAAGGCTTCAACACCTTCATTGATTTTGGTTACTTGTCCATCGGTATATGCATAGTTCGCAATCAGGTTCAATCCCCTTAATATCTCACCACGGATATCGACTTCGAGCCCGCGGATTCTTTTTTGCCCAACTTCGACTGACATCTCAGGTCTTGGTCCATAGGATGTTATTTCATGGTTCTTGGTGATTTGATAGATCGCGATGGTACTATTCCATTTTCCTTTGAACCAATCTCTTTTGATGCCAAGTTCATAATTGTTACCTGTGATTGGTTTTATTTTAGAACCGTCAAATAAAATTCCTTGCTGGGGAAGAAAAGATTGGTCAAGTAATGCATAGACTGCTGTATTTTTATCAATGGAGTAGGATAGACCTATTCTCGGCGTGACTTTTTCGCTTTTAACTGGCGCACCACCCCAGGTACTGATAGACATGGAGGTATAGCGAGCAGCCAAAGTCAAACGTAAAGCATTATCAAAAAAGCTCATTTGATCTTGCACATAGGCTGAAGAGTAATCTGAGGACATAATGCCACCGCCTACAGCTGCGCGTTGAACCAAGGAATGGCTGCGGTCAAAACTCTGAAGCCCAAAGTCAAATCCATAGACAGGATTCTTAGGATCAAACTCACCACCATTTAAACTATCCAGAATAATACTTTGGTTCCAGTCTGCTAAATAGGATTTACTTCCTAGATCAATACCCGCTAATATTTGGTGCTTCACTTCTCCAGTATTAAATGAGCCATTTAAGAAAGCTTGGCCAAGGAGCATCGTGCTTTGGGCATCCCAGGTATCCGATTTCCGGATAATTTTGCCATCAGGAAGAATATCTTTAGGCCAACTGCTAGCGCCGATTTGATTATAATTAAAATAAGCAGCCTGTGCGGTTAATTTCCAATTAGCATTTAATTTATGCTCGATATTGATAAATGCAGAGTGTTCATCGATGTCTAGAGGTTCGGTTCCTTTTTGAGAAAATGTGGTTTCACGAGGAAGGGTTTTATAACCAAAAGGAGACATCAAATAACCAGATCCAACATCAGTCATGACAGCTTTCTGATAAGTGTATTCCAATGTGGCAGTTGTCTTATCATTAATTTTGTAAGATAGAACAGGAGCGATTACAAGTCTTTTATTGTCTTCATTCGGGCGGAATGAAGCTTTTGAAGAACCGGCGATATTCAATCGATAAAGTAGTTTGCCGTCTTTAGAAAGTTTACCGTCTAAGTCCAAGGTGCTTCTGTAGTTTTCAAAACTGCCTAAGCTAAAGGTTACTTCAGCATTTTGCTGTCCAGTAGGTTTTTTGGTAACCACATTGTAGATCCCTGCTGGGTCGCCACTGGACATCATAAAACCTGCTGGTCCTTTTACGAATTCAATTTTTTCTACCGTTGCCATGTCTTCTGATAAAGGACTCCAGTAGGAACTGACAATATTCATCCCATTGCGAAAAGCCTGGATTTGGGAACCGCGCATGTTGATATTGACATACATGTCATTCCAATGGGTTTGTCGGCTTACTCCAGAGATATTCCTGAATGGACCATCCGCTAAATTGAATGCCTGTTGTTTTGCTAACAGCTCAGCATTTATGATTTGAACATTTTGAGATAGTTCCAATACCGGCGTCATGACCCTTAATGATGGGGAAACCTGATGGTCTACTATGGGTTTTTTACCACTGACTACTACTTCTTGGATAATATTTTTGTTTTCCTCAAGGATGAAATCTAAAATTCGAGTTTCATTTTCCTTTAATACGATAGTGGTTATTTGGGAAGTAAATCCAATGTGCTTAGCATGCACTTCATAGCTTTTAGCAATTAAGTTAACAAATTCATATTTTCCTAAGGAGTCTACTTGGATTTCTTGGCTATGATTCAGTTTGACCACGACGTTTTTTGCAGGAGTACCTTTTTGCGTCAGGATAGTTCCTTTTATTATTCCATTTTGAGCGGAAGCATAAAATATGCTACTCATAAGGAGTAGGCATGTAAAGAGGCTTGTTTTCATGAAAGTATCGGATTAAAAATTAAAGGGAAAGGATGTGAAAAAAATCAAGTTTAATTTTTGAGAAACCTGAAATGGAGTAATAGGATTGGAAGAATATCGAAGGATTTTCTTCTCAAAATAGTAGGGTAATAAATAATTGAACATAATGAGTTAATGATAAATAAATAATAATTCCATTAACTGCGTATGAAAGAACCTTGAAATAATTATCTAGGGGGAGCCCCCAATTTTTTTTATCTTGCGGGTCCTTTCATACTTACAGTTTGATAAAGGTGGTCGGTTCCTAGAACCGATCAACTAATAGGAGTTACAGCTTCTATTAGATTTGGGCGTCATGCTAAGATTGCAGTCTTTGGCATGGCGCTATTTTTTTGTTTGCATATAGTCTTTATTTAGACTTATTATAAACAAGTGCAAATATAGGAGGAAAAAATTTTTATTCAAATTTTTTAATAAATAATAAAAAATTGTAAATCAAGGTTTTAGGGAACTGTTATGTTGATGTTTATTAAAATATTAGCGTGGATAATATTTTGTTTACAAACACTTAATTTGTTCAAAATTGATTTATATCCCGTATATTGTGATTTAATGCGATTCGATTAGAGTTGTATTAATAATTCCATCAACTAAACTTAATTACATGAAAATCAATACAGCTAAATGGGTAGTTTTATTGGGTTTTGGTTTTTCTTTTTTGAATTTCCAGGAGTCCTATGCACAAATAAAGCCAGCCTTATCAGCAACTTTTGTTGAATTAGCGGATCCTAGTTCGGATGTAAATTCGGATTGGTCGAAAGTTTCACCAGGATTACAAAGTTCTTTTGTAACAATTGATAAGCGATTTGCAAAGTCATTAGCTCCCGAAATTGCGAAGCAGAATCGGGTTAAAATTGAGGGTTGGAAAGGGGAGAAACTTTCTGCTCAAATACTACTCTGGACAGGTACAGATATATCGGATGTACAGGTTTCTGTTTCTGATTTACGTTCAAAGGGTAATGCTGTTATTCCAAAGTCTGCTACTGATGCTCGATTTGTAAGATATGTGATGACAGATGAGTTTGCAGGAGGTTGTGGACATCGGAAACCTGAGGATTTTGCTTCCTCCTTGTCTCCTGATATGTTGGATGATTTAAAGTCTTTTAATTTAGAAAAGAAAACAAATCGCCCAGTATGGGTAAGTGTAAATATTCCTCAAGATGCTCAGGCCGGACCCTATCAAGGTACAGTCACTGTTAGTGCGAAAGGTCAACCAGCTCAAAATTTAGCGTTAGAGGTAGAGGTCATCAATCAGACCTTGCCTAAATCATCAGAATGGGTTTACCATCTTGACCAATGGCAGCATCCATCGGCAGTTGCCCGGGTGGAAGGATTAGAAATGTGGAGTGATGCGCATTTTGAGGCTATGAAACCAGTGATGAAAATGTTAGCTGATGCTGGGCAGAAGGTGATTACGACGACTTTAAATAAGGATCCTTGGAATGTTCAAACCTATGATCCCTATGCGGATATGATCACATGGACCAAAAATGCAGATGGTAGTTGGACTTATGATTATGCTGTTTTCGACCGTTGGGTTCAGTTTATGACGGATTTAGGGGTAAAAGATATGATCAATTGCTATTCCATCATCCCTTGGAACAATGAAATCCATTATAAGGATGCGAGCAAAGGCGAATTAGTGAATGTTGTAGCAAAACCAGGGACAGCAGTTTTTGATGAATTATGGACTCCATTTTTAAAGGACTTTGTGCGACATCTGAGGACTAAAGGTTGGTTGGATAAAACGAATATTGCCATTGATGAGCGAGAAAGAGAGCAGATGGACGCTGCATTTGCCTTATTAAATAAGGTAGCTCCTGAAATAGGAATTTCCTACGCTGATAACCAAAAGACTTATCAGCGATTTCCAAATTCTGAGGATATCAGTATTTCTGTGGGTCATCCATTTTCAAAAGAAGACATCATTAATCGTAAAGGAAGAGGCTTGAATAGTACTTTTTATATTTGTTGTTCAGATGGTTTTCCGAATCAATTTACTTTTTCCGAACCTGCAGAATCAACATATTTAGGTTGGTATGCCTTAGCAACAGGATTTGATGGTATGCTGAGATGGGCTTATAATTCATGGGTTGAAAATCCTTTACAAGATTCCAGATTTAGGACTTGGCCAGCAGGTGATACTTATATTGTTTATCCAAAAGGCAGATCTTCCATTCGATATGAAAGGATGCTAGAAGGAATTCAAGATTATGAGAAGGCGAGAATTGTATTAAAAGCATTAAAGGATAAAAATGATCAAAAGAACCTGGATGCTTTTCAGAATGCGATCAAGAAATTAGAAGTCAACCAACGTTTCGATGGTTGGAATGAGGATTTGAATCAAGCAAAATCCTTATTGAATGAAATCTCGAGAACACTATAAATTGACCTGTCGATTTTGGAGGTAATTTTTTAATTACCTCCAAAATTCAACATAACCTAGTCTTTAAGCCCTCAAAAGACTTTTTATTCTTACCCTGTTTCTTGGGGTAAGGCATATTGGTTTTATAAAAATTGAAGAAACTTAAATACTAAATATGAAAATCAATCCTAAACTGATTTTATTTGCCTTGCTGTCGGTTGCAGTTATTCAACCTATAAATGCGCAGACGGGTACATCCGCAAAGCCAGATTGGCTTATTCAATCCAAAGGCTATAAATCCAAAATTGTGAACAGCAATGATGGCATTATTCTGGACAATGGTTTAATTCGTCGTTCCTTCAAGAAAGCCGCTAACCTGGCTTGTTATGACTTTACAAATTTGACCAATGGTCAGCAGCTTATTCGTGCTATCGAACCCGAGGCTATTGTCAATATCAATGGTCAGGATTATGAAATTGGAGGTTTAAAAGGACAAAAGGAGAAGGCCTATTTTTTAACTGATTGGTTCAGCAACTTAGAGGCGAATCCAGATGCTTTTACTTTTCAAGCTGCGAAAGAGGTTCCAATAGAGCAAAATCTGAAAGTAAACAGTACTTTTTGGTCTTCCAGCAATGAACTTCCTAATGGGTTGGGTATGGTATTTACCTTTCAACATCCTAAATTAACAGGGATTTCTGTAGATGTGCATTATGAGATTTATGATGGGATTCCGGTTTTACGGAAATGGGTGGAAGTAAGAAATGAGAGTTCTGCCACAATAATGGTTAATAGAGTGGTCAATGAAGTGTTATCCTTGGTAGAAGAGGAGTCAGCAGTAGTTGGGAGTACAGAGGATATGTTGAAGCAATCAGGAATATATTTTGAAACCAATTATGCTTTCAACAATGCCATGAAATACCGATTGTCAGATCAAACCCTGCATTGGGAGCGAGATTCTACTTATACCTCGCAAGTAAATTATGACCTGACAAGTCCAGCGAAAGCGGTTATTTATCCTAAGGATGTTTCCAAGATAGAGGTTCTTCCAAAGCAAAAGTTCATATCTGTAAAAACCTATGAACTGTTACATGATGGCCATGATCAGGAGCGTAGAGGCTTAGCAGTTCGTAAAATGTATCGGAAGCTGGCACCTTGGACCAACTCGAATCCAATCTTTATGCATTTGGTCAGCAAGAATAGGGAAGAGGTAATTACAGCGATTGATCAATGTGCTGCTACGGGCTATGAAGCTGTCATATTAAGTTTTGGAAGCCATTTAAAAATGGAGTTGAATACTCCTGAGAATCATAAGGAATGGAAGGAGTTGGCGGATTATGGGAAGTCGAAAGGGGTTAAATTAGGAGGTTATACTTTATTTAGTTCCCGACGGATCAATGATGCAACAGATGTTATCAATCCAAAGACTGGGAAGCCTGGAGGGGCATTTTTCGGGAATGCACCATGTTTTGGGAGTCAGTGGGGATTAGAGTATGCGAAAGCAATTAAGGACTTTTTTAAACATACAGGCTTTAGTATTTTGGAGATGGACGGCCCATATCCAGGCGATGTTTGTGCTTCGCATGATCATCCTGGCCATCATGGATTAGAGGATTCGCAATGGGCACAAATGGAGATTCAGAAATCTATTTTCCATGAATTGAATCAAATGGGGGTATATATCAATGCGCCCGATTGGTATTTTTTAGATGGCACGAATAAAATTGCTTTAGGCTATAGAGAGGTTAATTTTTCATTATCCAGGGATCAGCAGAAGATATTGAACCGTCAAAATATTTATGATGGAACTTGGGAGAAAACCAATTCCATGGGATGGGGATTTGTTCCTTTAACGGCCTATCATGGAGGCGGAGCAGATGCGGTATTGGAGCCCTTAAATGAACATTTGGATGATTATAAGCAATTGATGATGCAATATTACGGCGCAGGAATACAAGCCTGTTATCGAGGTCCAAGGCTTTATGATACTGAAAATACGAAAGCAACAGTGATTGAAGTCATTGAATGGTATAAAAAATATCGAAATATCCTGAATGCCGATATTATTCATCTTCGTCGTGCAGATGGAAGGAATTGGGATGGAATTTTACATGTTGATCCCAATGGTAAGGAGAAAGGATTAGGTATGTTGTATAATCCTACGAATAAAGAAATGAATATTTCGATTGATTTACCTGTTTATTATACAGGTTTAAATGAAAAGGTTCAACTCGCTTTTGAAGGAAAAAATTCGAGTACCTATCCAGTTTCGCGAGATTATAAAATTCAGGTTCCAGTAAAGATTCCTGCCAAGGGATATACCTGGTTCACATTAAACTAAAGAATAAGGGCGATTCAAATTTGAATCGCCCTTCCCAATTTAGAATGTAATTGATTAGGGAATCAGTCTAGGCTTGATTTCCTATTTTTCAAAAAATGAACCTGGGTTAATAAATTCGGATGTAACAATCGTGGAATTATAGGATTTTAATGATTCTTTTGAATATATTTGGGATATAGATTATCGTTTTAGTAGGCTCAAAACGCCATAAAAAGGTAGTTGTCACCTAAATTAATTATAGAAAATCAAATTATTCAATGAGAAGAAACACAATTACATTCGGAATTTCTGTTTTTATGGCTTTTTCCTTTACTTCTGTATTTGCTCAAAGTTGGGAACATACGGATGATGACCGGAAAGTGGCTGTAGAAATAGATACCCTAAAGGAAAAGGGTTATACCTTATATTGGATTAATAAGGATAAGGATTTTAGTGCTGAAACAAAACAGGAGTTGATCAGTACCTATTTTATTAACTATCCAAAGCTAGCGAAGACTTACAATAAGAAAAGTCCGAAAGAAGTCACTTTCGTGATTGATCCAGGATATGATGGTGTTGCAGCGACGGCAGGCGGAATTGTACGATATAGTCCAAAATGGTTGAAGAAAAATCCACATGATATTGATGTTGTGACCCATGAGGTGATGCATATTGTTCAAGCCTATCCAAATGGTAGTGGGCCATGGTGGATTACCGAAGGTATTGCTGATTTTATTCGGGATAAGTATGGTGTTTCGAATGAAGCCGGAAATTGGAGACTTCCCGAATTCAATGCGAAACAAAAATATACAGACTCCTATCGTATCACTGCACGTTTTTTCAAATGGATAGAAAGTCATAAGAAAAAGAATTTTGTGAAAAAATTGGACAAGGCCATGCGTGAGAAAACGTATACTGATGCTTTTTGGCAAAAACAAACTGGAAAAACGATCGATGAATTATGGTCGGAATATTCTTCAAATCCCGTAATTTAATATCATGAACAGAAACTATATAAAACTAGCTAAGTGTTTTGCCTTATTGATGATCCCCATGCTTGGAAATGCACAAGATTCCAATCTTAGTCAATATGTAAAGCCATTGATAGGTACGGCAAAAATGGGTCATACCTTTCCCGGAGCGACCGTTCCATTTGGGTCGGTACAATTAAGTCCGGAAACCGACACCATTCCATACGCTGTCAATGGAGTTTACACAGGCGATGTTTACAAATATTGTGCTGGATACCAGTATGATGACCCGACTATTGTAGGGTTTAGTCATACGCATTTTTCCGGGACTGGGCATTCAGATTTGGGAGATATATTGATTATGCCAACCCAGGGGAAGGTTCAGTTAAATCCAGGGACAGCCGATCGGCCGCAAGATGGTTATCGCTCGCCTTACAGTCATGATAATGAAGTGGCGGAAGCCAATTATTATAAAGTCAAATTAGATAAACATAATATTCTGGCGGAAATGACGACGAGTACCCGAGTGGGGGTTCATCGTTATACTTTTCCGGCATCGGATCAATCCCATCTTATTCTTGATTTGACTTCAGGGATTTACAATTATGATGGAAAAAATGTCTGGACTTTTGTTCGGGTATTGAATGATTCAACGATCACTGGATATCGTCAGACGAATGGCTGGGCGAGAACAAGAACAGTTTATTTCGCAATCAAAACCTCCAAGGCCTTTAAGAATTATGGGGCCAAGTATTTGGATAAGAATGTTCAGTACAAGGGGTTTTGGCGAAAGTTCAACCAAGAGGATAACTTTCCGGAGTTAGCTGCCCATAATATCAAGATGCATTTGGATTTTGATACCAAAGAAGGGGAGCAGGTAATGATGAAAGTAGCTTTGAGTCCTGTGAGCATGAAAAATGCCTTGGAAAATATGCAAGCAGAAACTCCGAATTGGGATTTTGAGGCGATTGTGGGAAAAGGGAAATCAGATTGGAATGGGGAATTGGAGAAGTTCAAGGTTGATATGTTAAATAAGGAAGATTTAGTGAATTTCTATACTTCTGTTTATCATGCAAACCTGATGCCTACAGTTTATATGGATTTGAATGGAGAATATAAAGGGTTGGATCAGGAGATTCACAAGGCCGAAGGATTTACGAATTATACATCATTTTCGCTTTGGGATACTTTCCGTGCCTTTCATCCATGGTTGAATCTTGTTGATCCGAAGCGAAATGCGGATATGGTATCATCGATGATGGCACATCATGATCAATCGGTATTAAATATGCTTCCAATCTGGTCGCACTATGCCAATGAGAACTGGTGTATGAGTGGATATCACTCGGTTTCCGTTGTGGTGGACGCAATTCTTAAGGGAGTTTATAAGGGCGATGCTGAGGCAGCATTAAATGCTTGTGTACAAACTGCCAATGTGAGACGATATGAAGGAATCGGCGACTATATAGATCTTGGATATGTTCCTGATGACAAAAATGGGACTTCAGTATCCAATACTCTGGAGTATGCTTATGATGATTGGTGTATTGCACAATTGGCGGAGAAACTGGGTAAGACTGAAATTGCCAATGAGTTTAATAAAAGGGCTCAAAATTGGAAGAACTTGTATGACGAGCGAATTGGTTTTATGCGTCCTAAAGACAGTAAAGGCAATTTTAGGGAGAAATTTGATGTTTTAGATACGCATGGTCAAGGATTTATTGAGGGGAATACCTGGAATTATTCATTGTATGTTCCGCATCAACCGGTAGAATTGATGGAAACGATGGGCGGTCAAAAACGATTTGAAACCTATTTGGATTCCCTATTCACGATGCATTTACCAGATAAGTATTTTGAAAATACGGAGGATATAACGCGAGAAGGAATCATAGGGAACTACGTACATGGTAATGAGCCATCTCATCATGTTGCGTACTTGTATAATATTACAAAGAGTCCTTGGAAGGCTCAGGAGCGTATTCGTCAAATTATCCGGAATCAATATCATAATGGTCCTGCCGGATTAGGGGGGAACGATGATTGTGGACAGATGTCTGCTTGGTATTTGTTCAGTTCATTAGGTTTTTATCCTGTAGCTCCAGGAGATCCGCATTATTGGTTAGGAAGTCCATTGGTTAAATCGGCAGAGGTGAAATTAGAAGGTGGAAAGCTGTTGAAAGTTTTGGCTAAGAATCAATCGGAAAAGAATGTTTATGTGAGTAAAGTTTTCTGGAATGGTAAAGAGTTGAAGGATTTCAAGATTTCACATGCAGATTTGTCAAATGGTGGGGAATTACAATTCGTAATGGCTTCTAAGCCCAAGAAATAATACTAAAAGCATAAAAAAGCGGGCTTTTTAATTGAAGGCCCGCTTTTTTATGCTTATTAATCTGGTAAACTACCTAAATCCAGTTTGTCCATCAAGTTGCCAACCTGGTCAATTGTATAGCCATCACCTTCAATTTTCATTAAGTATCTGTTTTTGTGAATCCATTCAATGGTTGAGGATGTTTCATCATTGTATTTTGTTTCGGTCAATTTAGCTCTTTGACCTTTATAATTCGTTGTTTTTTGAGAAGAGTCTTCTGTTATTTTTTCAGAATCCATGTTGTAACCATAAAATGCCAATGCAGTTAAGCTGCTTGCTTCTTCACCTGCGCCATCCATTATGTTGATATTGATGGTTTTAGAATTATCTTCATTTGCATAATCTGCCGAGGCTGTTGCAATGTTCATGGCATTCATTTCACCGACTGATATAGAGGTTCTTTTCAAGCCATCTAATGATTCAGGGAACACTTTCTTCAACTCATCATTATTTACAGGTGTTTTAGTTTTAAGCGCAGTAGTATGTTTTTCTACTTCTTTCATGGCTTTTTCCATGCCACTTAAGCTTTGAATGGCATTTCCGGCATCACTTAGTTTCTCGAGAGCACCTTTTTCTTCAGTTTCTCCTTCTTCAGAAGAATTGTTTGAATTTCCACAGGCGATAAATAAGCTGCAGCCCAAAAGTAGCGAGGCTACTAAATACTGTTTTTTCATATTAGGATTTTGTTGTTTCCTACAAATCTAAAATATAAAAACTCATCGGGTTTATTTATCCGGAAAATACCTGTTTATAGGTAATGATATTTGGTAATTATGCTCAGGGCCTTTGATATTTGCGTATCGTTTGATCAATTTCTTGGTTAGTGACGTCTATTTCGGCGATTGAAATTCGAATAAAAACTTTCATTGTTTTCATGAAGGTATCCCGAACAAAGAAGTTCTTCATTCTATCGGCATATTTCTGAGGGTCACGGATTTCAAGATCTACGTATTTTCCTTCATTGTAAATATTTACAATATCATTCCATTCAATCAGTCCGGCAGCTTTGGCTATAGGAGTAGTATTGCCGGTTATTCCATTAGCGCCAATGCTAAGGGCAATTTCATCTGATTTTTTACCAAATAACTTCATGTAAATGAATGCTCCAAAACCTAGGAGAGCAATGAATATACTGCTGTATCTGCCGAAAACTAGTCCCTCGGTCTTAATAAACCAGCTATAGTAGACAAATCCAACGCCCACAACTCCAATGATTAGGAAATAAAACGCCATTTTCTTTAATTTATCCTGGCTGTAATTAAAATTTGTTGTTTCCATATTTTGATTTTTTCTTTTTGAAGTAAATGACTAAAAATTAACTTGCGAGAATCTTGCTTTTTTCTTGATCAAATTCTTCTTGAGTCAATATTCCGGCATCCAATAATTCTTTTAAATCCATCAGCGCTTTCTTTTTATCAACTGCAGCAGGTGCAGAATTAGCAGGAGTAGAATTACCTTGCTGTGCAGCGACCTCCTTGCCTTTAGAAGAGCCAAATTGAATTAATAAGGCCGTGATCTCATTAAATCCTTTGATATTGGAATAATCAATTGCTTTTTGTTCTTTAACATTAACCAAATGAGGGTCTGCATTGTTTTCCAATAAAAATTTCAGTACATCTTTTTTGCCGTTGGCAGCAGCATAATGTAAAGCAGTATTTCCGGATTCGTCCTGAATATTGATATCTGCTCCACGGTCTACCAATAGTTTTACCATGCTCAAGTGTCCATTTTTCACAGCATGTTGCAATAAGCTTTCTCCACCTTGGGCCTCGTTGACTTTAAAATTGAACTGGGCATCCATGGAGAGATTGTTGTTAGTTTCAACATAATCCAGATAACCGTACATAGCCTGATCGTTTCCTGATACTGGTCGTGTATGATTGACATCTAAACCTTGATCTAATAATAAAGTGACAATTTCTTTTTGATTATGAGCACAGGCATACCAAATTGGAGAAACACCTTCAGAGGAACTGATTGCAACATCTGCTCCATTATCCAATAATGCTTTAACCATAGCCTTATTTCCTTCATAACAGGCGACCAAAATGGCAGATTCTCCGAATTGATTGACCTGGTTGACATCAGCCCCATTTTTGAGTAAAAGTTCAATCATGGGAAGTTGTCTATTTTTTACGGCTAATAAAAGGGCTGAATTACCTGATTTATTACTGCTATTCGGATCGGCAGAATTTTCAAGTAATATTTTGGCGACTTCCGTACTCCGATTAAGGACAGCAAGCATTAATGGAGTTTCGGTATTATTGTTCATGGCATTGACATCCAAGCCTTTTTCAATCAATTCCTTGACAACATCAGCCTGTCCTGTAGCTGCGGTTAAGTGTAATAAACTATTTCCTTTTAAATCATTGAGATCAACTCTTGCACCTTGCTCAATAAGGTAAAGGGCAGTTTGTTTTTGTTTTTGGAGGCTAGCAAAGAATAGGGGAGTTTCGCCTTGTTGATCTTCATAATCGATGTCTGCGCCCTCTTCTACAAGGATTTTTACTAGGTCCAAGTATCCTCTATGGGCGGCATAATGTAAAGCCGTTCGACCTTTTTCATCTGTATAGGTGACATCTACTTCTTTATTTTCTAATAGTAATTCTGCTATTTTTCTTTTTCCGCCTTCGCAGGCGATAATAAATGACATTGACATAAGCTTAATTTTCTTTTTGTTGAGCAATTAATAGGATTTCCACGGTTTTCGCTTTGAGATTATCTTGCGAAGCAAGCATCATGGCAGATTGCTCTTGATTATTTACAATGCTTGGGCGTGCTCCGGAATCCAGTAGCAATTTCACTTTCTTATAAGTTTCTTTTGCTTGATTCTGGTCATGGTTACTATCTTTCATAACGACTAAATGTAATAAGGTATTACCAAAATCATCTTGCTCGTTAACTTCAGGTTGAGTCGCATGGAATACCTTTTCAAACAATCCTGCGTTTTTTTGAGCAATCCAGTTCCAAGCGGATAATTCATTTTCATAATATGGGGATGTGCTATTTAAATCGGCACCATCCTCAATCATTCGCATTAATAAACCTGGATTGTCGGCATTGTAGCCTTCTAATGTGCGGAGATATTCATGTAAAGCTTTTACACCCCGATTATTTGTTTGTTCAAAATCCATGCTATCGTATTCAGCAAGTTTACTGTATTGTTCAAGGTCGGCTTTTTGAGATACAGCGATAAAAAATGCGGATTGACCTTCATTATCTTGCTGATTAGGGTTAGCCCCATTTTGTAGCAATGCTTCCAACGCATGTGGCTTATTGCTTTCTAATGCGATATGTAAAGCGGTTTTGCCTTGTTTATTCGTTTCATTGATATCTAAGCCCTCATTGGCAAATATTTCGAGATATTTTGCAAGATTTTGTGGAGTCAAGCCGTGTTTTTTGATGCTTAAATTGATAAGGTTATCCTCTGCTTGGTTTTTAAAATCTACCCGACATCCTGAGTCTATAAGTGCTTGAATTATTGCTGGATCAGCAGCGTTATTAATAGCATGACTTAATAAGGTTTCTCCCGAAACTTCATCATTAATGTTGTCCGAACTACCAATGAAGTCCTTGAAGAATTCTATAAAATCTTCTTTCGGGCTTTTTACTCTGATTAACTTGGAAAATATAGTATCATCCAATTTTTCAAGCATGTAAATGTCTTTTTCAATTTCTTTATTTTCGGACATTAAGCCGATTAATTCAAACCCATTTTTTCGGATGATGGTATCATAAAGTTGGGAATAATCATAGGAATGCGGGCTCTGAGGGATTCTCTCGCCTTGTTCATATAATTTTGTTGCATTTTCCATGTCGCCATTTGAAATAGCTACTATCAAAGGAGTCTTTTCAAACATAATATTGAGTTTTTATTAATTTTCGTTTTTAATCTGATTAGAGAATTCTATCAGTTTTTCTTCTGACCAAGGACTATTGATGACCATGACCTTATTTTGGGTTACAGATTCAATGGGAATGACGTTAATTATTCTATTATTAATAATTAGAGTAATTTTTTCCTGCTGATTCTTAGATAGGAGTTGGGCAAAGTTTTCTTTGTCAATTTCATTTAATCCTATGATTATTTGTTGTCCATTGGGAACGACGGAGGTGAAGTGTGAAGCTGAAATGAAGGGTTCGTTTGGTATTTGTATGTTTTGAGGCAGATAGCTATCGTAAGAAGTGACAAGATATAACCCATTTTTACGATTGATTTTGAAGAATTCAAATGGTTTTGCCTGATTTGGCGTATCGATTATTTCAACCCCAGCAATAATTCGATTTCCTTCAATATATACTTCATCGTATAATTTCTCAACTCCTTTTTCAACAGTTTTGAACTTATCTTGATTGAAATTATAGATTTCATCTGCATTCATGGACTGGAACCCTTTTAATTCTGTTTCTGAATAGGTCGATTCAACGATTTTTATCAAACGATAATCAAGAGCAGTTCTACTATATTCCTTTTTATAGTTTAACAGCAGATTAGAAGAATCATCAGCTTCAATCTTTTCAGGATTAAAAGGTTCAATTGCTGAGTAAAATTCTTCTAGGATCTGAGTTTCTCTTAAAAATTCCAAGGCATCCTCGTTACTAGCTGAGTCACATGATTCAAAATTCAAATTCATAGCAATGATGATTAAACTGATGATTGATTTCATAAAAATTCTGTTTATAAATCTAAACTAAGAATGCTGATAATGGTAGGATTATTATATGGAAGTATGGTTGATTTATATAAATGAACCAAGTATTGTAGTGAATCGAAGCTAATTTTTTTGTCATTTAAAACCTACTTATAGGTAAAATAATTAATAATATTGAATGTTTTTGTCAATAAAAGTTATCTCTACTATTTTGATTATTGATTTTTAATAATAAATTAGGTGTACTAATTCAATTATTAAATACTAGGATATTAAGTTGAATTTTATTACTTCCAATTATTAGTATAGACCCAAATTATTGAAGTTTATGAGCAATATGCACTTAAATTGTTCGCCTATAATTCGTTTTCTTGTCTTAATTATTTTTCTGTTAGATGGAGGCTTGTGCTTTTGTCAGCAAGATAGTTTAAAGATCAACTCCATGATTTCGACAAGGAACAGTTTTTCCAATAGGGTTTTAAAAGTGGATTTAATTGCTCCAATTGGTTTAATATCGTATGGGGTAGCTTCGGTGAAAAGTCCGTATTTGCAGCGGCAGAATGAGATCATAAAGGAAAACTTACAATACAATCGACCCCAACGAGTACATATTGATGATTTCACCCAATATGCATCCACCGGGGCATATTTTGCTTTGGATGTTATGGGAGTTGAAGCGAAGCATAGCTTAAGGTCTCGATTTTTTACAGCTACTGTTTCACATATCATTATGGGCACTACGGTGAATTTAATGAAGAAGAGTATGCCTATGATGCGACCAGATTTTTCATCAATGAATTCCTTTCCATCGGGGCATACGGCTACAGCATTTGTTGGTGCAGAATTGATTTGGCAAGAATACAGGCATCAATCGATATGGTATGGAATCGGGGCGTATACATTAGCTGCGGGAACAGGTTTTTTTAGAATGTATAACAATAGGCATTGGTTATCCGATGTTGTGATGGGGGCTGGAGTAGGGATACTAAGTACCAAAATGGCTTATTGGATGTTACCAACCCTGGAAGAACGGTGGCAAAAGAAGAAGTATCCATCCATATTTATTCCCAGCTATAATGGGAGACAAGTTCAAATCACCTATGCCTGTACCTTTTAAAGGCTATAAATTAATGCTATCATAGGCCCAATGTAAAAGCGCTTGTCTTTGTTTTGGCCTACACTGATGGTCGCCAAATGCACAGTTGTATTTAACCTGACTTAGGTGCCGTTTAAAGGCTTTCCAGCGTTTTATTTGTCTATCATCATCTTCGGACCTTCTACCCATGTAATAGCGGCAATACCATTGAAACCAGCCTCGAGGGTCTTGAGGGTGAATCCAACCTTTCATTTGCCACATGGTAAGAGGCTGTGAAGCCCTGATTTTAAAATAGTTTAGACTGGGATCTCCTGCTTTATTGTCCCCCTGATATAATTTAGCATTGGTAAACCATTCTTTAGGGAATTCATCTTGGCAGTCATTTAAATATTTTCCGTTGAACACACCTAATTCCAGCATTTCCGCTGGGCTAAGCTGGGGTTTGAAGTCCGAGTGAAAGTTTTTACCAATAGGCTCCGTTCTTTCATAAACATAGTCAGATTGCATCCTATCCTTTACCTCAACACGCATATTGATCCTTATCTATTTGTTTAATTGATATTATACAAATGCTTTATTATGAACCTTTACTGTGTTTAAACATAAAGTCGTAAATCTTTTCTCCATGAAATAAGCTTTCCACGCTACCATGGGTTCCTCCAGGGATGATCGTCAGGGTAGCATCGGCTTTATTGTTACATTTTTTAATGGCGTTATAGATTTTTTTAGATTCGGATGCAGGTACTGCTCTATCGGCACTTCCGTGTTGAATCCACAAAGGGACTTGGGTCAGGTTACAAGCATAGCTTACTGTTCCGCCACCACAGATGGCAACAGCAGCTGCAAAACGCTCTGGGTATTTACCAGCTACATCCATTGTTCCGTATCCCCCCATACTCATTCCACAGACATAAACCCGATGCTCATCGGCAGGGTAATTCTTAAGGACTTCATCTAGGACATCGACCACCTTGTCTGGATCCCAACCATTGGAGGTTTGGGGAGCAACAACAATCGCATCCAGATCTTTGCCTCTTTCAATTGCTCGCAGCACCCCATAACGTTTTACACGGTTTAAATCATGTCCTGACAGACTTCTTCCATGTAAGAAGATAATCACTGGAATTTTTTCATCCGTTTTTATGTTATCAGGGGTTCTGACCAAATAGGAATATCCGGTCTTCGATTTGACAGCTTTTAATTGAGCATTAACAGAGAAAGTGAATCCTAAGCAGAGAGCAAACAAAAGCAAAAATGATTTATACATAGTTTTCTTTCGAGTTTATGTCCAGATGGTAGAAATCTGGTTTCTTAAGTCAGTTAAAAATCAAGGGTTGCAAGATAGAAACAAAGAAGTTTTAAACAAAATGAAGTTGTGTAAATTATTGTATAGTAGTTTGTTATATTTTTTCATGACATTTATATTACAATTCAATTATTTTTCATAAATTGCTTAAGCATTATTAATCAAAGCGATATGAAGAGAAAAGCCGTTACCTTATTTAGTTTATTAGCCCTAGTTATTGGACTTAGTGCCTTTCATGTTGGTGGGCAGGAAGAAAAGCCACAGAACCTCAAGGTACTTCCAAAGAACATTAGTCATGAAGCGCTTGATAGTACAATGAAGTCGTTTAATATGGCTCTAGGCGTAAAATGTAATCATTGTCATGCTCCGAAGCCAAATGGCGAAAAAGGTTTGGATTTTGCGTCCGATGCGAATCCGAAAAAGGATATTGCTAGGCACATGATAAAAATGACTAAACAGATCAATAAGAAACATTTCAATAAAGCCTACGATGGCGTTGTTTACAATGTATCATGTAACACCTGTCATAATGGGAAAACTGATGCATTCACTGTTGTAAAACAATAGTTTATACAGATTCAGTGAAAGCGATAGTTCGGATAACATATTGTCCCAAATGTGGTTGGATGCTTCGTGCAGCATATATGGCTCAGGAGCTTTTAACCACCTTTGTGGATGATTTACAATCGGTTAATTTGGAGCCGAGTGAGATTAGTGGTCGTTACACGGTATTTGTGAATGACGAAATAATTTTTGACCGCAAACGTGCGGGTAGATTTCCGGAGATTAAGGAGCTTAAGCAGTTGGTTCGCAATATAGTTAATCCGGAAAAGTCCTTAGGTCACTCTGACCATTAAGGTTTGAAAGAAGCCATAAACCCTAAAAATCTTTCACATTTCTTAACCCTTTTCAAAGATAAAAATCTGTATTTTTAACATTCACCATAACAGATTTATTGTAAATGCGCATATTACATACAGCAGATTGGCATCTGGGTAAAAAGCTTGATTTCTTTTCTAGGCTTGAGGAACAGAAAGAAGTCTTAGACGAAATATGTCAGATTGCAGATCGGGAGGATGTAGACCTTGTAGTCGTATCAGGTGACCTATATGATACTTTTAATCCACCGGTTGAAGCTACAGAATTACTTTATCGAACCTTAAAGAGGTTATCCAAGAACGGAAAGCGGCCAGTGATTGCGATTGCGGGGAATCATGATTCTCCCGATCGGATAGATTCACCAGATTCGCTAGCGCGTGAATTGGGTATTTTCTTTTTTGGTCAACCTAACTTAAAGATCAATCCGCTAACCGTTGATGGGAGTTTTGATATTATCCGAGTGGATGAAGGTTTTGTTGAGATAAAGCTTCCAAAATACTATTATCCCATTCGGGTTTTGAGTACTGCGTTTGCGAATGAGATCCGCTTGAAACAGTATTTAGGGGATGAGGATAAAGCGAGTCAGCTGCAGGAGGTATTAAAGAAAAAATGGCTGGATACAGCTAATCAATATTGTGATTCTTACGGTGTGAATATCTTGACGACGCATTTGTATATGTTGAAGCGTGGTGCCGAGGTGTTGGAGGAGCCAGAAGGTGAGAAGCCATTACGGTTAGGTTTTGCGGATGTGGTTTATTCGGATAGTATTCCCGGGTCCATTCAATATACAGCTTTAGGGCACTTGCATAAATTCCATGAGATAGGTCAGGGTACAGCACCAGTAATCTATCCTGGGAGTCCATTAGCCTATTCTTTTTCGGAAAGTGGTCAGAAGAAACAGGTAGTTATTGTAGATTTAGAGCCGAATAAAATAGCTCAATATCGTACAGTTTCCTTAGAGAAGGGAAGGCCATTACATCGGGTTAGGTTTAAGGATATCGATGAAGCAGTGCGATGGTTGCATGATAATAAGTATGCTTTAGTAGAACTTACAATAGAATCTGATAATTTTTTAAGTTCCAGTGATTTAAAAAGAATTCATGGAGCTCATGAAGGGATTATACATATTATCCCAGTAGTCAGTAAAAAACAAGAAATAAATCAACCTAAGTCATTGGTTAATCTGGATCAGGATATGGAAAGTTTGTTCAAGGACTATTTCAAATCCAAGTATGGTCAGGAGCCCAATGAAGAATTGATGGCCTTATTTCATGAGGTCTCTACAAATACCTTAGAAAAAGAAGATTAAGTATGTTGCCATTATATTTAAGTATTGAGGGTTTATATTCCTATCAAGAAAAACAAAGTATTGATTTTGCAGAGCTTACCGAGGCAGGTCTATTTGGGATCTTTGGGAATGTAGGATCTGGGAAATCTTCCATTTTGGAGGCCATTAGTTTTGTACTATATGGCGATACGGAACGTTTGAATAAAACGGATAAACGTGCCTACAATATGATGAACTTAAAGTCTAATCAAACGATGATTGTCTTTGAGTTTCTGAACTTTGAGAAGCGTAAGTTTCGCTTTGTTGCGCAGTGGAAAAGGAGAAAGAATTTTGATGATACCACCCCGATTGAGCGTACTGCATATGAATGGATAGATGGGGACTGGATACCTTTAGAATCAGCGGATGGGGCTTTATTGACCAATCTTTCCTATGCTAACTTCCGAAGAACGATTATTATTCCCCAGGGACAGTTCAAGGAGTTTTTGGAGTTAAAGGGTAAGGATCGTTCAGAAATGATGAAAGAGATCTTCTACCTGAATAAGTTTGATTTGGGGCCTAAAGTTGGGTTTTTACAAGCGGGAAATAATCGCAAGTTAGAAAACCTAAAAGGTGCTTTATCAGGCTTTGAAAGTATTTCAACGGAGGTGCTTAACCAAAAGAAATTGGAGGTTGAGGAAGCTAAGAAAACATTAGAGCAGACCAAGAATGACTTTCAAGAGCTGCAAGTAAAGGTGCAATCTCTACAGGAGTATAAAGACAAAGGAATAGAGCTGCATCAAAAAGAGGGTCAGTTCAAGGAATTGAACAGTAAGAAAGAGCGAGTACAACAGCAAGAAGCTGATTTAAATCGGTATGAAAGAACTTCCCAAGCCTTTAAGGAGCCTTTGAATTTTTTACAGTCGCTCAATTTAGAACGGGAATCCTTAATTCATAAGATTGAGAATTTTCAGATTGTAAAAGAGAGGCAGTTACAGGAAATTGATGCAGTAGAGAAGGAGATTGCAGCCATTCAACATGATTATCTGAATTTAAATATTTTTAGAGCCCAAACAGAGGATTATCGGAAGCTGATCCAGATCAAGGAAAACGAGAAAAAAGAAAAGGAACTTGAAACCAGACTTTTGAAGGGGACGCCTTTTGTAGAACGAACCAAGGAAGGGGAAAGGAATTTAGCGAAGAAGTTGGAGGAGACTGAAGAAAGGCTTGAAACAGTAAAGTCAGATAAGGTAGATACTTCACAGCTGATTGAGATGGAGAAATGGTATCATAAAAAAGATACGATGGATAAACAGCAAAAGCAATCAAACAGGTTGTTGGAGCAATTGACAGCGGAAATCGAGGAAGAGCAGCGACAATTCAACAAGGAAGGTTATACCGAAGATAATTGGGAGCAAATGATAGGGAATGAGTTGAAGTTGATTGAGAGCGATCTCAATAAGCTTCGAGATCAAGAGACTCATTTGCAAGTTCAGGCGAAGTTGAGTCGTTTTGCGACAGAACTTCAACCAGGGATGCCATGTCCCCTTTGCGGTGCTTTGGAACATCCAGAGCCTATGCTGGCCAATCATGTTCAGGATGAACTACAAAAAATCCATCAGGAGAAACTGAGTTTAGAGGAGAAAAGGGTGTCTTTTCAAAAGCAAAAGGAGCTCTTGACAAGGGTTAGTTTTAGTTTAAATAGCAAACGAAGCAGTTTAGCCCAAATTCAGCAAGATATAGAAGGTCAAAGCGGAAATCTATCGAATCATCTTTCAACGTTTAGTTGGGCTGGATATTCCAGCGACGATACGGGTGCATTCGAAGCACAAAAGGAGCGAATTAAGCAAAGTGAACAAATTACTGCTGGTTTAGAATCAGAAGTCAAGCAATTGCGTTTGGATTTGCAGAAAAGCCAGGATAATATTCAGAAATTTGAAAAAGAACTGGATTCTATCAAAGCAGAAATAGCTGTCCTTCAAGGTGTAAATGCGCATAGTAAGGAATCCTTACAACAGTTGGATTTTGATCAATTTAAGGATGTGGAATATGATGAGCTAAAGCAGTCCAAACTGCATTTGGATCAAAAAGTAATACAAGTAGAGAGTGGTTATCTGACCCTGAATCAAAAATTAAATACATTAAAGACCAAATTAGCAGAAATTGCGGGTCAATATGGTTCCGCTAAGGATCAGTTAAGTAACTTCAATCAGCAGATTAAGGTTAGGCAGGAACAACTTGCCAAATTATTAAGGGAATACAATTTCGCCGATATCACGCAGGTTCAACAGATCATTCAAAGACCTATGCCGGTTGAACAAATGCGGAAAGAAATCCAGCAATTTTATGTTCGACTTGAGGTTTTAGAGACTCAGATCAATTCATTGCAAGAGTTTTTGAAGGATAAGGAGTTTTCTGAGGAGGAGTTGGATACCAACAGTAAGTTGTTTGAATTCAAGAAGGAGGAATTGGAGCTGCAGTTGGCATTGACCGGTGGATTGGAAAAGGAATTGGCTCATCTGACCTTAGAAATAGGGAAGAAGGAGAAGTTATTGGAGGAATTTGAGCAATTGAGTGCGAGGGGTGCAAACCTTAAGGTTCTGGAGAATCTGTTTAAAGGGAATGGTTTTGTGAATTATGTTTCCAGCATTCATTTGAGACAGATGTGTGAGATGGCGAATGAAAGATTTCATCGATTGACAAGAAATCAGTTGAGTTTGGCTGTCAATGAAAATAATGAATTTGAGGTTATCGACTATTTAAATAATGGTTACCGACGGTCTGTAAAGACTTTATCCGGTGGACAGAGTTTTCAGGCTTCTTTGTGCTTAGCATTGGCATTAGCAGAGAATATTCAATCGCTGAATAAATCTGATCGGAACTTCTTCTTTATCGACGAAGGCTTTGGTACCCAAGATTCGGAAAGCATCAATACTGTTTTTGATACCTTGCAATATCTGCATCATGAGAATCGGGTAGTTGGGATTATTTCCCATGTTGAGGAGCTTAAGGAGCGGATTCCAAGATCGGTTACTGTCGAGAAAGATCCAGAATCAGGAAGTAAGGCTAAGGCCTCCTGGAACTAGTGAGTTGATATTTAAAAAGGCTATAAAAGATGAAAGGTCCCGTGAGCGCGGGACCTTCATCAATTAAACATATAACCACTAACTAATAAAAAACCTTAAAATCTTTTAGCTATTTGAACTATCTATACTTTTAGTTTCTTCCACTGGCTTTTCTACCGGCTTACGATCCATATTTCTACGTTTCATTTGGCGGTGATGATTTCTTTCACCACGATCCATTCTATCTTTGCGGTTTTCAGCCATTTTATTTTTCAAAGTTTCTTGTTGTTCAGGAGTTAAGAGTTTCAAGAACTCTTCACGCTCAGCTTTCATTTCTGTTCTACGTGCTTCCCGATCAGCCTTTCTAACTTCTTGTTTTTCTTTCCACTTTTTCGCTTGGTCCAGATTGTAAGCATAAATATCTTGTTTTTGCTTATCTGTAAATTTCAACTCTTTATCCAAGCGGTCAGTTTTCATTTTTGCAATTTCTTCTGGGGTTTTGCTTTGCATTTTACCCATTTTGTGTCCGCTGCGAACTTGTTTTCTATGCTTCATCTCTTGGCGAACTTCTTTTTTTACTGAATCTTGAGTCTGTGCAGAAGCCGCAAAGCTTAATCCAGCGAATAATGCAGCAAATGTTAATATCTTTTTCATATCCTAATATTTTCCTTTTGTATTCTTTGAGCGAAATGGTTGAGAAACGTTTAAATCCTGTTTAGTTAAAGTATGTTAACGTGGAGGCCTTTAAATTTCCTGCCTTTTCGTTTTTCTTATAGGTAAGAGTAGAAAGTAGTGGAAAGGTTTATTTTTAGCCTTGTTAAATTTTGTTAATGGCTTTTTTAGGGGTTATGAGGGCTGTTATTAAAAATAAATCAGCTAAAAATCAATTAGTTTAGTGTTAGTGGTAATTTTATTTTTGGAAAATAAAGGAGAGTACCTATATTTGCATCGTTCCAAAGGGAATACGCCCAGGTGGCGGAATTGGTAGACGCGTTGGTCTCAAACACCAATGAAGCAATTCGTGCCGGTTCGATCCCGGCCCTGGGTACTGACAATAAAGCGGGAGTCATAGACATCCGCTTTATTTGTTTTAAAACCCACTTTGGACTGCATAATCCGGGTCAGTTTCAAATCCTGTTGACTAATCAAATAATTTAGAGAGTCTGAATAGGAAAAAGTTTATATCCCCGACACCTCTGAACGCCTTTATCTTCGCATTAAAAGATTCAGCCAAAGCATTGGTGCTTTTTTTGTCGAAGTAATTTAATATCTTCTTGTGGTGTATATTGATTGTCTTTGATACCGTATTGAAGGATTTAAAGCCTACCTGTTCTACTTTATCCGTCCATTTTGCAAGTCTTGTATAGGCATATATCTTATCCGAGGTACTGTTGAATATACTAGAAAGCTCTTATTTGTTAAAAATCTATTCCTCCCAAGGTATTTCTTCCTTTTTCATCGCTTCTATTATACCTATTGCCCATTCCTCTGACAAGGAATCTAATTGTCGAGAGTGATAAAATTCTAGACAAGCTAGGGAATAGGCTGTTTTTCCTTCTGCACCTTCACCCACGTCTTTTACGAACCTCCTGGAGTCAATACGTTTATATTCTTCTTTTGCTAAAGAATCTATTTTAGGTCGTATTCCAAAAGAATAAAATCTAGTTCCAAAACTATACACGCTATATGTAAATGGGAGACTAAAATCCAGAGAATCGTTTATACCATAACGTTTGGGATAACAATAGTCAATACATCTTACAAAAGCGATGTTTTTAAGAATATTCTTAATAGAATCTACCTTTTGAGCATTTCGATTTGATTGTACTACTCGCTCTGTAAAACAAGAACTTAAAATGAGTAATAAAATGCAGATTAACATATGTGTTTTCATAATTTTTATTATTAATATAATACTTCTTTTGCAATAAACTTTAATACCAAGGAAATAGATTTAATTTTCCCTATCATTAGTCGATATAATATTAGTTTGATATTAATAATATTAACTCAATATAGAATCCCAAAACTTAATGGGTATGAATTAATTTGGAAGAATAAAAAGATAAATCTCTTTGACGCCACCAGAAGCTGAAAAATAACTTTTATTAGAAGCAAATCGCATAATCTCATTTAATACATCTACATTTCCTCCATGTGTATTGTATTGCTGATCTATTTGAGGTTTCTTTTTTTTGCTTTTTATTGAAGTTTATAAGCAGCTGTGTATAAAAGAAAAGCTCATCGAAAGATGAGCTTTTTTGTTTTATATACCTATGTCTTGAACAAATTATCTTACTGTGAATCCAGTTCCGCAAGGAGAGCTTCCCGACCCTCCATAGGTGCCGTCCTTGTTCAGGATTATGAACGGTGGCACATCTGCCGAATTTAGGTTTATCTGTACTGCTCCAATGGTTGGAGTAACAATTGCGGATCCATTTGGGCAATCTACGTAATCATATGCGGTGTGAACCACAAAGTTCCAAGTGCTCTGTCTGGTAAAATTCTCCCCAGGAAGATCTATAGTTAGTTTTTTGTTCTCATGAAATGTTAGTTTCAATGCCTTTCCTTCCCAGTAGAGTGGGCTAGATACGTTCAGTGTCTTTCCTGCTATCATACTGTAGGCTTCATTTGAAAGTTTAACTTTGAAGGATAGTGTGACATCTTTTTGGTTCAATTCGTCGTAGAATTTGATGCTATAATCGTCAAAGTACTCTGGAAGCCTGTCAATAGGAGCTTCTCCAAAAGTCATTCTACTTATATTATACAAAATCGGATTATTGAGGTGTAATACTGGCTTTCCTTTATAAAGTATTTTGTAGTAATAGTAAATATTGCTGTGAACATTCAGCAAATCTCCTTCTTTATACGTTGTAAAGCTTCTAATTTTGCTGTAATCTGGATTGTAGGTGTTTGAAAAGAGTATTTCATAATCCTGATTGTAGCCCTTTTTTATGTCTGCGCTGACCTCGACCTCGTGGTTCTGTCCAAGAAAATCGGCATGAAGCTTATAATTGAAGGATTCCTCCCTGGAATCGACAAGATCAAAGTTAAGACTGTTTTCCTTGATGTTCTTTAAGACTACTTTAGAATTGCTGATCTGAGTTACCTGCCATTTAATCTTGCTGGACTTTATTATAGATTCGTTGTTTACATAGTCAGGCATAGGGCTAAAAATATTTTTAACTGGTTCCAAAAGCTCCTTTATACGGCTTTTAAGAGTCATAAAAATACTCAGGTCACCCGGGAATTGATCAGAAGCCGACAGGGTTCTTGCTCGATAATAGTTTGCCAGCAGATAGTTGTCTTCAGATTTTATGGTTTGTTTTGGAATATTGACTTTTTCTTTGGCAAGGACCCATTTCTCATTCAAAAATTTAGTGGAATTATCCCAGGCTACCTCAATGTAGGGCGCCAATTCGGCAAATAGAATATAAACGGCCACTGCAGCAGATAAAGATCCTGCTACCGTTGCTGCCCCAAAAGTAACTGGAGACAAATATATGGCGATACCGGTCATCGCCGAGAAGAATCCAAAATCAACCAACGGCCTCTCTAATCCATAATATTGTGTATTGATGGGTCTTGCTGTGCATCCCATTTGACCTGAAAGGTTTCCAGCATACTGATTCTGGCATTCTTGGCTAATAAAAGTGTATTCGGTAGAAACCGATATTGGCGAAGTAGATCTATTTTTGGAAGAAGCGGTTTTCTCTCCAAGAAATAACATTCCATGGGCAGAGGCTTTGTTATCTTCTTCCTCGAAAAAGGAGTCTTCATCGATTAATTTTCTTACTGGGATGCTCTTCACAATAGACTTTACTTCTAGGACTGATTTCCTATTTGAAGAATAGATTGCCAATGCTTCTTTCTTCTGCTGAGCGGTCAATTTTGAAAAAATCTTAAATACCTCTGTCTGAAAATCCTTAATTTCTTTTTTTCTTTGTTCCGAAATATCAAGATTGTTGAGAACTGATAGGTCTGTTTTCAATCCGTCAAACGCTTGTTTTTCAGTTAGATTTGTGCTTGATTGCACATTGACTGATAAGTCCCCTAAGTTGGTAGTAATGGTCTGTTTACCCGAAGGAAGTTCAGGAGCGAAAAAAATCGCTGTAGTGTCATCTACAATTTTGAATTCGACTTGTTTGCCTGCGATTTTTCCAGTCAGATTCTTTCCCTTTTCTTTGATTTTCAGGACAACCAGTTGGTTGGAAAGAATATTTGGATCTGCTATCGCTATTCCTTTCAAATCATTTTCTTTTGGCGGTTTCTCTGTTCCTCCAGATGATTCTTTTTTACAGGAAACAATTATGATAAACAAGGTGCATATTGCCAATATCCACATCGACAAAATTGCTCTAATTTTTGAATCCAGATTCATATTAAATTAATTATTGGGTTTGATAACTATTTTTGGAAACTGCTAAGGGTGGTTTCCTTTAGTAAATGCAATTTTACAATTATTCTTTATTTTTTTGTTTACATATATTATTTAAAATTGAATAAAAAGCAAAAAAAATAATCACAAATTAGTATAATTTTATTGGTAGGATGCTTCCCATTACAGATTCAGCAATTTATCGGATGGAAAATTTCGTTTAGAACATTTTTTACCATGGTAATAAACAAAAAAGCGGTAGTCATTGACAACCGCTTTTTTGTTTATATATCTAATTATTTAATCTATTACTACTCAATATTTGAAATAAATAAGGAATACTAGTTCCTATTCCTAAGAATGTCTTTTATTATCTCCTACAGACCACCTGCACCTACCAAAGTTGATATTACTCCTGTTGAAATAACTCCGATGATACTAAGTGCATAAAAGGCAATTCCAATAATGGCAATAATTCCAATGAATTTATAGTGTTTTCTGAGGTAGTTAAAAGCTACAGTAAGTTGTTCAGAATTTCTAACGTTAATTGCTGATTGAAGGTTTGTTGAAAATTTATATAACCAAAGGATTGGCGTAAAATATATACCTATAAAAATCAAAACCATCAATAGAATTGGAATTGACGCAAAAGCATTGATTTGTTCTGCTCTGGTGCTACTATTGCCAATAAAATATAGTAAGAATATCACGACCAAAACAAAGTAGAGGATCAATCCGACCATTGCTACAATGGAAAGGAATTTTGCCCATTTTGCGACTTCCCGTAAATGCTCAATAGAAATCGGTCCGAGTTTTAATTCCGTGAATGATTGTCCTGGATTGTAGTGTGGATTTTCATTTCCGGGTGATTCGAAGTTATTTTCGTTGTTTTCCATAATTAGTTTTTGGTTATTGAATTTATTACTCCAATTTATCAAAAATTATTGGTTCCTGGTTAAGTTATTATAATTTTCGGTAGAAATATTCGTGATATTCGGTAATAATATTAAGTGAAAATTGTTAAAATTTATTTCAGTTGGCTTGTTTTTTGTAATTTAAAGGGTAATAAACCATTTGTAATTATGATAAGAGTAATGATTTTAGCCTTTGTTCTATTGATTTCCAATGAGATACGGTCTCAGGATTTGGATTTGAACAGCGTTCGAAATGATTTTAATAAGGGTGTAAAGGACGAGGAATTGTGCAAAAAGCATCTAGAAGCGCTTGAGGAAAATGCGGATAGTCCGGTTGAACGTGGCTATGCAGCTGCATTTCATATGTTCATGGCCAAACATACTACTAACCCTTTCAAGAAGATGGGTTATTTTAAGGATGGTCGAAATATGCTTGAGAAAGAATTGAAATCAAACCCCAATAATGTAGAGTTAAGATTTATCCGGTTGAGCATTCAATATCATATTCCTAAGTATTTAGGATATCATAATGAGATTGAGTCAGACAAGGATTTTGTGATGAATAACCTCTATAAACTGTCGGATAAGTTTACGAAAGAAAAAATTTACAAATATTTAAAGGGTGCCAATATGTATACTGCGGATGAATTAGCGTTATTAGGTAGGTAAATATCTATATTAGCGTTATGAAGATGAGATACATTTTATTATTTGCAGTAAGTATGATTGTTCATTCGGTGCATGCGCAGATTAAGCAGAGCATCAATGAGTTTTCGGTTTTAGAAGTTACAGACAGACTTTGGGTGAGCGTAGTTCCGAGTGATCGGCATGAGCTTGAGATTAATGGAGAATTGGCGGATAAAGTTGAGGCAGTTTATTCAAAAGGCGAGTTGCGCTTGAAGATGAAAGCTGGCTATATTATGCAAGGGAATCAAGCGAATGTGGTGGTTTATACCCCATCCTTATCCAGTATAGTTGCGAAGAAAGGCGCTGAGGTCAATATAGAGGAGTCAGCGATTGAAGAGGAGGCGATGAGTTTTATTGCAAGTGAAGGGGCGAAGATTCGTGCGATGATTAAATCAGTGGGAGTAGATGCGACCGTAAATACCGGGGCATCGATTGATTTATTAGGTTCGGCTACGAAATTAAATGTGAGAACAACAGCAGGTGGGAATTTTTATGGCAAGGATCTCAAAACTGATATTGCTTATGTGCGGGTGAATGCTGGTGGGAAGACTGAGGTTAATGCCTCACAATCTGCTGATGTTGAGACCAGAGCGGGGGGTACAATTGATGTTTATGGGAACCCTAAGAACAAAAGAGATAAGAAAATAGCCGGTGGAAAGATTGTTTTCCACAAATAAAAAATAAGATTTTTAAGGAAAGCAAGCCTCTTTCAGGGGTTTGCTTTCTTTTTTGCATCAATAAGTTAATATTTCCTCTAATAAATTAGGTATTGATTTGTAACTTTGCGCCATGTCAGAAAAAATTATCATTCTCGATTTTGGATCGCAATATACTCAGTTAATTGCGCGTCGCGTTAGGGAGCTAAATGTATACTGTGAAATTCATCCATTCAATAACCTTCCTGAATTTGATAATTCAGTAAAAGGAGTGATTTTCTCAGGTTCCCCATATTCAGTACGTCAAGAGGACGCTCCTCAGATTGACTTTAAATCTATTCAAGAAAAATTCCCATTATTAGGGGTTTGTTATGGTGCTCAATATATAGCACAAAATTCTAATGGAGAGGTTTTACCTTCTGAAATTCGTGAATACGGTCGTGCTAATTTGCAGTTTGTAGATCAAGAGAATGATTTATTGAAAGGCATACCTACGCAATCTCAAGTATGGATGTCTCATGGAGACACCATCAAAGAGGTTCCTGCAAATTTTAAGATTATTGCAAGTACAGATAAGGTTCGCGTTGCGGCTTATCAAGTTGAAGGCACAAATACATACGGGATTCAATTTCACCCAGAAGTTACCCATAGTACCGATGGTCAAGTTTTATTGAAAAACTTTGTTATTAATATTTGTGGTTGTACTCAAGATTGGACAGCTGATGCATTTGTTGATACTACTGTTTCAGAATTAAAAGAGCAATTAGGAAATGACCATGTGATCATGGCATTATCTGGTGGAGTTGACTCCACTGTTGCTGCGGTATTATTACACCATGCTATCGGAGATAAATTGCACTGTTTCTTTGTTGACCACGGTTTATTGCGTAAGGATGAATACGAGCAAGTATTGGCATCTTACCAAAACATGGGTTTAAACATCAAAGGCGTAAATGCGAAGGATCTTTTCTATTCCAGATTAGCTGGAGTTTCAGAGCCGGAGCAAAAACGTAAAATCATTGGTGCATCTTTTATTGATGTATTTGATGAGGCAGCGAAAGAGATTCAAAAGGAATTACCTGAAGGTGTTGAGGCAAAATGGTTAGGACAGGGTACTATTTATCCAGATATCATTGAGTCGATATCGGTTAAAGGTCCATCTGCGACGATCAAATCACACCATAATGTAGGCGGATTACCTGACTATATGAAATTAAAGGTAATAGAGCCATTAAAAACTTTATTTAAGGATGAGGTTCGTCGAGTTGGGAAGTCTTTGGAAGTAGATCCAGCTATCTTAGGAAGGCATCCATTTCCAGGTCCAGGCTTAGCAATTCGAATTTTAGGAGATATTACAGAAGAAAAGGTACGGATTTTGCAAGAAGCTGATGACATTTACATTCGTAACCTGAAAGAATCGGGTTGGTATGATAAAGTTTGGCAAGCAGGAACTATTTTCTTGCCGGTTCAATCAGTTGGTGTAATGGGGGATGAGCGTACCTATGAACACGTTGTCGCACTAAGAGCAGTAGGTTCCTTAGATGGAATGACCGCTGATTGGATTCATTTGCCTTATGATTTGTTAGCTAAAATTTCAAACGAGATTATTAATCATGTCAAAGGAATCAACAGAGTCGTATATGATATCAGTTCAAAACCACCAGCAACCATTGAGTGGGAATAATTTGAAAAACATTTATAGGGGTACCCTTGCAGCATTCTGCATGGCTGCTGTTCTAGCGGTGAGTTCATGTTCGCCAAAAACGACAGGTGGAGTTCTAAAGAACCCAAATGTCTATGGCAATACTGGAAAAGATGCTGGTAATAAGACAGAAGCCGAGAAAAAAGAGGATGCCAAGAAGGAAGAAACGGTAAAAGCAGCAGATCAATCCAAAAACATTGCTCTGCTTTTACCCTTTCAACTGAATATGATTGCTAATCAAAATGTGGTTGAAGCTGATGTGAAGCGTTCTGCTTTGGCATTGGACTTTTACCAAGGTTTTCAGATGGGAGTTAATGAAGCAGCTAAAAAAACTGCTGACTTCAATATCCATGTCATGGACACTCAGGACAATGAGATGAAAAATCTTTCTATTGCTGCGTCCAAAGAAATTGAAAACGCCAGCTTAATTGTTGGTCCTGTCTATCCGAAAGAAATCAGATCCTTTGCGAAAGGAAATAAGAACAACAAGATTCTTCAAGTGAATCCATTGGCTGCAACTATGCCTACGGAATTCAATATTGCTAATCTTGTTTCTTTGACTCCACCAATTCGTATTCATATGCGTGCTATTGCCGCAGAAATGATGAAGAGATACACGGATTCCGATGTTATCATTGTTTTTGAAGCTAGGGATAGCGATCACCGTAATTTTATCGCCGGATTTGATGAGGAAGTCAAGAAGATTAACCCTGCTGCGAAAATTGTACATGTATCATCAGTTTCGCAATTAGGTCAAACTATTCCTGATATGGGAACCGCTTTTGTAATTTCAGGTACTACTGAAAAGACTCAACTTCGTTCTTTAGTAAACTCATTGGATAGTAAAGTTGGTCAGGGATATTCAGTTCGTTTATATGGACATCCACTTTGGTCAAAAGTTGACTTTAGACCATATGACAACTTCTTCCGTATGGATCCAACGATCAGTTCTGAAAGCCATTTAAAAGTATGGAGCACAGAAGTTCAGAATTTTCAACGCAACTATAAATCAGCATTCAAGATTGAACCTTCAGACTTTGCTTACAAAGGATACGATGCAGGAAGGTATTTTGCAACCTTGTTGAATAAGTATGGTTCGGCATATTCTGAGAAGGTAGTTGATGAGAAGTATTCTGGAATCTTTAGCGATTACCAGTTTAACTATAATCCAACTTGGGGATATGTAAACCAAGCAGTTAAAATTAGAACCTATCGCAACGGTTCTTTTCAATAAGAAGCATTGGAAGTCAATAGCAAGAGAATTCAGCAACAGGTACGTAACTTTGAACGTACTATCAACGAATATCAATTTAAAGAACCTTTTTCTAGGTTCTTAACTCAATTTTATAAGAATAACAGACAGATGGGTTCATCCGATAGAAGGATGAACTCTAGGTTCTGCTATAACTTTTTCAGATTAGGAAGAGCATTCGTTTCTCTGACACCGACTGAAAAGTTAACCATAGCTGAATTTCTATGTGAGGTCGAATCGGGTGTTGTGGAAGTTTTTATGCCTGAATGGGCAGATAAACTAGGATTGGGAATTCAGGAAAAAGTGGAGCTAGTTGAAAGCAAATATGGAAAGTTCCTAGAGAAGGTTTTTTCATTTGCTGATTACTTATCTCCAACAATCGATAAAAACGCATTTATTTTATCTCACTTTGTTCAACCAAACCTGTATATCCGCATTCAAAAAGGAATGGAAAGCAAGGTTCGCAAGACCTTAGAGAAGAATTCAATTCCCTTTGAAGAGATCTCTGAGCAAACCTTATCCTTAAAAAACGGAACCAACCTTCAACAGGTAAAAGGATTGGATGGAACCTATGAGGTTCAGGACTGGTCTTCCCAGCAAAGTTTAAATGATCTAGTGATTCCGGAAAGATCTTCATGGTGGGATTGCTGTGCAGCATCTGGTGGTAAGTCATTATTGTTGCTAGATAAGGAACCGAATATTAAGTTATTGGTATCTGATGTTAGATTGAGTATTCTAAGGAATTTAGATGAAAGATTTGAAAAAGCCAGTGTCAAGACTTATTTCAGGAAGAAGATTTTAGATTTAAGTAAGCCAGTTAATAATATCATGGGTGAGGAATCTTTTGATGGAATTATTCTGGATGCACCATGTTCAGGATCTGGAACTTGGGGTAGAACCTCTGAAATGCTTTGGAAGTTCAGTAAGAGTGAAATAGAAAAATACAGCAGTCTTCAGAAGGACATTGTGAAGAATGTCGTTCCTTATTTAAAACCAGGTAAGACCTTATTGTATATTACTTGTTCTGTTTTTGCTGCTGAGAATGAAGAAATCTGTCAATATATCACAGATGAGTTAGGGTTACAGCTTATTGATCAACATCCGATTATTGGATATGATAAAAAGGCAGATACCATGTTTGTCGCTCAGTTTAAGAAGGCTTAATCGCAATTTAACGGAATTACCAAGACCGGGCAAGTAGCTTTTCTGATCAAGGCTTCAGATACTGATCCGGAAAGGAAATGGTCAAATCCAGTTCTTCCATTATTTCCCATAATTATCAAATCTGCAGTCCATTCTTTTGCGACCTGAAGGATTTCATCTCTGACATCACCCACACGGTTAAATGTGAAGGTTTCAGAAGCTGATTGAAATTCCGTTGCGAGTCTATTCAGAAAATCCTGAGAAGCTTGTTGTTGGATTTCAGAAACTTCAGGAACAATTATAGGTTGCTGACCTAAAAGAGGGTCAACACCATAGGAGGTAGGAGAAGTCGGTGGAACTACCGTGACTAAAGCAAGTGCAGGATGTATTTCTTCAACAATTTCTCTAGCATAGTCGATTGCACGACGTGAACAGGGAGTCTCATCAATTGCTAATAATATTCGATTGAACTTTTTTGTAGTCATGATATTTAGATTATAATGTATCTCTAATATATTAAAAAACGATTAAATTAGCTGAATTGTTTTATTAAAACAACTTATTTTATGGCATTAGGAATTTGTGTATTGAGTTCTATTTCAGTATTGGAAACAGCAAAACTTTCATCCAATAGAGTTTATGAACTGTTATTTGGGGAAGCTTTTATAATATTAGAAAGGAAAAAATCTTGGGCATTCATTCAGATTCAAGATTCTGAGATTCAAGGTTGGATAATGGATGGTCAATATGAATTTGTAGAGGAGGTTATTCCTGCAGATTATATTATTGATGAGGTTGGTGGATATGCTGTTGCTGGTGAAAATAAAACGATGCAGATCTATCATGGAAGTCCGATCCCGGAGAATAAAAGTATTGTAACTTCTGAAGACAACTATAAAATCTTATCGGATCTTCGGGATACACAGGAAGGTTATGATGAGGAGCGTGATCGGGAACAATTAGAAAACTTTGTAGCGTCCTATTTAAACACTCCATTTTCCTATAAGGGGAGAACCATTCATGGTTTGGATAATATTGGCTTATGTGGCTTATTTTACCGTCATTTTGGGATTGAACTACCTAAGGATATTGAATCTATCTTAAGCCTTGGGAATTCCGTGGATTTTATATCCGAAATCCGTGGAGGCGACTTAGCATTTTTCATCAATGATAATGGCGAAGTCGATCATTTGGGAATTGTGATCTCTGATGAGGAAATATTACATGTTGTTGAGAAAGTTCGTATAGACTCCATTGATAATGAAGGAATTTACAATCACGACCTGCAACAAACAACACATAAGTTGAGAATTGTTAAAAGACTGATGTGAGGAAAGATGTGAGATATGAGATGTGAGAATTGAGAAAGTGGAAAGGCAGAAAGCTTATTAAAAGTTATTTTATCCTGTTTTCTATCTCATAATTCTATAGATTATTTTTTCCAGGTTTCTATCTCAAGTCTCCAATCTCATATCTCAATACTAAACTATAATTCAACAAAAAAAGCGACCTATAAAGTCGCTTTTTTTGTTGAATTATAGTTGAATTACACATTGAATCTAAAGTGCATAATATCTCCATCTTCAACGATATATGTCTTTCCTTCTACAGATAATTTACCTGCTTCTTTAACTGCAGCTTCAGATCCGAATTGAACAAAGTCATTATATTTAATAACCTCGGCACGGATAAATCCTTTTTCAAAATCGGTATGGATTACACCTGCTGCTTGAGGAGCGGTGAAACCTTTTTCAATTGTCCATGCACGAACTTCCTGAACACCGGCAGTGAAGTAAGTTGCCAAGTCCAATAGTGAATATGCAGCTCGGATTAATTTATGAACACCTGATTCTTCAAGACCTAAATCCTCCAAGAACATTTTGCGTTCTTCATAGTCTTCCAGCTGCGCGATTTCAGATTCAATTTGAGCAGAAATTACCAATACCTCAGCATTTTCATCCTTAACTGCTTCTCTTACTTTTTCCACATAAGCATTTCCTGTATTTACAGAAGCTTCATCCACATTACAAACATAAAGTACAGGTTTGATGGTCAAAAGCGTTAGGTCTTCGATAAATTCAAAGTCTTCTTCTGAAATAGGAGCTGTACGAGCTGATTTTCCAGATTCCAAATGGTTTTTTACAACTGAAAGGACTTCAAATGTTTTCTTAGCATCTTTATCACCACCAGTTTTAGCCATTTTTTCAACCTTCTGAATACGTTTAACAACGGTATCCAAATCTTTAAGTTGCAATTCTGTATCGATGATTTCTTTATCACGGATAGGGTCTACTGAACCATCTACGTGGATAACATTACCATCATCAAAACATCTTAAAACATGAATGATAGCATTAGTAGTACGAATATTCCCTAAAAACTGATTTCCTAAACCTTCACCTTTGGAAGCACCTTTCACCAATCCGGCGATATCTACGATTTCGATGGTATTAGGAACGATACGTTGAGGATTTACAAGTTCGGCTAATTTGTTCAAGCGAGCATCTGGTACAGTGATTACACCTACATTGGGTTCAATTGTACAGAATGGAAAGTTTGCTGCTTGCGCTTTTGCATTTGATAAACAGTTAAATAAGGTCGATTTACCTACATTCGGTAGGCCTACTATCCCGCATTGTAATGCCATATTTCTATTTTGTTAAAATTGCGACAAAGATAACAAAAATGCTGATAGAAAGGATTAGCTATTGTGGAGTATTTTAAAGGAAATGATTATTGAATAAAAATTTTAAAATGACATTAAAATGAAAATTAAATGATTGATTTAGAGTGTTGTAGCAGATGATTTACATTTTTTAACATTTTCAGTTTAATCCTTCCGCTCAAAATAGCTGTCAGAACATTAAAAATAACCGGACAATTGGGTCCTAACGATATAAGGAGATTATTATGAAAAAGTTATTTTACGCAGCATTGTTTTTTGGAGGTTTACTATTTGTTAAACCGGCTGAAGCTCAGGTTCGAGTAAGTCTGAATATTGGATTACAACCTAATTGGGGACCAGTTGGCTATGATTACGCCAGATACTATTACATGCCAGAGTTTGATATGTATTATGATGTGTCAAATCGTTATTATACTTATTACGATGGACGTAGTTGGGTGTCTCACAGGACTATACCGCGCAGATACAGAGGTCGGGATTTTTATAGAACCTACAAAGTTGTAGTCAATGAATCCAGACCATGGAGAAACCATAGACATTACCATGATCGTTATCACGGTTATTCTAGGAATTATTCTCAAGTTGCAATCCGTGACGGAGGAAGACATTACCATAAAGCTGACAAGCATTATCGTAAAGCTCAGAAAGAGCATTACAAGTATCATAAGAAGATGGATAAGCGTTGGAAAAAGGGAAGACATTACGATGATTAGCATATAAAATAGGGATAAATTGAAGGGGGCCTTGGTGAGGGGTCCCTTTCTTTTATCAACAAATATTTTTACTTTTGAAAAAAAATTAAGACACCTTTTAGGCTATGTTGAAGAAGACAATTGTCGTTGGTATTGCCTCAATTTCCACACTAATTTCAGTATACTCCTGTAATTCTATTGTTGGGTCACCAAATTCTTCGAATTCTTCGGATTCGACTGAGAATGTATTGGCTGCGGGCAAATCCGAAGTTCAAAAAGATACAGTTAAATTAATGGACTTGTTGGATTCCTTAAATAGAGGAAAAATAAAATTTCCTGAAGTTGATTCCTTAAATAAAATTGATCCTAAACAGGCGAAAAGAACCATGCGGGATTCAATCTATAGAGAATTAAACAAGAAGGATAAGCATATTTATTTGACCTTTGATGATGGACCTTTAATTGGTAGTTCGGCAATTGATTCTATTATTACTTCGAAAAACGTTAAGATTTCCGCTTTCTTGGTTGGTAAACATGCCGGCATGAGCAAGCGTTTAAAGCGTGATTTTGAAAAATATATGAATAATCCACTTGTGGACTGTTATAATCATAGCTTTACCCATGCGGCTAATAAATTCCATGTTTTCTATAGTAACCCGGATTTGGCAGTTGCAGATTTTGAAAAATGTGAAACCGACCTAGGTTTAAAACATAAAATCGTACGTATGCCAGGTAGAAATATTTGGTTATTCGATGATGTTCGCCGTGTAGACTTAACTTCTGGTAGCCAAACAGCAGATTTATTGGGTGTGAATGGATATAAGATCTATGGATGGGATATGGAATGGAAAATCAATGGCCTGAGTGGAAAACCTGTTCAGTCGGTTGATGAGATTTATGGTCGTGTTCGGAATATGCTAGGAAATAAATCTACATTAAAACCTAATAACATTGTGCTATTGATGCATGATGATATGTTTCAAAATAAAAAGGGACAACAATTGTTGAGCAACCTGATTGATAGTCTCAAACAACATAAGGACTATAAGTTTGATTTTATAGCCAACTATCCTGTAAAATATTAAGATTTGGGATTGGCTTAAACTTTTGTGTTGCAATAAAGTTTAATATTTATGACCATATCCCAACTCTTTAAAAAAGTATTACCCTTTACCAAACCGTATAAGAACTTAATTTTTTATACACTCATCTTGACCGTTATTGGCTCTTTCGCCGCGCAGGTCAATGCCTTTATCCTCAAATATACAGTCGATACCATTAGTGACCTCTTGGTCAATAAAACGCCGCTTCGAACGGGTTTATACCTGTTGGGGACTATATCTGCAATCCTATTAGGAAAGGAAATCGTTTATTCCATCGTTCAGTTTGGACAGAAATATTACGGCGAGAAATTGCGTATCAATATCGCCCGTGATTTTTCGCAGGCTATCGTCGATAGAATATTGACCTATAGAATGGCATTTTATACCTCCAGCATCAACGAATCAGGGAAGTTACAGACTCGTATAGATGCCGGGATTAGCTCGCTTACCCGTTTGGTTCAAAATTTCTTCATCGATATTCTTCCATTATTTGCCAATGCCATTGTCGCCTTGGTCTGTATGTTTTTGGCTAATTTTTATGTAGGTCTAGTTGGCTTATTTATTATCCCCATCTATTTCTATGTTTCCCAGTTACAAGCAAAACGACTATCGGGATTTCGTAGGGAAATGCGTCGATACCGTGAGGATAAAAGCAATCAGTTGATTAAACTTATTGACTCCATCACGGTTATCAAATCCTTTGTGCGCGAAAAAACGGAAGCTACTAAGCATCGGCGGATTCAATCCGATATGACCGATAACCAAATGAGGACTCGGAAAACTTCTTTTATTTTCGAAAGCATAAAGGGCTTTATTGAGCAAATAGGAGTGGTTATCGTGATTATCTTGACTGCTTATTTCGTATTGAACGGACAGATGTCCATAGGTGCCATTATGTTTCATATCATGTTGTTTAATAATGTGTCGGCACCTATTCGCCAACTACATCGAATATATGATGAGGTAAATGATGCTTTGATTTACTCGGAGAGCTTTTTTGGAATTTTGGAAGATGAAGGTCAGAAGGAACCAACAGGGAAGTACAGACCTGACGAAATCAAGGGTTTAATAGAAATTAAAAATGTCAATTTCAGTTATCCAAACGGTTATGAAGCCTTGTTTGATGTCAATATGCGGATCTGCCCCAATGAAAACACCGCCTTGGTGGGATTGTCTGGAGCAGGGAAAAGTACAATCATCAACCTCTTGGATAAGTTTTACGAGCCTACTGAAGGCGCAATTTATTTAGATGGAGTTGATTTAAAAGAATATGATACGGATTTCCTTCGGGAAAATATAGGCTTGGTATTACAGAAGAATCATATTTTTAAAGGAAACATCATTGATAATATCAAGTATGGCAAGATCAATGCGAGCATGGAGGAGATCATTGAAGCTGCAAAGAAAGCCTCTATTCATGAACAGATCTTGGAACTTCCCGATGGCTACTATTCGGAAGCGAATCTACTTTCAGGTGGTCAGCAACAGCGAATTGCCATTGCCAGAATGTTCCTAAAAAATCCGCCAATTATATTTTTGGATGAACCTACAGCCAATCTGGACGCAATTGCTACTGAACAAATAAAAAATAGCCTGGACGCCATTAAGGTCGGTAGGACAGTGATTATAGTTTCTCACAGTATTTCCCAGATTATCGATGCCGAGCATATTATCGTGATGGAAAAAGGTAGGGTAGTAGAAGATGGAACCCACGAAGCCTTATTTGATAGGCATGGCACTTATTATAAGATATTTAGTGCGATGGCGAATAGCTTAAACATCCATAAGATCACGGAATCCATGAAAGAAGATTAAATATTATAAAAATTAGGCTTGTTTTTTGTTATAGGAAAATTTGAATTCTAATTATTGAGAATATTAATTTATGCTTTACCCAGTCCTAAGATCTTTTATCAAATTTGGTTTGAAATGGTATGTTTCAGAATGGCAATTAAAAAACTTGCATCTGGCCCAGAACAATGACCCTGCAGTCATAGTTTCCAATCATCCCAACTCATTCTTTGATGCCTTGGTAATAACGGTCCATCAACCTTCAGAAATCTGTTTTCTGACACGTGGTGATATTTTTGCAAAGGCATGGGCAAATTGGGCATTGCGAACCTTTTATATGCTTCCCATCTATAAAAAGAATGATGATGAAGATGCAGATATTAGTAATGCTTTTACCTATGATGAATGTGTCCGTCAGTTAAAGATGGGAAGGAAATTACTCATATTTCCGGAGGGTGTTTCTCGAAATCATTTGGATTTAAAACCCTTTATGACCAGCGGATTGAGTTCTATTATTCATCGGGCGGTTCAAATGGATGTCCCGATTCAGGTTCAGCCGTATATTCTCAGCTACAATTCTTTTGATGATAATCCAAAGGCTGTTTATTTGGAAGCCTTAATTCCTATTGATTCCACCGATTATTTGAACAATTCCAATGTTGATACAACAGAACTGATTCGACAGCTAAGATCAGAAATGGACGCTAGTGTGTTAAATTCCTATATCGAAGGAACTGAAGATGTTCAAAAAAGTAAGTCCTGGATGAAAATTCCAGCACTGTTAGGATATTATTCGCACAATTGGTTCTATCAGTTGGTGAAAAAACAAGTGAAAAAGAAAACAGAGAACAGCATTTTCTATGATTCGCTCTTGTTTGGAGTTTTGTTATTCTCTTATCCAGTCATTATTTTTCTACTCAGCATCATAATTGGAAATATTGCCGGTTTCTGGTGGGGAGTCCTGATATTCGTTTTATTACCCTTCTTATCGTATTGTTGGGTTCAGTATCAACCAATTAAGACTGCTTCAGAAAAATTTGAAGGACGTGTTAATAAGCTGAATCCTTAAATTTATTTTGTTTAGGCTTCTTGCGTACTTTGTCCATGAGTTTTTTTTCGAATTTAAAAGCAAGGTAGAGGATTAGCAAAACACATATTCCTGCCAAAATAGGTAAGAAAATAGCCAGAATACTCATAATGGTTGAGCCAATGGTTTCAATGGTGGAAATTGCAGGATTGGCTACTCCGGCTGTTGTTCCTGAGGAGGCAGCCCTTGTTCCTGCAAAAATAGAACTTATGGTTGCGGCGGTACCTCCGCCAGCAATAATCGCTAAAGACCATTGTATCCAATTGCTAACCTCTGTAAACTGAGAAGCAAACAAAAGTGAACCTGCAATGGTTGCCAATGGCACCGTGATGCTATCCAATATATTATCGACGAAAGGAATATAATAGGCCAGGATTTCAATGATGGTGGCTAGTCCGGTTGCAATGACAGCTGGTAATCCACCAATCCAAGCATAGCTTTGATCCAAAGGAGTCCAGCCCAGGTAGGAGCCCAAGCTTAAAAAGAAAATGGGTAAAAACACCCTGAATCCTGTTGCAGCGGCTAATCCAATTCCTACAAATAAGGAAATAAGAAAAGGTAGAAATTCGGTCATGTCTTGGTTTTATTAATTATATAACAAATTTCCAGCCAATTGTTTAGCAAAAAGAGAGAGGGATTACTGTTTAGTAATCCCTCTCTTTTTATTTTCTCTTGCTTATCCTTCAAGATTCATAATTTCCTCAGCTAGATTTTCCCAATCTTGTTGTAGACCTTCCAATTTAGCTTTTTCAGAATTGTAATTTCTGGTATGTTCTTGAAGTTTAACAGGATCGGAATAGATATCCTCCTGTGCAAGTTCATTTTCTAATTCTTTCACCAAAGATTCCTGACTTTCAATCTTCTCCTCCAAAGCGGATAACTCCTTGTTTTTCTTCTGAATAATCTTTTTTAAATCATCAGTCGGAGCAACCTTTTCCTTTTTGGGCTCTTCTTTGACTTTCTTTTCCTGTTTAACAACAGGCTTGATTGTACGTTTAGAATTCCATTCTTCAAATTCCTGATATGATCCTGGATATTCTTTTATTTCCTTATCCTCGATAAACCAGATTTTATTGGCAACATGGTCCAGGAAGTAACGGTCGTGGGAAACCACGATAAATGTACCTTCGTATTGTTGAAGGGCCTGGATTAAAATATTTACTGAAGCCATATCCAAGTGGTTGGTCGGCTCATCCAGAACCAGGAAGTTCGCGTCAGCTGTCAACGCTTTTGCCAAGGCTACCCTTGATTTTTCACCACCTGAAAGAACTTTGATCTTTTTGAAAACATCATCTCCAGTAAATAAGAAACTACCTAAGATGGAACGCAATTCAGTTTCTGTATGTTTTGGCGCAAAGGCAACCAATTCTTGCAGAATTGAATTCTCAAGATGTAGAGCCTCTAGTTGGTGCTGTGCAAAGAAGGTTTGGGATACATTATGCCCTTTTGTGCTTTTTCCTTCAAATTCTGTATCCGCATCAGCAACAATTCTTAGTAAGGTCGATTTACCTTTACCATTAGCACCAATCAATGCGATTTTATCGCCTTTTTCAATCAATCCATCGGTCTTATCTAAAATATCAATGTTCGGATATGATTTGCTGATGTTCTCAATCGTCACCACATGACGGCCTGAAGGCTTGGAGAATTTGAAGCTAAAGTTTACTTCCGGATTATCATCGTCGACCTCATCTACTTTTTCCATTCTATCCAAAGCCTTGATACGAGATTGAACCATCTTTGCCTTACTCGCCTTTGAACGGAATCTCTCAATCAAACGCTCTTCCTGTTTGATCTTCGCCTGTTGGTTTTTGTATTGATTACCTTGGATTTCTTCGCGTAATGACTTTTCCTCTAGGTAGAAACTGTAGTTACCAGCATATAGGGTTAGTTTTCCTTTTCTAGACTCAACAGTTTTATTGATAATCCTATCTAAGAAATAACGGTCGTGTGAAACAATAACAATTGCGCCTTCAAAACTTTGAAGATAGGTTTCTAACCATTTAATGGAAGGTAAATCCAAGTGGTTGGTAGGCTCATCCAGTAAAAGGATATCAGGGGCTTGCAGTAGGATTCTGGCCAACATAACACGCATTCGCCATCCTCCAGAGAAAGTCGCCAATGGTCTTTTTTGTTCCTCTTCTGAGAATCCCAAACCAGCCAAGATTTCATGTGCTCTAAACTCGATGCTATATCCATCTAAAGCTTCAAATTCAGTCTGTTTATCACTCAGTTTATTTAAGATATCATCCGAATAATCTGTTTCTAACTTTTTTAACAGATTTTCTATTTCCGTATGTAACTGATTTTGACGCTCAAAAGCCTCCATGGCAACATGAAGGATACTTTTTTCCGAGTGATAGGACAGTAAATCCTGGTTTAAATAACCTAATTTCAGGTCCTTTGCCATTGAGATTGTTCCCGATGTTGGGGAATACTCACCGACGATAAGTTTTAATAATGTGGACTTCCCGGTACCATTGGCACCGATTAGGCCTACTTTATCTCCTGGCTTAATATGCCAGTTTGCCTCGTCGTACAACGCTCTGGAGCCTATTTCGAATGTTAAGTTATTTATTGATATCATTTCGGGTGCAAAAGTAATGAATATTTCTGCATCTTTGGCTACCTTTGCATCCATGTATAAGCTAGTTAAACCATTTTTCTTCTCCATGAACCCAGAACAGGCGCATCATAATGTGACTTCAGGGTTGAAATTTTTCAATAAAATTTGGGGCTCTAAAGCATTATTAAACTCCATGTATTGTGTTGAAGATCCAAGGTTAGAAACCAAGGTGTTCGGACTTACATTTAAAAATCCAGTAGGATTAGCTGCGGGATTTGATAAAAATGCTGAATATATCGAGGATATGGCTAGACTAGGCTTTGGTTTTATCGAAATTGGAACGGTTACTCCAAAACCTCAACCCGGTAATGATAAACCTAGAATGTTTAGGTTGGTGGATGACAGCGCCCTGATCAATCGCATGGGATTCAATAACAAAGGAGCAGATGTTGCTGCTGCAAAATTGAAATTCCTAAAAGAGAGAAACGGTGTTTTAATAGGTGGAAATATTGGTAAAAATAAAGTGACACCAAACGAAGAAGCTGTAAATGACTATATCTATTGCTTTAAATCATTATTTGACTATGTGGATTATTTCGTAGTCAATGTAAGTTCACCGAATACTCCAGGATTAAGAGATTTGCAGGAAAAAGGTCCTTTAATGCATATCCTGAATACTTTGCAACAAATGAACCTCGAGAAATCAAATCCAAAACCTATTCTTTTGAAAATAGCACCGGATTTGACTTTTACCCAACTGGATGATATTGTTGATATCGTCATGGAAACAAAGATCGCAGGTGTTATTGCTACAAATACAACCATTGCTAGGGAAGGACTTCAAAGCAATCGCTTATTGGTTCAAGAACCAGGAGGTGTGAGTGGTAAACCTTTGACCCGCCGTTCTACTGAAGTTATCAAGTATATTTCTGATAAATCAAATCAAGCATTCCCAATAATTGGAGTAGGAGGGATTCATTCTGCTGAAGATGCTATTGAAAAATTAAATGCCGGAGCTAGCTTGGTTCAGGTATATACTGGCTTTATCTATGAAGGGCCTTCATTGGTCGCTGATATTTGCAAGGGAATCTTGAAAGAGCGTAGCAAAAATCAATAAGATTATCCCACATGAAATTGTTCATGTGTTATCATAAAAAAGAGCTGATAAATGATTATCAGCTCTTTTTCGTATGGCTTAAACCCATATCTATTGGGTTACTTTTTTCAAAATATAGTTGTCTTTCAAAGGACCATCGATTGGTTTACCATCTTGGTCAAGTGAGAATAGTTGATTTTCACCAACTTTCAATTTCATATTTACTTCTTTACCTACCAAGTGAACCACGCTGCCGTTATCATGCCACATAAATTTTCCGGTATCTTCTATTTTAGTATCTCTTTCTTGATATTCACCCTCGTAAGTGAAGGTCTCATCCGAATTCAAAGTTACTGTAGTTTTGATACCAGGACAATCTGCACATGGAAAAACCCCGCTGTATGATCCTGCCCAATCTAATGAGTTTTGAGAGGTATGTGTAGTATCTACTGGATTGGTATCTGTAATTTCTGTACCGCTTGAATCTTTTGATTCCAATTGCTTATTAGCATTCGAAGTACAAGACCCAAAAGTAAGTAGTGCAGTAGCGCCTGCAAGTATCCAAAGTTGTTTCATATCACAATAATTTATGTGTAAAATTAACCCAAAAACTACGCCAAAAGGAATTTTATTCTAGTTTTTTTATATAAAAGTTACTTTTTAAATAAGTTTAATCTTTGGGTCTACAAATCTATAGCTGGAATTTAATTTATAGATTAAAATTTAGTTCAAGATTTTGTCAGATTTTATAAAAACAAATAACAAAGATATATACTGTCCTAATTGTTCTACCACTTTGTATTCCTGTATGCTGCATCCCAAAACATAAACTCCAATCGACTAGCTGTGATAAAGGCTTCCAACATCAATTCTCTACCTTTATCGTTTGTGTTTTCAGCCATATAATTCGTGTAGTCCAATGCTTTCTTTACACCAATGGCAAATTCTTCACCACTATAGGTTTCAATCCAATTTTTATAAGGATTGTTTGAAGTATTTTTATTTTGATAAATATGATCACCCACTTCTTTATAGATCCAAAAACAAGGTAAAATAGCTGCTGTAGCTACTTCAATAGGATCAAAAGCTACCGTACTTTTTAAGTAATGTATGTAATGATGACAGACCGGTTCGATGGTAATTTCCTGATTGGGCTCCAGATTGAATTCCTTAAAATAGGCTTCGTGTAAGGCTCTTTCAACGATTAATGCGTTTTTTCCAAATTCGAAAAAATCCAAGGCCATTTCATTGTCCATCGCTTTGGAACCCAATGCCGCAAGCGCCCGACCATAATGCTCCAGGTATTTCGCATCTTGAAGCATATAGAATTGGAACTTCTCCAATGGAAGATTTCCATTCTTCAATTCCTCAATAAATGGCATTTCCAGAATTTCCTTGTATAGTGGTTCAATTGCCGCCCAGGCTTTATCAGTCCATTTCATATTTGATAAGTTTTACAGGGTTGAAAAAATGATTTAAGGGTCCATGACCTTTCCCAATTATTAAATCTTTACTGCCTTTTATCGCACTATTGATATACATCAGAGCATTTTCGGTAGATTGCTCCAAATGATATCCGCGAGCCAAGAATGAGGCAATAGCAGAAGATAAGGAACATCCCGAACCGTGCGTATTTTTTGTATTGACACGCTTCGATTCAAAATATTGAGCTGCTTGACCTTTTTGAATCAAGATACTCGTCAGAATATCACTCTGTAGATGTCCTCCCTTCAATAAGGCAGCTTTACAGCCAAGGCTCAATATCTCATCTGAAACATCCTCCATAGCATGTACCGTACTTATTTCGCGATTTACCAAAACGGAAACCTCATCCAGATTTGGAGTGATTATGTCGGCAATCGGAAACAACAATTCCTTGATTGCTTCTATGGTGTCTTCTTGAATCAAGCGATGACCACTGCTGGACACCATGACGGGGTCAAAAACTATAGGACCTTTATAGTCTTTTAAGAAATTGGCAATCGTTTCTACCAATTTGGTATGATGCACCATTCCAATCTTAATGCTGTCTGGATAAATATCTTCAAATAAACATTCCAGTTGCTCTGATACGGCGTCAACCGGGATCTCAAAAATATTCTTTACACCCTGCGTATTTTGAACTGGTAATGCCGTCAAAACATTCATGGCATAGCATCCAAGTGACGAAATGGTTTTTGTATCGGCCTGTATTCCAGCACCGCCACTTCCATCAAATCCTGCAATACTTAAGACGGTTGGAACTTTATATTTTTTGTTTTCTTTCATTTTAATAAGGCTTTTAATTCCTCTGTTGCTTTTCGGGGATCCACATTGGAACATATTGCTGATACTACAGCAACACTATTTGCTCCGGCAGCAAAGGCTTCACCTGCATTTGTTAGGTTCATCCCACCAATGGCAATCAGTGGTCTGTTGTTCATAGTTTTAATTTCCTCAATACCGGAAATTCCCCAGGTTGTTACCGTATTGGTTTTCGTCGGCGTATTAAAAATAGGACTGAGGCCAAGATGATGAGTCACTTGTAGTTGACTCGACTTCAATTGCTCTTTATATTCTAATGACCATCCAATTTTCATCCGATCAGCATATTTTTCAGCAATTTCTAAAGGCAGTTGATCTGAAAGACCTACATGGATGCCCCAAGCTTCAACCTCAGCAGCAACCTCCGCATTATCATTGATGATCAAAGGAATTTGAAAATGATCAGTTATCCTTTTTAATGCTTTGGCTTTGTTCAAATAATCGGAAAATGAAATGTCCTTTTCGCGCAATTGAATGACATCTACTCCAGCTGAAATTGCCTCCTCAGCAACTTTTAACCAATCCATTTTTGTACAATCTTTTTCTGAAATCACCAGATATAAAGGATAGGGGAAATCAGGATGGATTGGCATATCTTTTTAGCTTTAAATTCCCTAGGATCTGCTCTTTAGCCAGGTTGTATAAGGTGTCATATAGATTTAGTTGTAAACTTCCGGGGCCTTTTGAGATTTTTGCCGCCAGTTCACCAGCAAGACTGGTAATCGTTATTCCTGCGACAGCCTCCTCATAAGGATTGTTCCCTAATCCGATGAATGCTGCGGTAATGGCGGATGCCGTACAACCTAATCCCGTCACCTTCGTCATCATCGCGGAGCCATTGCTGACCTCCGTAATCTCTTCCTTCGAAATAACATAATCTATAGCGCCGGAAATACATACGATAGCTCCAGTTTCTTTATTTAGAATCTGACCCGCCTGTATGGCAGTGCTGCTAGATTCTGTACTATCAACGCCTTTCGAACTTTTATTATTGAAATTCTGTAATGCCATGATTTCGGAAGCATTCCCACGAATTACCGTGGGTTTCAATTGCACAAGAGTTACCAGGGTTTCATTCCTCAATTTTGAGATTCCGGCACCAACAGGGTCTAGTACCCATGGTTTCTCTAATTTGTTTGCCAATTTTGCAGCCTCGATCATGTTGTTTGCCCAAGGCTTGCTGATGGTACCAATGTTTATGACCAGGGAATTGCAGAAGCTTAAAACTTCTTCCAACTCCTCTTCGGCATGCACCATAATGGGAGAGGCTCCTAATGCCAATAAAGCATTTGCCGTATTGTTCATCACGACAAAATTCGTGATGTTTTGCACCAAAGGAGATTTTGCTCGGACTTGTGTAAGTAAATGATAAATGTCGTTTTCCATTATTTGAAATTTAAATACAATAATGGCTATAGGGAAGGGAATAGGCAATTGGACTGCCAAACGCTTATCTGCTTTTCCCTACGCCGGTTTTAACCGTATCAGGTTCAAAGGGACTGTCTCAATTCTATAAAGAAGAATACCCCTAAAGCCAATCAAATATACCCTAAACAATCTGCAAAGTCAAATATTCAAGGTCTTGATATCTCAGGAATTCAATAGAATCTTTATCCTCAGAATAGTATCTCTGTCTTTTTGCTTTTCACTTTCACTCAATATCTCCCAAGGAATCAAGGATGGATGTAATTTGAGCTCATCATTCCTGTTTTCACCAAAATCCCAACCATTGATATATCGATGCGCCATCCAACGATTATGCTCGATAATGGCGAGTGTTTCTATTTCCGCAGTACTGAATAAAACCTGTTTAGGATCAGCAACTGGCCAAGCCTTGTTGGTCAATAGAAACTTATAAGGAATATGATCGGCCTGTGCTCTGCTTGCATCCTTGGCATCCTCACTCAAGGTTAACCAGTCTGAAGTGTATTTCTCACTTTCTGAACTTGCCCCTGAAAGCAATTTGCGGTAATCATCATGTATCGCCTGAGCCAGTTTATCCTGCTTTTGACCGGTGATAAATTCCAGGTTGCAGATATCTTCCATCTGCCCAAAAAACTTGATCCTGTCCGTGTCTGATGAATAGTTGATTAACTTTCGTAGTCCCTTTCCTTCCGCATTCAAAACATAGATCGGGAAATTAGCATTTTGCGTTTTTTCCAATAGTTCCAATCCTGCATTTAGGTTGGCCTGATCCTGATCGAATGCCGTAATAAATAGTGTTTGATCGCCTTTATTCATGAGCTCCTCCTGCTCAATCATTTCATTGAAGGTGCCTTCAAACTTATGGAAGCTAACTGGAAAGATTTTATCAGCTTTCGGATATTGTTCACTAAAATAATTTCGGTCTTTACCGGCATTATCAGAGTATATGGAAATCTGCAAATCATTTTCAACAGAGGTGTGAAATATCCTCAATGCCTGAACCAACATCGCCTTTGCAAAATCCCCATAACCTAAAAATACAATCTTATTGATGTCAGCAATGCTTTTCCCAACCTTTTGCATATCCAGTGGAATCTGCGAAAAGAATTGACGAGCCAGCATTTTATGGATATTAAAAAATCTTAGCTGAATCTGATTGTTCTGAAAATGGATTCCCGTGTTTTTGACCAAGTCGATTAATCGAGGATTGCTAATATGTAAAAAACAAAGTAGTTCATTCTGACATTTGGATTTATCATAGATATCCTGAACGGATTCAATGATTTCTATCACCGTTTGTTCATTCTCTAGAAACACAATTAGGGTAGAAGCACGTTTGATTCCTGCCTCAAGAAGAGTGTTCTCATCCTCAGCATTTCCGATGATGACTAGATGACCTTGTTTTTTTACAGCATTGATGTCAGCATGTTCGGTTTCTTTTTCAATCGCAATTCCCTGCTTTTGATAGTCATCCTTTAAACTCTTGAATAGCTGTCTACCTTTTTTTGAGATTCCAATGGAAATCAAATGATTTTTCTTGAATGAAGCCTTCATCAGGTTGAACTGTTCCGAGAATACTTTCTGAATAATTTTATAAGCCCCAAAAAGAAGAATCCCTATAGCACAAATTTTGGCAATAATTAATTCCAAGGGAACATTCTCAGTTTCAAGACCTGAACCCGAAGGATCACCCCCAAATACAATTTTGATTATCCGATAAATACGATCAGGGAGATATCGAAATGAGTTGCTCTCAGGAAAAAATTTAGATAGACCTATCCAAGATATGATAATTAAAAAGCATACAAATGCGATTCCCAATAGGCCTTTTTGTCTTCTTGTCAAATTCATTCTTTTACTTGCTTAATTTCTGTTTTGCTTCTTTTAACAGGCTTTCTACTTCTGATTTTAATTCCTTGTTTTTGATTTTTATCAACTGCTTCTCCGTGATTTCCACGACCCTTTGTCCAATTAAATGGGTGTCTGGATTACTGCTGAAATAATTCGCTACCATGGCTCTTGCCAAGGGATGATAATCATAAGTAACAGCTAATAATCGTAAGTTTGTATCATTCTTGATCGGATAGTTTTTCTTCAAGATATCCGTGATCTTCTCATTGGAACTTGGCGAAACCGTTCTGACCAAGGGGTCGTCAAAATACCAGGTATTAAAGGTATTGCTGCTGTCTGTATAATTTAAGATGGCGCCAGTCTCGTTATTGTACTTCTTGCCATAGAACTTCTCTAAATCGTTGGCTAATTGATCTTTCGACATGCTCACCTGACCTGGAACTTCCCAGATATTGATGGAATTCCCATTCATCAACGATTCTACCGTCATCAATCGCTTATCCCCAGGGATAACATAAATTGCATCAAAACGCTGATTAATAAATGGCATCGTCAGTATATTCCCAGTCGTAGCATCAATTACCTTAGCAGCCAAACGCATTCCTTCGGCATCATCTTGTACGAAGATTTGTTTATCATCATCCGAAAAATGAAAATACTGCGTGTTTTTACTGATTCGAATGGTTTGCCCGAAAGATTTTCCTTCCTCAAGATTCCAAAGTCGCATATGGGTGGCATCCTCAGATACTGCCAGCACATTTCCTTTGTTATTAAAGACCATAAATGGTGAAACGATGGTTTTCATATTCAGGATAGGCTTGAAAGTTTTTGTTTCCAAGACCTCTGCATCTCCAACACTACTAACCTTTAAAAGATATTCCCCTGTAGGACTGAAAGCCCCACTACTTAAGGCTTCTTTACCTTCTTTTAAAGTTTTTTTGGAAGCTATATCCAAAACCTTCCATCCATCAGGATTAACCATAATTACCATCCTGAAGTCTGGACTAACCGTAAATCCTCCAATTTCTTGTTCTTGTGAAAAGTTGATAGTTTGTTTTCCAGTTTCAATATCCCAAGCTGCAAAACTGTTTTTTCCGGTTCGCGCTAAAACCTGGGTTTCATTCTGATTGAAAATATACAACCTAGCCTGTGAATCAAAAGGCTTTCCAACGGCTTTTCCAGTAGCTGCATCAAAAAAGTAGGTCTTCCCACTTTTCCCCTTTACCAAAACCCGCTTTGTTTTATGAAGAACCAAATGAACAGTTGCCTCTTCTGGAATTTGAATAAAGTTCTTTGTTTTTTCGCCTGTATTGAGATTTAATTGCTCGATTGATTTTCCACCCTTATACCTTAACAAGGCGATATCGGTGCTAATTCCGGGCTCTATATGTGCTAAATCACTGGTTTCAAAAAATTGTGCTACCCGCAAGGCATCTCCCTTTTTATTCTCGAGAAAAGTTTGGGAATTGCTATTGACCAAGGACTGGGTCCAATCTGGGGAATTGGCCTCTGAATTTAAGGCATCCTTCTCCATTATTTTTATCATATTACTGAAGAAGAAAACATTCTCTGGTAATTTACTCGTTTTAATCACTGAACCATTGTCAGTGTTCAATTGACTGATTTGGGAATCATTCCCAATATATAAATTACCATTATCTGTAAAACCTGTAAATCTCACCAAGGTCGAGGTTGGCAAGGACCATTGAGTTCCATTTAGCTTGTTGAAATAATTTATGCCTGCCGTATTATGAAAGATAACCTGATTCCCATCCTTACTGAAAACTGCCGTTTTGATCCCCGAGCCTAAATCCTTTTTAAAGATCTGCTTTAGCTCTGGACTGGAAAGGTCATAAATGCTTACTTCTGAAGGGCCTTCAAAAGATTGGCGATCTACCAATAAGGTCTTTGAGGTATTGTCGAAATAAGCAGTGGATGTTCTCAATTCCTGACTTTTGGTAAGATCCTGCTCTTGTTTCGTTTCGGTGTTGAATAAAATCGTTTGTCTGGAGTTTTTATTGAATACAAGGTATTTCGCGTCCGGAGAGACTGCGGTTATTGCAATAAAGGTACTATCCGGATTGGGACGAATTTCTTCCTTCTTATTATTTTCTATATCATACCTGACGATCACACTGTTCAGGGTAGTTACATAAGCTCTGTTGCTGGCATCAAATAGGGGATACCGAATTTGAATGGAGGTGATATCATCTCGTTGGATATGTAATTTTCTATCAATAGCATTCCAAACCTGCAACACATTCATATTATTCCCCGCACTTGCGAACCCTACAAGCCATTTTCCATCTGGTGAAAACCGTGTAAAACCATAATTGACATTCGGCATTCTCGTTAGGTCATCTTGTACCGCAAGCATGGAGTGTGCAAATAGTTCAGCACTTTTATCTCCGCGTCTGGTTGCTTCCGCAATATAGGCTGCACCATCACCATACTCACTTTCTGTAAGTTTATTGATTCCAGAAGCATACAAGGATTTGGCAAGATTACGTAAAGCCGAATTCCTTTGGTTCCAGGCAAAAATACCTGCAATAATTGCCAGGATCCCTAATGCAGCAATAGCCGTAGCAATCCTTTTGATATTCCGGTTCTTTCGCTTTATTTTTTCGAGTTGATAGGCTTGATCCCTTTTGGTTAATTCGCCAAGTGGAACCCCCAAAATACCGGAGATTATTTTAAGAAGTGCTAGGTCCAACCTTTGTTTATACTCATCCACCTGATTCTTGATCTGATGATGGGCTACGCCTTGCTCATGTAAATATCGACGATAACCTTCTGGCGATGTAAAACCCTCATCCTGTGAATGTGGAATCCGAACATCTGCTGCCAATACTTCCTCTGGCTGATCTTTTATGATCTGGCCATTCCCATCCACATTATATCGCAATTCATCGGGAAAACATTGAGCTTCTGTATGGGTGTCGCCGTATTCTGGTTCTCCCTTCAGAATCAAGGCCATGATTTTTTTCGATTTACCGGTTTGCTTGAAATACTTAATCTCATCGCGTACATATATAGAACGCGCTGATTTTGGTGAACTCAGATAAATCAGAAATTCCGAACGGTCTAATGCCGAAGTTAGGGCATTGCTCAGACTTGAACTGGCCGATAATTCCTTCTCATCCTGAAATACAGGATAGATTTGCCTCGGAATTTCTTCCCCGGCTGCATTTTTCTTGCCGATTAAGTCTTCCGGAACCTCATACGTTTCTAATGCATGATGTAGCCAATCCGCCCACTTCCGACCTTCCCCTTGATTATCGCTATGACTATAACTTATAAATGCTTTATATTTCTTGCTTAGGTCTTGTTCTTGATTTTCCATGAATGAGCTATTTGGTAGTATCTGATTTTCAGATGACAAAAACCAATCCTTTTTCTCTGATTTTTGAAAATTTTGAGTAAAAAGCCCAATTATTTAATCTTTTGTCAATATTAATTTCTATTTAGTATACCATAAAATCCCCTTGAATCGATTTATTCATCATATCATGCTCTAAATTATATTCGAAACTTCTGTAAAATATTTGTGGAAGAATTATATAGATCAATTAAACTTTCTACCTTTAAAAACCTTTTTTAAAACATACGATTATAAACAGATAGAACTATTTTTATTTGATCGTATAACATGTATAGAAACAAACAGATGCTCTTTTGGGCTTTGGGCTTATCGCTACTTTTTAGCACTACAGCAACTGCAACAACTTTTGCTGACACATTTACCAACAAACAACACGTACAGATCGATTCTACAGGAGTACAATCTGTTCAGAAACTTAATTCTACAACCGTCCAAATAAAATTCAGTAATAGCGATATTATGTTATTGGATTTTTATGCTGATAATATCTTTAGGCTGTTTCAAGATAATAATTACGGGGTAATCCGAGATCCGCAAGCTAGCCCCGCGGCTCAAATCCTCGTTGATAATCCAAGAAAGAAAATCCACGACTTAAGAATTGATGATAAGGGTAATTCATGGTTTATTTCTACCAAAGAAACTGCCTTTGAAATCAATAAAGAAACCGGTTTATTCAAGATTTATAATATTAAGAATAACCAATTAGTCACCCAATCCCTCGAAGCAATTGATTTTACCAAGAAAAAAGTAAGCCTACAATTGAAAGAAGATTCTACGGAATACTTTTATGGCGGTGGTGTTCAAAACGGTCGATTTTCACATAAAGGAAAATCCATTGCCATTGAAAACACCAATAATTGGACAGATGGTGGGGTTGCTTCACCAACTCCTTTTTACTGGTCTACCAAAGGCTACGGGATGATGTGGTACACCTTCAAAAAAGGTAAATATGATTTTGGAAACTCCGAAAAAGGAAAAGTTAAGCTTTCTCACGAAACGGATTATATGGATTTGTTTTTTATGGTAAGTGACTCGCCTGTAGGAGTTTTGAATGATTTTTATCAATTAACAGGTCATCCGGTTCTACTTCCGAAATTCGGTTTTTATCAAGGTCATCTAAATGCCTATAACCGTGATTATTGGAAGGAAGATCCTAAGGGTATTTTGTTTGAGGACGGAAAAACTTATAAGGAAAGCCAAAAGAATGAAGGTGGAATCAAGGAGTCGTTGAACGGCGAAAAGAATAATTACCAATTTTCTGCAAGAGCCGTAATTGATCGCTATGCCCAACATGATATGCCATTGGGGTGGATATTGCCCAATGATGGTTATGGTGCTGGATATGGTCAGGAGAAAACCTTGGATGGAAATATTCAAAACCTAAAAAATCTTGGCGATTATGCTCGTGATAAAGGAGTAGAAATTGGCTTATGGACCCAATCTGATTTGCATCCAAAGGACAGTATAGAAGCTTTATTGCAGCGTGATATTGTCAAGGAAGTTCGTGATGCCGGAGTCCGCGTGTTAAAAACCGACGTGGCTTGGGTAGGAGCGGGCTACTCTTTCGGATTGAATGGAGTCTCTGATGTTGGGCATATTATGCCTTATTATGGCCATGAAGCACGTCCTTTTATTATCTCATTGGATGGATGGGCAGGAACTCAACGCTACGCTGGTATCTGGTCTGGTGACCAAACCGGTGGGCAATGGGAATATATTCGTTTTCATATCCCTACTTATATCGGCTCAGGACTATCCGGTCAACCGAATATCACCTCCGACATGGATGGAATCTTTGGCGGTAAAAACTTTAAGGTCAATACGCGAGATTTTCAATGGAAAACTTTTACCCCAATGGAACTGAATATGGACGGTTGGGGTTCTAATGAAAAATATCCGCATGCATTAGGTGAACCTTATACCTCCATCAATAGAAATTACCTAAAATGGAAATCGGAACTATTGCCTTATGCCTATAGCATTGCAAAAGAAGCTATAAATGGAAAACCTATGATCCGGGCAATGATGCTGGATTATCCGAATCCATATACCTTAGGCTCTGCAACACAATATCAATATTTATATGGTCCTTCGATTCTTGTCGCTCCAATTTACCAGGAAACCAAAGCTGATACCTTAGGAAATGATATCCGAAACGGAATTTATTTACCTGAAGGTCGTTGGATCGATTACTTCTCGGGAGACCTTTATGAGGGAAATAAGGTTGTCAATAATTTTGATGCCCCAATTTGGAAAACACCTGTATTCATCAAGGCTGGAGCAATCATTCCAAGGGTGAATGCCAATAATAATGTAAAGGAAATCAATAAAAAACATAGAATCTATGAGATTTATCCTGAAGGTAAATCCCATTTTTATGAATATGATGATGACGGCTATACCCAGGCTTATTTGAATAAAGAAGGGGTAAATACTTGCATTGAGGTAGATGCCGAAAAAAATGGAAAAGTAAATATAGCAGTTAACCCTACGGAAGGTGTCTTTGAAGGGTTTGAAAAAGATAAGGTTACTGAATTTTGGATTAACCTGACCAAAAAACCAAAGAAAATCAACCTTACGGTAGGAAAGAAGAAGGTTAAATTAAGTGAAGCTCATTCTAAAGCTGATTTCGAAAAAACGGAGAATGTTTTCTACTATAATGAAAGCCCCAATTTGAATGAATTTTCAACGAAAGGTTCTGCTTTTGAACAGACCGTGATTGCAAAGAATCCACAATTGATGATTAAGGTTGCTGAAACTGATGTCGTTCAGAATGCAATCAAATTAACTATTGAAGGTTTTGAATATGCTCCGGTCAATAGATTTAGAAAATCTTCAGGAACTTTGACAGCACCAAATACTGTAACGGTATCTGATGAAAAAACAAAAGCCTATACCTTGGAACCTACATGGGACAAAGTCAATAATGCTGATTATTATGAAATTGAATTTGATGGACTAAATTATAGCTACATCAAAGATAATAGCTTGTTGTTTGAGGGTCTTAAACCTGAAACAGCTTATAATTTCAAAATCCGCGCGGTCAATAAGGATGGAGTATCAGATTGGAAAGAATTCGGACAAACCACAAAATCAAATCCATTGCAATTTGCAATTACTGGTCTAACTGCCGAAACAACAGTTCCTAATCAAGGTTCTGAAGGAGTTAAGAATTTAGTGGATTTTGATGAAGGAAACATGTGGCATACCAAATGGGGCCAGAAAGCGGTGCCATTTGATTTAATTGTCGACTTGAATAGTTTTAACCAACTTGATAAGTTCCAATATCTACCTAGATCTGGTCGTGGAAATGGAATCTTGCTGGAAGGTAAGATTGAAATCAGTAACGATAAACAAAATTGGACTGAAATCGCTGATTTCAATTGGGAAAACAATGATAGCATGAAGGAATTCACGTTCAAAGAACAACCTAAAGCTAGATATGTGAAATTAAAAGTGACAAAAGCAGTTGGTGATTTCGGATGCGGACGGGAATTGTATGTGTTTAAAGTGCCAGGAACAGATAGTTACCGACCAGGAGACATTAATAATGACCGATTGATTGATATCAATGACCTGACTTCCTATACTAATTACACCGGCTTAAGACTTGGTGATGCTGATTTTGAAGGTTATGTAAGTAATGGGGATATCAATAAAAATGGTTTGATTGATGCTTATGATATCTCAACGGTTGCTACCAAATTGGAAGGTGGAGTAGAGGTCAATGAGGATGAGAAACTTTCCGGTGCGCTCAAACTTGCAGCATCCAAAACTTCATTCGCGAAGGATGACATTATCGAAGTAAGTGTTAAAGCTGCTGACCTGAAAGATGTAAATGCATTTTCTTTTGCATTACCATATAGCCCGCAAGATTTTGAATATGTTGGTATTGAAAACCATTTGGCAAAACAAATGAATAATATGACCAACGATAGGTTACATAGTAATGGTCAAAAAGCATTATATCCTACATTCGTCAATATAGGTGATCAGGAAGTAATCAACTCTAAAGATGGGGTATTATTAACGATCAAATTTAAAGCTAAACGTGCTGGTACCTTTAATCTGAAAGCAAAAGATGGAATCTTGGTAAGTAAGGGTATGAAGGTTCTTAATTTTTAGAAATAAATAATCAACCCAATCGATCCGCTTATTTCAGGTGGATAACAAAAAAAGACCAGATTAATCTGGTCTTTTTGGTTGTTGTATTGTATTTATTATTTATGCAAGAACGAATTGTAAGTCTGCTTGGAATTTTACGTCTTCGCTTACCATAACACCACCTGTTTCTAGGGCAGCATTCCAAGTAAGTCCGAAGTCATTACGATTGATTTTACCTTTTACAGTATAACCAGCTTTTTGATTTCCCCAAGGATCTTTTCCGATTCCACCGAATTCTACATCGAAAGTAACGGGTTTAGTCACTTCTTTAATCGTCAAGTTTCCTGTTAATTTGAATTCTTCATCATCAATTTTCTCAATACCTGTAGATACGAATTTGATGTCTGGGAATTGTGATACTGCAAAGAAATCTTCACTTTTTAAGTGTTGATCGCGTTGGCTGTTTTTTGTGTTGATGGAATCTGCTTTGATTTCTACAGATACATGCTTTGCAGCATCTAATACATCTTCACTATTCTCAACGCTTACATTGAAGTTTTCAAAATGACCTTTTACTGTGGAGATCATCATGTGTTTTACTTTAAATTCGATTTCGCTATGTGCGCTATCTAAGTTCCAATTTGCCATAATTTTATTCTCTTTATTTTCTCTATTTGTTTTTGTACTACAAAGATGAGGTCATTTTTGTTCTTGCACATTGATGTATGTTAAGAAATGAAATGTTTATTAAAAAAATAAGAATTTACCCTTCTTCAACCACCTATTATAGTATTGGACGGCTTTTGGACCTGGCAGAAGAAAATAATTAATCCATGTCTGCATATAATTAAGACTTTTAAAAAGATTCCCGATAAAAATTAAACTATTGATAATGAATTAGTGACGAAATTATGACGGTTAAAATCTGTTAAAGCTATTTGATTTTTTCATGCGCATAGTATATTTGCCATCAAATGAAAGCGATTATCACATTTGTACTATTTTTCTTCTTCTTGATGATAAGGAGTGGCAATAGTCACGAGGTAATCAATTATTCTGATAGACCCACTATCAGTTTTATGGAACATCAAATGGGATTGCTTGAAAAACAATCTCATCCCACACAAAAATTAGTATTAACACAAACAAATGCGAGTGGCCTTGTAGGACATGCTGAACACATCCTGCTGGAACAAGAATCTGAAGACTTCCAATTATGGAAAGATTATCAGCTTCAGATGGCCTTCTTTTCTTGTTTGATTGCATTTACATTTTTACTGTTCTTTCCGAATAGATCGCAAAATAAAACCCCGGATTTTATCATAGATAATAATCCAAACCCAATCTTTATTTCACTTCGCACTTTAAGAATTTAATACCCAAGTTCCTTCAATGGTCATTGGCAAGAAATTGCTGTTGAATGGATAGGTATTTATAAAGATCTAATTTTCTTAAGCACACTAACAATCTTCGTTGACTATTGAATGTCCTTATCCCTCATTTGGGTTAACACCCATTTTACATTCAAAAACTTTATTAAACATTAACACAAAATGAAGAGAGTTGTTATGCTCATGAGTTCACTAGCTATGCTATGCCTAGTGTCCTGCAATCAAAAAAAAGAAGAAAAAGAGGAAGATGTAAAATTTACTGCAACCTCCCCAGCGGAAATTGACACCAGCTTTAACAAGGAATATGTGTCCCAGATTAAATCCGTTCGGAATATCGAACTAAGAGCATTGGAAAAAGGTTACCTCGAACAGATTCTTGTAGATGAAGGGCAAACAGTTCGAAAAGGTCAATTGCTTTTCCGTATTAAACCAACCATGTACCAAGCAGAACTGAACAAACAAATGGCTGAGGTGGATGTCGCTCAAATTGAAGTTCAGAATACCCAGAACCTGTCTGATAAAAATATCGTTTCTCCAAATGAGTTGGCAATGGCGAAAGCCAAGTTGGAACGCGCTAAAGCGGAAGCTGCCATTGCGCGATTACACTTGAATTTTACCGAAATTCGCGCTCCTTTCGATGGTACAATAGATAGAATTCCCCTAAAGTTAGGCAGTCTTGTGGATGAAGGTGAGTTGCTGACCTCTCTATCAGACAACTCCCAGATGTTTGCCTATTTCAATGTGTCGGAACCTGAATACCTTGATTATCAGCGTAATGTTGCTAATCGCGCTGATAACCATGTTTCGCTATTATTGGCAAACAATGAGGAATTGGAACATAAAGGAATTGTCGAAACGATCGAAGGGGAATTTGATTTAGAAACCGGAAACATTGCATTCCGTGCAAGATTTCCGAATCCTAATAAATTATTGAGGAATGGTGAAACCGGAAAGGTTTTAATGACTGTTCCTATGAAACATGCATTATTAATTCCACAAAAAGCAACTTATGAAGTTCAGGACAAGAAATATGTTTTCCTAATCCAGAATGATGGTAAAGTAATTTCTCAACCGATCAAAGTGGGGGCCTCCCTCCCAGATTTATATGTTGTAAGCAGCGGTATCAGTCCTAATGATAAGATCTTGTTGGAGGGCTTGCAGAAAGTTAGGGAAGGTGAAAAGATCAAGTATCAATTCGTTGAACCGAAGGATGCCATATCAAACTTGAAGATCAGAACAGAATAAGTTTTAAGGAATAAATAGAATAATCATGTTTAATAGATTTATTAATAGGCCAGTCCTATCTATTGTCATATCCCTTATCATGGTATTCTTGGGGGTATTGGCAATGACCCAATTACCAGTAACACAATTTCCTTCTATTTCACCACCCAAGGTGAATGTCACTGCGGAATATCCCGGTGCAAATGGGGAATTGATGGTCAAAGCCGTTGTAATTCCATTAGAAAGGGCAATCAATGGGGTTCCCGGAATGAAATATATGGCATCTGATGCCGGTAATGACGGTGAAGCAAGTATTCAAATCGTATTTGATTTAGGGACCGACCCTAACCAAGCCTCTGTCAATGTGCAGAATAGGGTAGCATCAGTTGTCAATAAGCTTCCACCCTTAGTGGTGCGCGAAGGAGTAAAGATTACCCGTGAAGAATCCAATATGTTGATGTATATAAATATGTATAGCGATGAGAAGGATCTGGATGGGAACTTTATGTTCAATTTTGCAGATATCAATGTGGTTTCCGAGTTAAGACGTGTTCCGGGTGTCGGTGTAGCGAATATACTGGGGAACCGCGAATATGCAATGCGTATCTGGTTGAAACCGGATCGAATGACTGCATATAAGATTTCTTCTGAGGAGGTAATGAAAGCCCTGGAAGAACAAAGTTTGGAAGCTTCGCCAGGCCGAGCAGGAGAGTCCTCTGGGATTAAATCTCAATCCTTCGAATATATCTTGAAATATTCCGGACGATTTACTACCGAAGAAGAGTATGGAAATATTATCCTAAAGGTGAGTCCTAATGGTGAAATCTTGAGATTGAAGGATGTTGCTGATATCCATTTCGGATCGGCAATGTATGATATCTATTCAACCTTGAATGGGAGACCCTCTGCAGCTATTGTCCTTAAGCAATCTTATGGCAGTAATGCTTCCCAGGTTATCAAGGATGTAAAAGCTAAAATGGAAGAATTGCAACAATCCTTCCCTAAAGGTTTACACTATGAGATCAGTTATGACGTATCCAAATTCTTGGATGCTTCTATGGAAAAAGTCTTGCATACTTTGGTCGAAGCCTTCGTTTTAGTAGCCTTAGTCGTCTTTTTATTCCTTGGCGATTTACGGTCAACCTTAATTCCGACGATTGCTGTCCCGGTATCTTTAGTAGGGGCATTCTTGTTTATGCAATTCTTTGGAATTACCATCAACCTGATCACCCTCTTTGCTTTGGTGCTAGCGATTGGGGTGGTGGTTGATGATGCCATTGTGGTGATTGAAGCAGTCCATAAAAAAATGGAAGAAGACCATATCTCGGCATACAAGGCAACGAAGCGGGCAATGAAAGAAATCGCTGGGGCAATTGTGGCGATTACCTTTTTGATGGCCGCGGTATTTATTCCAGTTGCCTTTATGTCGGGTCCGGTAGGAATCTTCTATAGACAGTTCTCCATTACCATGGCGACATCCATTATCTTATCAGGAATTGTGGCTTTGACCTTGACACCCGCATTATGTGCCATATTATTAAAAAACAACCATGGTAAACCCAGAAAGAAATCAATCGTTGATAAATTCTTGGACTCCTTTAACCGTGGCTTTGATAAAATGCAAGGACGATACGTTGGTCTTTTGCGCAAAATGGTTAATAAACGTGCTTTGACCTTTATTATCCTGATTGGATTTTGTATAGGGGCTTATTTTCTAAATAATAGTGTGCCGGCAGGTTTTATTCCAAATGAAGATCAAGGGATGATTTACGCTATCATTCAGACTCCTCCAGGATCTACTTTGGAAAGAACCAACAAAGCCGCATTGGATTTACAAAAAGAAGCCGAAGATATCGATGGCGTAGCTTCTGTTTCTTCCTTAGCAGGTTATGAGATTTTGAATGAAGGAACGGCCGCGAATACTGGTACATTACTGATTAACCTGAAAGGCTGGGAAGAAAGAAAAGAATCCGCTCGGGAAATTATTGAGCAGTTGGAAAAAAGTGCCGAGAATATTCCAGGTGCATCCATTGAGTTTTTCCAACCTCCAGCTGTTCCTGGTTATGGTGCCGCAGGTGGATTTGAACTGCGCTTATTGGATAAAACCGGAAATAATGATTTCCAAAAAATGGAACAGGTCAGCAAGGATTTTGTGAAGGAATTGAACAAAAGACCTGAGCTATCCTCCGTATTTACCTTTTTTAGTGCAAGCTTCCCTCAATATCTCCTGAAAATAGATAATGATATTGCCCAACAAAAAGGTGTGTCAATTGATAATGCGATGAGCACCTTGTCAACTCTGGTGGGTTCCAACTATGAAACCAACTTTATCAAGTTTGATAGACAGTATAAGGTGATGGTTCAAGCATTACCACAATATCGCGCTTTGCCGGAAGATATTTTGAAGTTATATGCCAAAAATGATAAGGGGGAGATGGTTCCATTTTCTGAATTTATGCACATGGAAAAGGTTTATGGTTTATCGGAAATCACACGTCATAATATGTATTTGGCTTCTGAAATCTCGGGTTCTTCTGCTGCAGGCTTTAGCTCCGGTGAAGCAATCAAAGTGGTCAATGAGGTCGCTCTGAAAACCCTTCCTCGGGGATATGCTATCGACTGGGCCGGTATTTCCAAAGACGAGGTCGCTCGTGGTAATCAAGCCGTATACATATTCCTGATCTGTTTAGGCTTTGTTTATCTGATTCTTGCTGCGCAGTATGAAAGCTTTATCCTTCCTTTCGCTGTCATATTATCATTGCCTGTGGGTATTTTTGGAGCATTTTTCTTACTGAAATTAATGCATCTGGAAAATAACATCTATGCACAGGTGGCCTTAGTGATGCTGATTGGTTTACTTGGCAAAAATGCTGTCTTGATCGTTGAGTTTGCTGTCCAGAAACATCAGGAAGGCCTAAGTATTTTTGAAGCAGCAATGGAAGGTGCGAAAGTCAGGTTCCGACCAATCCTAATGACATCATTTGCATTTATTGCAGGATTGATACCATTGGTTTTGGCAACAGGACCCGGCGCTATTGGGAACCGAACGATTGGTACCGCGGCGGCAGGAGGGATGCTGTTCGGTACCATCTTCGGTGTCCTTATTATCCCTGGTTTGTACTTTGTTTTTGGTACAATCGCCTCAAAAAGAAAATTAATCAAACATGAAGATGAAAACCCATTATCTGAAGAAATCGATGGATACTAGAAAAAATACAGGCTTCATTTGGGGGCTAATCTCCTTGATTACACTTTCTATAGCAGGATGTAAAGTGCCTCAAGCAACCCAGAAAAAGGAAAATAAAATCCTGCCAACAGCATTCACAGATTCATTAGCTGGTCAGGATAGCAGCAATTCAGGAAATGTGAAATGGCGAGAGTTTTTTACTGATCCCAATCTGATCTCCCTGATTGATACGGCTCTTAAAAATAATCAAGAACTTAATATCACCTTGCAGGAATTGGAGATCGCTAAGAATGATATCATGCTCAGAAAAGGGGCCTTGAAACCCATTGTAGGGCTGGGCGCCTCCGGTGGAATTGAAAAGGTAGGTAGATATACTTCGCAAGGTGCTGGCGATGCATCCACTGAAATTACACCTGGCCATGAAATGCCAGATCCACTTGGAGATTTGAACCTCTCCGTATTTGCACATTGGGAAGTCGATATCTGGAAAAAATTGAAGGACTCTGAACAGGCTGCGGTCAATAGGTACCTTGCAACCGTAGAGGGTAAAAACTTCGTTCTGAGTAGTTTGATTGCTGAGGTCGCAAACTCATATTATGAGTTATTGGCACTGGATAATCAACTGGCAATTATTCGTCAGAATATCCAATTACAGGAAAAGGCGCTAGAAGTCGTAAAAATTCAAAAGGAAGCAACCCGAGTTACGGAACTTGCGGTAAAGAAATTCGAAGCTGAGGTTGCAAAAACCAAAGGAATGGAATTTTCTACTTTACAACAAATCAAGGAAACAGAAAACAGAATCAATTTCTTGTTAGGTAGATATCCTCAAACTATTGCTAGAAATCAGGCTAACTTTATTGATTTGGTGCCGGCAACCGTAAAAACAGGAATTCCTAGCCAACTGCTTAACAATCGCCCCGATATTTTGCAAGCAGAACATGAGCTGGCTGCCGCAAAATTGGATGTGCAAGTGGCAAGGAAGGAATTTTATCCATCATTGGATATTTCTGCTGCCTTTGGATTACAGGCTTTTAAACCTTCTTACCTGTTTAGATTGCCAGAATCTCTATTGTATAACTTAGCTGGTGATTTAACAGCTCCTCTTTTGAATAAGGCTGCCATCAAAGCGGAGTTTAATTCCGCAAATTCAAGACAGATTCAAGCCATCTATAACTATGAAAGAACCCTGTTGAACGCTTTTACAGAAGTATCTACACAATTATCAAATATTGATAACCTCGAAAAAGGTTATACCTATAAAAATCAAGAAGTAGATGCCCTAAATAAATCCATTGATGTTTCCAATGAATTATTTAAATCTGCACGCGCTGATTATCTTGAAGTTTTAATGACGCAAAGAGATGTTCTGGATGCAAAATTGGAATTAATAGAAACGAAAAAACAACAACTCAATGCAGTTGTTAATGTATATAAAGCATTAGGAGGGGGTTGGAAATAACCTCGTTCCTGATATAATTAGGGTTAGTTTTTCTGGGGAGCGATTCATTCGCTCCCCTTTTGTGTAGTTTCTGTAAATTTTATCAAGGTCTTTGGATAGAATAAATATCTTTGGCGATTGTTTATTTAAATACCAAACAAATTATTATGGTTAAGATTACAAGTTTCTGCTTTTTTCTATTAGGGCTAATTTTGTTTAGCTCAAATGTTTCTGCCCAAACGAATCGTTTTTCTGTCGGAACCCATCTCGAATGGTCAATGGAAGCACCTTCTTATTCTAAATTGTATTCTGTAAATGGAAAGTACGATCTCTCAGATCGGCAGGCAGTGCAAGCTCAATTTGGTCTGGGAACTTATGATATTATTTATTTCGGAGCAGATTACTTGTACAATGTATTTTTATTCAATAAAAAACCAAGTGTATTTCTAGGTGTAGGATTAGGCTATGAGGCTATCCGCGGTACCAAAGCAAATGATATTATTATTAATGCCCAGGTTGGATTGGAATATGAAATTCATAAGTTTTCTCCTTTTGTAGGTTATAAGCCTAAATATTATTTTGAGGCCGAAGGGATCGACCCAAGTACCATAATGATTGGAGTTCGATATCGATTATAAAAAAAAGATCCTGTTCAAGTGAACAGGATCTTTTTTTTATAAAGTTGAAGACTTTCTCGGAATTAATTTTGTTTTTAATTCGATGGTCTCAAATTCTTCGACCGGATATTTTGATTGTACCAATTCAATTAATTTGCTAAATGCCACTAAACCAATTTCTTCGGTCGGTTGTACAACCGTTGATAGGGAAGGGTTCAGTGAATTTGGAATTCGAATATTAGAAAATCCGATTACAGAGATCTCCTCAGGGACTTTGATATCCATGCCAGCAAGTACGCCAAGTGTCAAAGTCGTAATATCATCGGTCGCACCAAAAATAGCATTGACCATATTCCCCGTCTTTTTGAGGTAATTCAACTTACAGATGATGGAATCCTCAATCTCATCATGCTTGCTATAATCACATTCCAAATATAAATTAGGATCAAAATCCAAACCATGATCCTTTAGACATTTTTTGAATCCCAATAATCGATCTTCCGCAACGCCAATATTTTTTCCTGTGATATGCAGAATATTCTTACGTCCGGAATTTAATAAATGCTCTGTTGCCTCATAAGCACTGACCTGATTTTCTACTCCAACCTTATGCGTTTGAAGATCATGGTTCACTCGATCAAACAATACAACTGGAATCCCTGAATCCTGAAGATCCTTTAATTGCTGATAGTTGGAATTAAATGCTACAGGAGAAATCAATAAACCATCAATACCGCGCATGCTTAAAACCTCTATGGCATGCTTTTCCAATTGAATACTATCACGACTCTGCATGATGATAATATCATATTTCTCATCTTGAGACCCTTTATGTATGCCTTCCAATATCTGAGAAATAAAGGTATTACTGATATTAAAAACAATTACACCAATGGTATTTGTCTTCCCCGTTTTTAAGGTTCTTGCAACTTTATTTGGAACATAGTTATGCTTTTCAGCATATTCCTTAACTATTTTCTTGGTGGATTCGCTAATCTCGTAACTATCTGATAATGATTTTGAAACAGTGGAAATGGATAACTTTAAATCGCTTGCAATGTCCTTTAATGTCTTACGTTCAATCATAATTTATTTAATCTGCTAAAGCTTTGCCTTTAGCATTTACTCAATTTTTTAAATAAACGTAAATTTATTGAAATTGCCAATATAATGATGGTGATTACCCGATAATCACGATTTAATTTTAATGAAATGGGTGTTTTTCCTTGAATACTTACCAGGCATATCCTAGACCTACACCAAACCACAAAGGCTTAAATCCATCAACAGTATTGAATATAGGATTGTAGGTCACTTGAAAGGCAAAGCCTTTTTCTATAGGTCTGAACCTATAGCCGATTTCCAGGGATGGCATGATGGTATTAACTTTTTTCTTAACATCAATAGGAGATGCGGCAAAAACAGTATTGACACCTAATAAAAGCCCACTTCTATCCTTACCAATAATATAGTTGATTCCAAGTGGTATGGTTAATATTTGTTCATCAAGGTATATTCCTGAACTTCCAATCCCAGCCTTAAATCCTAGACCATCTCGTGAGTCTGCTCTAAATCGCATATCAAAGTTCGCATTGACTAATGCTCCTGATCCTAAGCCCTCCAAAAAGACAAATTTCTGTCGCTGAGAATAAGATTTTGAAGTCATGGTGAATAATAATAAAAGAATAATAGGAACAATTTTGAATGATGAAATCATAGACAGAGGGGTATGAAATAAGTTTGTAGTAATTGAAATAATAAAATTCTTGGCCAAATATATTAAGAAAAAAAATATCTACAATAGAAATTTCACTTTTGTGTTTAAGAAAATTAATTAATCTATTATGCTTGTTTGAAAACTCTTTGATGCGTTTGTTTAAAATAATGAAAATTGGAATAGTTTATGTAGAATTTTGATTTTCTAAAGGATTAAAGGGTTTAAAAATGTTTTATGCAAAAAATTAATGTAATTATTACCGGAGCCACCGGAATGGTAGGCGAGGGGGTATTACAAGAGTGTTTAAAAAATGATGCTGTCGAAAAAGTATTGATTATTAATCGAAAAAGATATGATCTGCAACATCCTAAATTAAAACAAGTGGTCGTTCCTGATATTCTTCAAATTGATGAATTAGGTGACGAACTCTTGGAGTATAATGCTTGTTATTTTTGTGCTGGTGTGTCATCGATCGGAATGAATGAACAGGACTATACTAAACTTACCTATGAATTGACCCTAAATTTTGCGAATAAACTGCTTAACAAAAATGCAGATATGACCTTCTGCTATGTTTCTGGAAGTGGAACCGATAGTTCTGAAATTGGAAAAACCATGTGGGCCAGGGTTAAGGGTAAAACGGAAAATGATCTCTTAAAGTTACCTTTTAAGGCAGTCTATAATTTTCGACCTGCATTTATGAGACCAAGCCCTGGAGCTAAAAATGTAAAAGGTGTTTTGAAATTTATTGCTGCTTTATATCCAATCCTTAGACCTTTTAATAAATCCTATTTTTTAACCCTCGAAGAAGTCGGTAAGGCGATGATTGTTGTAACTTTGAATGGTTACAATAAAAATATTTTGGAAGTTCAAGATATCTCTTTTTTAGGGTCCAAATAATAGCTCTTTTTAAGAATTTTATTACATTATTTAGGCTTTTTCCTAGCCTAAATTAGAACCTTTATTTCGATTAATTTCTACGAATTTTTTCCTTTCTTTAGCCCTTAATTTTTATTTTCAGCCATTTTTCTCGTTAAATTATTTATCTAATCCAGCCTATTTCTTTTGTTTTTTGCCTTATGCTAAGGAGTTAGAAAAAAGCATTTAGCAATATTAATTTGCTTAACTATATCATTAAGAATAGTTTATAATTTTTTTAAAAAGTATAGTTGAAATCAATTTTATTGTGTTAATTAGTATTAAACTTTAAATTAAGAAAAGATAACCTACAACAGGTAAAGAGAATGAACCTGTTTGAATCACAACTAGAACCAAATTTATAAATCGTTTTAGCATTATTTATTATTAACTATATTTTTATGTGGAATTCTGACAAATTTACTCGTAGAGGAAATAGACTATGGATTGTTCCGTTAGTACTCCTCGCAACAAGTTACAGTCCAGCTAATGCACATGTTAGCCTTGGATCTAACGTAGTCCTTACCACGAATTTGCAACAACAAACCGTATCCGGTGTTGTTCGTGATGCAGGTACTAACCAACCTATGGGCGGAGTAACAATCTCCGTAAAAGGTACTAGCACTGCTACCCAAACCGATGACAATGGTAATTTCTCCATTGCAGCAAATTCTGGCCAAGTGATCGTTGCCAATTTCTTAGGGTTTAAATCCCAAGAAAAAACAGTTAGTTCATCGACTATGAACTTCTCCCTGGTCAGCTCTGATCAACAAATTGAAGAACTTGTCGTAGTAGGTTATGGTACGATGAGAAAGTCTGATGTGACCGGTTCTATCTCCAATGTTAAAGGTGAGGATATGATCAAAGCCCAAAGCTTTAGCCCTCTCGAAAACTTGAGAGGTAAAGCTCCTGGTGTAAACATCTACTCCAACTCTGGGCAGCCTGGCGCTTATGCTAACCGCGTCATTATTCGTGGTACCAACACCATTAACTCCTCATCAAACCCATTATACGTGGTCGATGGAGTAGTAATGCAGGATTTTCATTTGTTAAACCCAAATGATATTCAAAGCATTGAAGTATTAAAAGACGCTTCCTCTGCAGCAATCTATGGTGCCCGGGGTGCAAATGGGGTAATCCTCGTGACAACCAAAAGAGGTAATAAAGATGGCCGTAGAACCATTTCCTACCAAGGATCCATTGGTACTAACTCCGTACAACGCTATATGGATGTGTTGAGCGGGCAAGAATGGGTAGACGCCTTTATGATCGGTCTTGCTAATGAAAATAAATGGCAAGGAAAAAATTGGAACCTGGATAAAAAAACCTGGTTCAATGATCCGAATTATTTCGATTCGAATGGCAATCCTTTGTATGATACTGATTGGCAAAAAGAATCAACTAGAAATTCATTATCCCATAATCACCAAATTGATATCCAACAGGGGGATGAAAACTCTTCAGTAGGGGCATATTTGAACTACTCCGAAAATCAAGGGGTCGTAAATAATACCTATAGCAAACGTGTCAATGGTAAATTAGCCTATGATGCGAAGGTTAAAGAGTGGTTATCTACAAGTATCAACTTGTTGGCAAACCATACTTGGGGCCAACACACACCAGAAGATGGTGGTGGACAGGATGCTCGTCGTACGATGATTGAAATGTTACCTTGGCTACCAATTCGTCAACCTGATGGTAAATTTACAAACTCTTCATCTTCAACGGTTTCTAATGTGTTGGCATTTGAAGGAATGGCCAATCCGGTTTCCATTTTGGAACTGCAAAAAAGAATGCGCTATAACACCCAAATTTTTGGTAATGCCGCATTGACTTTCCACCTCGCAGATGGATTGGACCTGAAAACCCAATTTGGTATTGATAACCATAGAAAAGAATATAGAGGCTATTCTTCTATTACTTTAAATAACATCTCCAGACCAAATGGTTGGGCCGAAGTAAATAGTTGGAATGACCTGTACTGGCAAGAAGAAACTTACTTGACCTATAATAAGACCTTTGGCAAACATAGGATAAACTCCATGGCAGGTCTTTCTTGGCAAGAACGTACTTATTTTGGGTTCAATGCTCGCACTGAAGGATTTACAACCGATGCGTATGAATATAATAACCTAGGTGTTGGTTCTATCCCGGGAGCTCCGGGTTCTGGGGCAAATAAATGGGCCATGAATTCATACTTCGTACGTGGAAACTATAGCTACGATGACCGCTACTCGGTAACCGTGACTGCTCGTGCCGACGGTTCATCCAAGTTCGGTAAAGATAAAAAATATGGTTTCTTCCCATCAGCAGGTCTTGCTTGGAATGTTTCCAATGAAGAATTCATGAAAGATCAGACTACCATCAGCAACTTGAAATTACACTCTTCTTATGGGGTAACCGGTAACTCTGAAATTGATCCTTATACTTCTTTGTTCAAAATCAATGCTTTCACGACCCTAATCAATGGAATCCGTGAACCTGGTTATATCGTTGGTAACTTAGGAAACCCAGGCTTACAATGGGAAAAAACAAAAACCTATGACGCAGGTATCGAAGTCGGATTTTTCCAAAATAGATTGAATTTCGACGTTTCTTATTATTTAAGAAATACAAACGAATTATTGTTATTAGCGCCAGTACCTCACTCTACAGGTTTTGTGGATGTCATGAAAAATATCGGTGCAGTTCGAAATCAAGGGGTGGAATTCTTAATGACTGCAACGCCAGTTAGAAATGATAACTTGACTTGGAATATCAACTTAAACGGTAGTTATAACAAAAACAAAGTTGTCAAATTAGGTGAAAATAATGAAGATATCCTGATCAATAACTGGGTGGGTGGTCCTAACGGTATTATTCGTGTTGGTGAAAACTTAAATAGCTTCTATGGCTACGAACGCGAGAAAATCTATACCGTGGAAGACTTTGAAAAAGGTGAAATTACGCAAGATAAAATCGGTAGACCAAAACGTTCAACCACCCAAAGAATCTTAGGTCAAGGTGTGCCAGACTGGATGGGAAGTTTTATCAATACTGTGAACTACAAGAATTTCGACCTAACAGTGGATCTTCAATTTGTAGCTGGTGTTGAAACCATGCAACAGTTCTATCACTCTACTTATGACCGTTTCGGTATTACAAATGGTTTGAGTGCTATCTTAACTGATGCATACGATGGCTCTAATCCTGGAACGATGCAACAAGCTATTTATCTAACGAATAATGGTCATGCTGGACAAGATACCAACGTGGATTCACAATGGGTTGTAGACGGTTCATACCTACGTGTCAATGTCCTTCAACTTGGATATACATTTACTTCTGACCTTGCCGCTAAAATGGGAATCTCTGCACTACGTATTTATGCAAGTGCAAACAATCCTTGGTTATTTACCAGTAAGGAATTTAAAGGATATGATCCTGAAAGTACCTCGCAAGGGGAGTATAAGTTTGGACAAAACGTTACTTTCTTCTCTTACCCTAGAGCAAAAACTTTCACTTTCGGTATTAATTTGACCTTATAATCCTAAAGAATTATAATTATGAAAACTAGAAATTTTGCACTCGCTATAATATTGACAGGAGCCCTTGGATTGAGCTCTTGTAATAAATTTTTGGATGAAGATCCATATTCAAATGAACAGTTAGCAACCTTCTATCAAACAGAAGCCCAAGCCATCGGAAATGTAAATGGCATGTATCGTCGTGGTGCAATTGTACGCTACGGAAATGCTGGAAGCGCTTACCTTGGTCCAACAGCCTCAATCTCCACTTTTTTAACCGGATATTTTACGAACTCCTACGAAAATCAGGAATTGATCTGCCAGTATTCAAGATTGTTAAATAGACAAGAAAATACGCGTATTGTGTCAAATACCATGAACTCCATTTGGAGAGAAAGTTATGATGCCATAAATATTGCCAATGGTGCTATTAAACATATCCCAAATATTAGCTTCACGGATGAAAATCAGAAAAAAGTGTTGATCGCCACTTCCAAATTCTTCAGAGCATTCAACTACTTCTATTTGGTGAAAACATTTGGGGATATCCCAATGCCTTTAGAACCTACTGAAGATTTGTCAAACCTTTATCCAGAACGGACTGCAGTAGCTCAGGTTTATCAAACCATTGAAGCTGATTTAAAAGAAGCGGTGGAAGTATTGCCAGCTGTTACTTTCAGTGACAATAAAAATCGGATTACCAAATACGTCGCAGCAATGGCCTTGGCAAATGTTTATTTGCAACAAGGAAAATTTGCTGAAGCTTCTACTTATTCTAAAATGGTAGTCAACTCTGCTCATGGCCTGACTGCAAATGAAGACCTAAAAATGAAGAGTGCCTACAATAAGCTACGTACTACTGATAACTTGCCTGAATCCATCTATGTGTTTGAATTTGATGGTCCTATCAACTCCAGCGGCTGGTGGCCAACCTATGGCTTTAATTCTGCAGCAACTGCCGTGTTCGATAAATACTCTATTTTTGAACGCGTTTATGGGCCTACTAAAAGATTCTTAAATGTCTATAAAGCAGATGACCTAAGAATCCAACCGAATCAATTTTTCCATTGGGAATATAAAAACCCTAATACAAGTAAAGTATGGAAATCTGATGATGCCGGTGTATGGTATTATGTGGATGAAAATGCTGTGTTGAATACAGGTCGTGGTACTAAAGATTGGAATATCTATCGTTATGCTGAGGCTTTATTAATCGCTGCGGAGAGTTCTGCGAAAGCTAGTAATTCAGTTACTGCTGAAGCTGCAGGATATTTGGCAAGAATTAAAGCCCGTGCTAGTACAACTGGTAGAACCGTTCCTCAAATTACAACCGAACTTCAAAGTATGTCCTTAAATGCTTTCGTTGAAGAAGTATGGACTGAACGCCTTCGTGAATTACCTTTGGAATTTAAAATGTGGGATGACTGTCTTCGTACTGGAAAATTCCCTGTGATTTCTCCAACAGAAAAAGGTAAAGTGACTTATACTAACTTGGTTGGTGCTCAAAATGCTTCAGGTGCAACATTCAAAGATACTGACTTATTATGGCCAATCTCTTTGGATGAGCTTCAACGTAACCCTAAACTAACTCAGAATAAAGGTTACCAAGCAACTAATTAAGCATATTAATTACATAAAAAGGAGGCTATCTGTTCTGCAGATAGCCTCTATTTTTTTATAGGTTTTCCTCAATGAATTTAAGTCGACCTGGAATATCTATTTTTGGAATTTCTATAACCTCATAGCCATATTTGGAATATACCATCCGCATGGCCTCTTCTGTTTTTAGGGCTTCATCCCAAGTTTGCTTCCGCTCTGTGTCTGTGATGTAAATGTCCTCCCAGGCAGGGAGTATAAACACCTTTTTGTAGATTGGCCTGTTTAAATAACTCTTTAAATCATCGGTTACTGGGATATCTTCCATTTCCATATAACAAATGGTATCCAGCAACCCACGATCAAAGAATACACGATCTGATTCGTGATTTATTAAGGTTTGCTCGTATGCGTTAACCGATTCTGACCACATTAATTTGGCATAGCCATTTTTATCCGCCCACGGTAGGGCAGAACCTCTATTATTTACTTGGTTTTTTATGATTTCTCGCGCAACCTCTGGAATACAGCGATACCCTTTTTCTGAAAGTCCATTGATCAAACTTGTTTTCCCAGTGCCTGGTCCGCCAGTTAATACGTAATAATTTTTTGTGCTTATATCCATGAAAAATTCTAAAATGTCAGTTCTAATATTTCTCCGGGTAGTCCATCAAAATCCCTGAATTCGCGAGATTGAAATCCATTTTTCGTTAGGATCCGGCGCGAAGCAAAGTTCTTAGGATCTATTATCGCAAATAAACCCTTTAAACCCTTAATTGTTTTAGAATATTGTATTAAATGATCTGCGATTTGCCCAGCAATACCCTTTCCCCAGTATTCAGGAATCAAGATATAGCCTAATTCCGCAATGTCAGAATGGGAATCCGTGATTTCTAATTTGGCAAGTCCAATAAAGTGGCCTTTCGACTTATCCAAGATCTTATAAGTCCCAAAATTCGGAGATAAGGAATTTAATTTTAGTAATTTTTTGAAATCCTCCCGAGCCTCAACATATTCAATGGGTCTTTCAGTTATCATCTCCATTACTTTGCTATTGTTTACCAAGCGAAAGTAATTGTCAAAGTCCATTGAAGTATTCACAAACTTTAATAGCTTATACTGATCTAAATCCATCATAAACATTAATAATTTTAATAAAAGTAAAAATTATTAATGAATATTATCTTGATTTATGATGGATGCATTAAATTTAAAATAAAGGTAATATTCAGCCTATATTTCAGAACCGAATCTCATCCTTTTCAACTTTAAAATTTTGTCACTTAAAAGGACAACTAATATCACATAGAGCATTTGCGAGAAAATACTCAGGTAATTTTTGATATTAACATCTGCAACCTTCGGCAAAATAAACTCTGAAAACAGGTAATTAATACAAATACCAAAAAAGGTGCCTGCAGCAAAGAATATTAAGGCATATTTTTTAGATTTTGAAATAGATGCTTTATCCGCCTCTATTTTTTCTATCCTAGCCATTACTTTGGAATCAAAATCATCAAAAGGCATCTCAAGTTTTGCCAGTTGCATATAACCTTTGATCTTATCTTTTTCCTCTTCCATATGATAAACTGTTTATTTCTTTATTAAGTTCAAAGGCCATTCTTTTTCGAGCTCGAAATAAAATCACCTTACAATTCGCATTTGTCCAGCCAGTAATACTACAGAGGTCTTGTATAGACATTTCCTCCAAATAAAACAATCGCAAAGCCAAGGACTCATTGCTCGGGATTCGCATCAAAACGCTATTGATCATTTGTTTCTGTTCTTCCTCCATCATAGTCTTCAATGCATTATCATTGAATTCTATATCATGTTCGTTTAGGTCAATTTCAACCTGTTGCACATTCTTTTTACTAATCAATTTATAGGAACAATGAACTACAATCTTATAAAACCAAGTGCTGAATTTTGATTGACCCTTGAAATTTTCCAAGGAAAAATAAGCTTGGACAAAGGCTTCTTGCGTAGCTTCTTCCGCTAAAAGCTCATTTTTTACTATAGATAGAGCAACCGAAAAAGCCATGTCTTTATAGTTACTGATAAAGTAACTAAAAGCATGGCGATCTCCAGAAAGAACTTTGTCTATGTAAAGACTATCCATCTATTCCTTGATCTTCCTTGTTTTCTTTTTTGTCTGCAATAATAAATGAAACTCCTACCGTTAAAGTAATCGTCCCAATAATAATTAATCCATCCCAACCTGAATTATTTAACATGCTCGTCGCATACATCATACCTGAGGCTAGAGTGCCTACAGCAAATCCAATTACTACTATTCCAATTTTTCTCCATGAAACTGGATTCTTTGGCAGACGTGGAACTGGACCTCCAAGCTTGGTAATTGTCTCGGACCTAAACTTGCTAATAAAATATGTACATAGTACAACGCAAGCAAAAAATGAAATTGGAACTAATATACCTAGTACTGTCATAATTTGTTTTTATTCATTAGTGCGGTATTCTGATTAAAAGGTTACACAAAATTTTGATTTTTTTTCAAAATATAGGTTGAACAGTAGATAATAGCTTTAATTATAGCTTCCTGCCAATAAACTTTTCTTGACCCAGTAAAAACTGGATTGCTTTATCAATGTTTTTCAGCTTACTGTTTTCTGATTTTAGATTGTTGATATAACGATTAATCTCTTTTTGAAGGGAAGAAATTAATGAATCATAAACCTTTTTGGCCTCTTGATTATTCTCTAAGGCTAAAAGAAAATTCGGATCCATTGGGATTTCCCTACTTTCTAAATCCAAAAGAATTGTTACCTCCAATTCTTCAGCAATACGCTTCGGTGAATCCTTCAAAATCATCGTATTGATATACAACCTCCATTCTCCCTGATATCGCAGCAATGTTTGCGGGATAAACTCTGAACCATTCACAGATACCTTAATTGGAATATTTCCCTTATTACGATTGGCATCAATAAATAATTCCTGCAGAATTTCCTCCGGAACAAAAACAAAAGGATTTATCCCGATAATATCAAGCTTACTGAAAAAAGTGTACTGCTTTGTATGAGGCATGGAATAAAGGATTAATAAATGTCGACCTGCTAATTAGTTTTTTCAGATGTTAATATAGTGGAAATATTGGTCAATTTTTCTTGACCTCTTATTTTAACTTTCCTTTATTTCTTTCATCCTAATCCAAACCAGGATTCCAGATAGCAGGGTAATAAAACCAGCAATATGCACTGCCCACATTAAGCCCAATAAATTTCCAACTATTCCGGCCATCAAGGCTCCAATGGCATAGCCCATATCTCGCCAGAATCTATATACGCCAAGTGAGGATGCACGCCAACTCGGATGCGCTGCATCACTTACTGCAGCCAGTAGAGCAGGGTAGACCATAGCGGTTCCAATACCCAGAAATATGGAACCTAGTATTCCTGAAGTTAAAGGCTCAAAGATTTCCAAGCCTATCAAGAGGTGGCCTAGAACTTGGACAAACATGCCCCAAACGATCAATGGTTTTCTTCCCCACTTATCTGCTAAGGGACCAGTAACAATTTGACCAATACCCCATACTACTGGATAAATGGCTTTAATCCAGCCAATACCTTCCAATCCAACGCCCATCGACATAAATAACAAAGGGAAAACACCCCAGGACATGCCATCATTTAAGTTGTTGATCAAGCCCGCTTGTGAAACTGAAAATAAGTTTTTATTCTTGAAAGAAGTTTCCTTAAATACCCAGCCTAGATTTGGCTTATGAAACGTTTCCCCTAATCCGTTTACGGGGTTTTGTTGTGCCTCCAATAAGGCAAATTGCCGGGTATCTTTTATTACAAATATGGAAAGGAACAAGCCTATTAAGGTATAGGCAATTCCAATATAAAAAGGCTCTGGTCTTAACCCATAATGCGAAGCTAAATAGCCTGTGAGTAAGGCTGTAAGCCCAACAGCACCATATCCTGCCGCCTCATTCAGTCCCATCGCAAGTCCGCGACTCTTTTTTCCGACCAAGTCAATCTTCATATTGACCGTCATGGACCAGGCGAAACCTTGGCTAACACCCAATAATATATTGGCAAATAAAATCCAATTCCAACTCGGTCCAAAAGCCAAAATAAAGGGAACCGGCAAACCTATTAACCAGCCCCAAATCAGAACCTGCTTACGGGTATATTTATCTGCTAAGACGCCAGAAATTAAATTCGTGATTGCTTTTACCAAGCCGAAAGCTATAATAAAGGAAAAGATGACAACATCAGACTGGATCTTAAAAATCTCCGTACCTAATAAGGGAACCACCGTACGCTCCAAGCCCACCATTCCACCAACCATCATGTTGACCAGAATCAATAAACTAAACTGCTGCCAGTTTTCTTTTAAACCCAACCTTATCTGATTCATTCTATTCGTTTCGCCTTTTGTTAATGTGAATCTGCATGGAGTGAATTTTATTGTTTCTTAACGAAAATAATAAAATCACTTCTTATATGCGGCAAAGATCGAATTAATGGAGGAGGAGTTAGGTTACTCTGGTTACATTGAATTTATTATTTAAAAAATAGAGGTAACCTGAATCGGATACCCCTTGAAATTGAAACAATTAAATGAAGTTCTTATAACCTTATAAAAAATCTATAATATTCTAGCAGTGTATTTAATGGACTGTTTATTTAATAGTAAGTCCGGTAGATTAATGGAAATTTTAAACTGCTTAAGGGCATCTTCTTTTAATACAATAATCTCTTTCTTTTTCTTTTCAACCAGATCTGCTGATGCAATGCCATTTTGTTGGGCTATATCTAATGAGTTTAGGACTTTTTTATAATATTGCTCATTGATATTAATATAGTTGTTGTATTGAAATTCAAACTGGTTGATTAATGCAATAAATTCTTCCAACCTATTGTTCGCTTCTTTTAGATTTCCATTGTTACTAATCAAGATGTTATCATAAGATAAAACACCTTTATTGGTATTCATTTTTTCTGCATTCTCCAATAGGTCTTCCACATACTTATTGTTGAAGTGATTGAATAGGTTGGTCATGTACTCCCCAATATCTTCCTCTTGTGATTTTACTTGGTTTGGATATTTTAGGGTCATTGAAAAGAATAGTAACTGATCATATAATTTTTGCTGTAGAATCCCAAGTTCATTGGTCTGCAGTTCTACATTATTTCTGAAGTAGCTCGTAGATTCATTCAATGCCAGATAATATTGAATGTATTTATGTAAGTCCTTTTCAAAAGCATCTATTTTCTTATAATCGACATCGTCATTGAAAATACTGGTACTTCGTAGTAAACCCAAAACAGCATTGGAAATGCTAATCGCAGGAGCAATCGTAGGGATGCTTCCTAAAATTGGACTTTTTGTAATCTCATTAACAGATTGAAGTATTTTTCCGGCTACATTCTTGCTTTTGGGTTGAATGTGTTGCTTGACTAGTTCCAAGATTACCTCATCGAATTTGAAGTTCAAAGAGTTGCTTTGTGGATTATGTAAATCCTTTACAACAGCATCTAGTTTATTATCCTTCTGTCTCGACTTTAAAAAGTTAATTTTCTCATTTAACAATTTGAAAGTGGCTAACCCATTTTTCAGGTTACCTTTTACGATTTCATATTTTAGCTTCGAATCCAGATCTTTGGAAGTAATTAAGGTATTTATTCTTTCTGAATTTGCCTGATTTTGTTGGAGCAAGTCATCCACCTGCTTTTGAAGATTGATTAATACGGTAGAATCTACCTCTTTGACCATTTCGTAAGGTTGGCTATTTGCCAAATTGATGGCAAAGAGCATCAATACTGCTAATAATTTTGCTTTCATAATATTTAGTTAGTTGGAATGTGTCGCTTCTGAGAGAATAACCATCCTGATATCACCTATTCTAATTAATATGAACCCAAGCATATTATAATAGGTTAATAATTAGTTTGTTGCAAAACAATATCTTTTGCTAGTTAAATTTAAGCCGCTTATTCATCATTTTCAATACCTACGCTTAGGTATTTTTTAACAGTATATACCTGTTTTCGAGGACAAAAAAAGCCATTTTAACAGGTAGTGGTTTTTAGTCTTCTTGTCCATACTTTTGAATTCAATAAATAATATACTTTATGAAAGGCTTACCGAAAATCACACTTACTGCGCTATTACTTTCATTTATTCTGATTTCCTGTGATAAGGATGGGAATGAAGTCGAGGATGAAAAAATTCTAACCGAAAGAATTGAGGATATTATTCCTAAACAATATCTAGATACGTTAAAGAAATTAGACTTTGTTATCCATTCAGGTGTAAAACCACCAACGGTAGAAGGTAAATTTGCCATTAAACCGCATATCCTGGATACGAGTAATATCGCTTCTGATCGTCCTGGTCATCGTTTCCAAGATGCCAAAATTGAACTCTCAGGCCAAAATAATAAGGACTTTAGTATTCTTTTGTATGGTGAGAATTTTATACATAACAGAGATACCAGTATCACTACGGCAATCTCCGGGACTGGTAATAAATTTACCATTTATGGAAAGGTTAAGTCCACGGTGGGATCTTCTTCCGCAATCATCGGAATGATTATTTCAGCTGAATTAGGTAATGATGGAAATGTCAAAAATTGTAAGACTGGTATTATCATGATCGATGATTCCAAAGGTGGAGGCAATTTTATTTCGAATGGACAGGCTCGTATAGCTTTTGATTCCGATTTTATTAGTGAAAGAATAGGGGATAGCAAAAGCATGGCAAAAACCATAGGGAACAATAGGGTTCCTTTGAGCAATAGGCTCTTGGAAACTAGTGGGTTAGAATAAGAGACCTTTATTTTTTTTAGGTCAAATAAAATGGGCTGGATTTTCTTATCCAACCCTTTATTTATTTAATGAACATCTTGGCCTTTCACGCGCTTAATATTGATGAATGGGCTCTTCATCAGATATAAAAAACTCTGCTTTTCATCTGAATCAAACTCGATTAATCCGTATTTCATATCCTTGACCTTTAGGGATTTAAAAGTTCCAAATATGCGGTCCCAGACAATGAAAATATCAGCATAATTGCTATCCGTAAAAAATTGGTTTTGATCATGGTGGACCCGATGATGATCTGGCATTACGAATATTAACCCGAAAGTCTTATTTAGCCAGGTCGGAAAATGTAAATTGGAATGCTCCAAGAAAAGAAAGATATAGAGGATAAAGTAATATAATCCTAAGGATAGAATATCTGTCCCGAAGATTCCTGCTGATAAGATATTTCCGGTTTGATAGACGAGGATCATCTCCAAGGGATGAAACCGAAAACTACTGGAGGAGTCCATGCTGGTATCGCTATGATGTACACGATGCAGCCGCCAGAGTAAGGGAACCTTGTGTGCTGCCCGATGAATCCAATAGGTCGAAAAATCATACAGCATGACGCTCAAAATTAGCTTCACCCAAAATGGCAGCTGAACATAAAATAATAAGCCTATTTTATGATTGTTGAGCCACTCGATACAGTAGACCTGGAGCACAACAAAAAATAGGTTCATCAAGGTTAGTGTGATCTGAAACAGGATGTTTTGAATCAGATGTTCCCCTCTTTTTTTGAAGGAAAATGGATTAGAACTAATCTGCTCCAAGGTAAAAAAGAGAGCCAGTAATCCGATTATCAAATAATTCGGATCCATACTTAAAATGCTTTCAAGTAATTCCATTTCAATATTATTTAGATTAATAAAATCTTAAAAAACGCAAGGATTGAAATAGTTTCGGGAAAAATTCAAGGGATATAGCAAATCAAAATTCCTGATAGAGGATGATTGTCTGAAAAGACTACTGCAAATAATTTAGGGAAAAGCTAGAACCTGCTAAGTGGCAAGGATTAGATGTGTGTTTAACTATCAATTTCAAGTAATATCTATAAAGAATAGTTTAAGTTACTAAGAAATTTTATTAAATAGCTAATTTTTGAAAAAATAATCATTTCGCTACAAAAATTAATTTATTTGCCAAACCTAACCGGTTTTGCAGATCTTCTGGAAAATATTTTGAGAACTCTTATTACTTTAGCCCCAAACTAACAAGCGCGAGCTTACAAATTATTAATTTTTTGTCGATGAATACTCCAGATACTCATGGTACTTATGGCGCCACCCTGTTTGATATTAGGTGGAAACAAAAGCGTAAAGCAATCATGGAGAGGGATCAAAATAGATGTGTCATTTGTCAAGATGTCCACCAATTACAAGTCCATCACCGTCAGTATCATTTTATCAATCGGCTTAACCAATTTAAAGAACCTTGGGACTATCCCAGCAATCTTTTGATTACTCTTTGTGCCTTGTGCCATAAACGAGGTCACCGTAAATATAAAGTTCCAACCAAATACATTTAATCTAATGGGTCTATTTAATTTTTTTAAGAAAAAACAAAATGAAAGCTCTCCTGAAGATGCTTTGCTCAATGGCCATTTACCACCTATTCCAGAGGATATTTTTGTAGAAAAAGACCTCAATCAAGATTGGACAGCGCCAATTAGTTCCTTTACAGGTATCAATGCCATCTATTCTTACCTTCAGTCTGATTTTGAAACTAAAGGCTTCAATGATGCTCTAACAAGCCCAGATGAACGTTATAAAGACGATAACCTCCGTTTGATAAAATTCGACCTCGAAATTATTATTTCTAAGGTTAAAACCTATCACGATTCTTTCCTAAAGGAACTGGAATTTCATATCAATTCCCGCAAAAGATCTGGATTGGTGGATCTTGTTGAAGAACTCGTAACCAAAAAAGAAGACCTTGAAAACCATATCCGAAAAGTTGTGGATATCGAAGAATCCCTAAAAACGGATTCTGGTTTGTTTGAAAGAGCTATTCTTGCCTACAATAGAGGATTTACCAAAGGTCTAGCCTCAATAACACAAAGAACCCTACTGTCTAAAGAGTTTTAACATGAAAAAGAACCCATGGCTTAAATTTGGTTGTTTCCTTACAGGTTATAACTATTATTTAGTTCAACATTCTAGTGAACAAAGCTCGAAAGCTGTCAAAAAATTTACCTCTGCCGTGTTATTGATTGTCCTGGTTTGGATGTTTATTGCCTATTCATTCGCTGTTCGATATCTGAATGTCGGTGTAGTAGGAGGTATTCTTGCATCTGTCATCGCTGCTTTTGTCGTTATTCAGATTGAAAGAATTATTATCCTTTCTACTAAAGTCAATAAATGGTCCGTTACCTTCCGGGTTGCTCTTGCACTTGTGATGGCAATTCTAGGATCTTTTATCTTAGATCAAATTATCTTTAAGGATGATATCGAACTTAAGAAAACTCAGATAATGGAAGATCGCGTTAAAATCGCTATCAAAAATTCTGAAAATGATGTCGATGAACAGGTGAAAAGCATAGATGCCAGTATTCAACAATTGGAGGCCAGGCAAAAAGTCGTGTCCGAAGATTTACAGAAAAATCCAGTGATCGTCACTTCTTATACCAATACTTCGGTAACACGTGATAATCAAGGGAATAGAATTAATAGTACCAATTCAACTAATAAAATGGTGAACGAAAACCCTAAAAAAAGGGAATTGGAACAGATTAATGAACAAATCAATGTTCTGAACGGTCAGAAATTCAAAACCATCGGCTCCCTGGACTCGATACGTGCGAATAAGGAAAAGGACCTTAGGAAGTCATCTGGTTTTATCGATGAATTAAATATCCTGCATGAAGTTATTACAAGTTCGAAAATTGGATTGACAGTATATCTGCTTTTCTTTTTCTTCTTTTTGTCCATTGAACTATTTGTCGTGACTATCAAGCTTACAGATAAGGCCTCGGATTATGACAAATTGATCAACCACCAAACGGAAGTCCGAATGAGAATGCTGGAACGGCTGAATGGCTAGATAAACGTATTATATTTTAATTCTTGAATCCCTTTTCTGGGATTTGAAAAGAGGATAAAAATAGGCAGTCCTGAAGTCAGATTATTAGAAATCTGGTTTCAGGGCTGCTTTTTTTATATAAAAATGCCAGTCATTTGTTTTTTTCTCTACCAATTACTAGGCATATTTGTTTCAGAGGAAAATTAATATTCAAAAATTCATTTTAGAATATTATCTATTGAATCCTTAATACATCACACTATGAGAAGACAGATAATTTCCATTCAATCCTTAACTATTTTATTATTTGCTGTTTTATTTACTTTGAGTTCTTGTAAAAAAGATAAGCACCCTGATGACTCGGGCGAACCAGATGAATTCGAGGAGTTCTATAAAGGGCTTAAAGTTCATGCATTTGGAAATGTTCAAAAGGAAGGGGATCCTTTAGGAAGTAGACCAGTACATTGGTTTAATGGAAAAATCAACTACTTGGAAGGCTCAGAAAATGGGGGTAATGTCCTCGATGCCTTTATGCTCGGACAGGATATCTACGTAACTGGATTTGAAGGTGCTGTTGGCTCGGATGTAACTTCTCGAAAACCAGTTTATTGGGTCAATGGTAAGAAACATATCCTTGAACAAAATGTCTTTGCTACAGGAAATATGATCTATGTTTCCAATTCAAAAGATATCTATGTAAAAAGAACAGTTTACGAGAATAATAAAGTTAGCTCCACTGATATTTTGAAAAATGGAAAATTATGGCCACTTGAAATCCGAAACAACAAAAAACCTGATATTCGGGAGTTTAGAGGAATGAATAATGAAGTGTATGTTCTAGGGCATATGGAAAATTCCACACTTTGGAAAAATGGTAAGATCCACATGGAAAAGAAATACCCTGAAACTATGCAAAACGTCATTTTTCATCAAAATGACACCTATTTATTCATAATAAATCTCCTTAATAGAAATAATAAAGACCCTTATATAACTATCCATAAGAATAACAAACTCTATCAATCCATTGCAAAGACCAATGATGTGAATCGGGTTGATGTTGGTAATATCAGAACTTTCATGGAAGGAAGTACTACTTATGTTGCGGTGAGTTTTAGAAATGAAAGTAATGCAAAAATAGTGGTTTGGAAGGATGGTAAGAAACATTTGGATCTCCCAGCTAATGAAATGATGCTAGATAATTTATTTGTAAAGAATGGTCATGTTTTCGTTTCAGCCTATAACGCCCAGGACCAAGAAAAATCCGATAAATATTGGATGGATAACAAGGAATTGATTTTAGATTCAGATGATGCCAAGGAAATCAATATTTCCAAGATCATCATCGAAGAGGCTCAATAAATTTAAGATGACCTAAGTAGATATTTACCTAAAAAACCGTATTAGTTTATTTGTTGGGTTTTTGTAATTACCTTTGTGTAAACTAATTGTTAACTTGAAATATCTACTTAGCATTTTATTTGTGCTGTCTGCCTATTGCTTATCTGCTCAGACAGTTTATAAAACTCCATCAGGTGGTAAATATCACACTGCAACCTGCCGTTATGTCAAAAATGTATCTCATGGAATGAGCATTTCTGAAGCTAAGAAATTAGGACTTACCGCATGTTCTCAATGTCATCCCGACCAAATAAATCAAAGAGGCTTTGTAAGTACAGGTTCGAGTAAAGGCTTAGGCATCAAAGCCGGGGAAGCCCAAGGTGCCAACAGCAGATCCGTCCAATGTAAAGGAACCACCAAAAAAGGAACCCGCTGCAAGCATATGACCAAAAATGTCAATGGGTATTGCCATCAGCATGAGCCTAAATAGGAGAGCATTTTCCTAAAAAATTTTATCCATATTTTGTTCAAATAGCCAGTTCTGCCGGACCTTGTCCGGACCTTCTTCGGACATTTGCCTGACCTTGTTCGAATTTTTGCGGTTAAGCTCCGACAGAAGTCCGAAGGAGTTGTGGCAAGAATGCGCGAGAAAAGTGAATTAGGGTTGAAGGCGAAATGGGTGTGGATCGAAATAGGGAGTTAGGGAAGAGGGGTGGAGTTTTCATCAAATGAAAATTCCAAAAAATCTAATGTTATTTCAGGACTTTCTTTATTTCTTTTAGGTATTGTGGGTTTTTCGTAAAGTCATTGTGTCCTTCTCCTTTTAGCCTGATAAGCTGATCTCCTTTTTTGAAAGTTTCCTTTAACTTCTCCGAGGATCCATAATATACTGCTTTATCATGGTCTCCATGGAAGATAGTAACCGGTGCTTTTGTTTGTTCAAGATATTTTCGGTTGTCAAGTTTTAAGTCCAAAATGCTGGAGTTTAGGTTTGGGTCAAGCGCATACGTCCAATCTTTAAAATTATAGAATGGTGCCTGAAGAATAAGTCTACCAGGGTTATTGTGTGCAGCAAGATAACTAGCAGCTGCTGTTCTTAGGGATTGCCCAAGAATAATGATCTTTGATTCATCAGCATATGTCTTTTTGATGAATTCGTAAACCATTTGCATGTCTGCATACCATTGGTCTTCTGTTAAAAACTCACCATCGCTTTTGCCATAACCCCTGTAATCAATCATAAAAAGATCGTAATGGAAGTTGGTATAAATAGGTGCAATTTTACTCCATTCTCCCAAATCTCCAATACTGCCATGAAGATAAAAAATCAATCCTTTGGGATGTTTTGTAGGGAAGTAAAGCCCGTTTAGTTTAATGCTATCATTAATTGGTACCATAACCTCCTGAAAGGGCTGTTTGAAGTCGAATTTTAATTCTTTGTTCAAAGTGCCTGGAAATAATTGGGCAATAATCTCTTGATTTAAATCTTTGATTTCTTCTGCGGATAAATCTTGTGATTCTGCAGGTAGAATAAGGATGGTAAGAAGGAAAACCAGTGAGTATAGATGCTTCATTTCCAGATTTTTTATAAAGTAATTTACGGAAAATGTAGATAAGGGGTCAGAAATTTAACTTTTTTTGACGGTGGGGAGGGGGGAAGGTGAATCGTTTCCAATTTTATTAGTGGGCGTCTGTTATTTGAAGTAAAAGTCAAGTCCTTCTACCGGGTTTATATTAAAATATTTTTTTACTAGGTGTGTATCATTTACAAAATTGAAAATCTGTTTTGCTCTTTCAATTTCCTCTTGTTTTGGTATTGAGAATAGTCTTAGTGATCGTGTTTTCCAAATATGTAAATAACCAAAAGCCAATTGTCTTATTTTCTCGTTTTCGTCTATTGTTCCAATCATCAAATATGGAATTGCTGTCATTCCGCCAACATTGCTAAAGAGTTTTAGCATTGACTTTTTTAATTCATAATTACCTATTTCGTAAATGTTTTTTGCCTTTGTCAAAATTTCTGGTCTCGGAATATGAGATAAAAATTCTATAACTAAGTTTCTAAGTCCATGATATTGGCTGCCAAGGTTGGCTAAAGCAAAATAATAGGCACTTTCTTCATCAAGCTTGCATAGTGCTAAAAAAGCTGTCTTTTTAACTTTTATTCTATTGTCCTTCAGATATGGCTTAACTGTTTCCGAGTACTGTTTACCTTCTGTTTCTGCAAGTCCACTTAATGACCCAATGACTTCTCTGTTTACTTGTAAATTGTCGTTGTAAAATTTAGCAAAGTTTATATTTGATTGTTTTAATGAAAACCTTGCAAAATTTCTTATTGTAGCAGAATAGTCCGATAAAAACTTCCTTACAGTAGTTTCAAAGTCTTTTTGATCTTTTAAGCAATAAAGAGTTTGAAGTCGGACAATCGCTGACTTGTCAATCAGTAATTGCTCGATTTGGGGTTGCTGAAGTTTATCAAAATGGCTTATTGCTAGATTCCTAATTAAAAAATGTTTATCACTTAAGAACAGGTTTAATTCTTGAGAATTGTTTCTAGGCAAATTTGAAATGTGTCTTGCTAATAAAATTCTAAGTTTGTCTGGATATTTTTTGAAGTTGCCAATTATATATGGCCTATTTGTGGAAGCAACGAACTCAATAATGTCTTTGTAAACTCCACTTAAGTCTGTCCGTTCAACTTTTTGTAGCCACTCAAAAATTGGCAAATTTTCAATTAAGCAATCAATGTAATTGGTTGTTTTATAGTTTTCTAATCCATTTAAGGCAGCTTGTTGAACTGGCAAAACCCAATCAGCTAAACGATAGATTAAAAATTGTATAGCTCTTGAACTGGCAACCTTAGAGAGTTTCTTAACTGCTTTTTCTCTGACGTATCCATTTCCATTAAAGGAACTAATTGCCAATAATTCTATATATTGTTCCTTTGGAAAATTTGCTTCATAAAAGTCAATATCACTTCTTGAAATATTACAGTGTTTAAGAGTTGCATAGTGTCCTTTTTTGCTGTCATTCTTTTTGAATAGGTGAATAATTGTATTTGAAGTGGTTTCTCTTATTTCTTTATTGTTATCTTTTAGAAGCTCTGTTAAGTTATAAATAATACTTGGGGAACCGACATTGGCAATTTTTGTCAATGCGTCAATTTTTTTATCAGTGTCACCCTTTGCAAAAAACCAAGTCTTGTTAGGTCTACTTAAAATTTCTAGGTATTGCCATATTTCCAATTCTTGATGTGTCGTCATATACGCTTGAATTTATCGTGTCTGCACGATGATATGCAAGGCGGGTTGCGGATGGTATATCATCATTATTATATATGCAATTTATTACTTTTATTACGAGTGTAGAGAGAAAGTATATAATTATATTTGGGTTGTTTTCTTTCATCCAATTATTCTCATATAATCAGAAAATTCTAATTATCTACAAACTTCAGCTGCTTTGATATTTTTTTATTAAAGGACAGGATTTCCTTCGACAATCCCCAATGGGAGATGCTAAAAGATGGAAATTAAAACCTATGGTCGTTTCTCTCGCTGGTTTGTTGTTTATTTTCCTAATTGCTTTCGCTTGTTCCATTAGTGAAATTATTAATAACTGGATTGTGGTTTTTCAAGACAACTAACGTTATTATTTGTACAATATATTAATTTTTATTACTAGTAGAGGGGGGAATTGATTGGTCTGTTAAAGGATATTTTTTAAATTATAGTAATTTTGTAGGTTTAGGTATAAGATTTGTGTATAGAAAAATTGGCGAATGCCCCTATATTGAAGAAATAAAAAGGTATTTATTACCCCCTCCATCTGAGGGGATTTTTGTTTAATAGCCCTGACTTAATTAAAAAGTAACTTCTTGTTTTAATTCAAAAAACATTTTAATAATGTAGCATTCCGGCTAAAGATTTCGTTTCATTCAAAAACCAGTTCTAAAATGAAAAATAAAGCATTAACCACTCTTACATTATTTCTATTATTACTTTCAACAACTCTTTTCTATAGCTGCGACAAAGAAGGAAACCCACTTCCAGATGATAAGTATGTCGAAATAACCTATAAGGGAGAAACCTTTATTCAGCAAGGCAGATTGTTTTCATTCAACCCACGTCTGGGGCTGGACCTTGAATATTATTATTATGACCTCCCCCAATATGCAAAAGGAGTTAGGTTTATTACATTAAATGCTTCTATGAATAAGAAGGGATCTAAGGATAGGGCTGAACATACTATCTTTATCAAGATACCAGTAGGTGACGAGATCCTGTTAAACCATGAGTATGTTATTAAATCCATTCCAGGGAAACAGATTGTTAATAAGGGAGATGAATATTATTCAACATACGAAAGCGATGGCCTTTCATTTATAAGGTATAATCAATACTTAAATTTCTCCCAATACATTTTTGGAGATGGTAAGGTTTATTTTACCAAAATAACAAAGAAAGAAAATGGAGCTGAGGATATTGAAGGCACTTTTGAATTCTCCATTCCATCGTTTGCGGCAAAGGATGGATTTGATGTTGTAAAAGGTAAATTCAAGCTGCATCTTAAAAAAATCTAATCTTGAATTTATTTATTGAGTTTTACGTCCCTTCATTATTTGGTCGGGGTTTTCGTTTTAAACTAATATGTCGAAATACGTCGAAAAATGGCAATAATTGACTATATCATTCGTAGTCTGCAGTAATTTTCCGTAAACTACTGAACCTAAAAGACTTATAAATTGAGACTAAATGCGACTAAATGCAACCGGACAATAATGCGCTAATCTGCAGTAGGTATTTCAAATAAATGCTAGTAACTACTAGTTGGAATTTGGTAGTAAATGGCAGTAACTATTCGGGGGAAATTGAGGGTAGAACTACTAGCGAAAACTTTAGTTTCAAAACCGTAATAGAACGTAATGATACCATGTTGAAAAATGTTGAGAATTATTCCAACTATTCTTGTCGAAAATCTCAATAAACCTTATATTCAAGTTGACAAAATGTATTTCATTTCTTATGAGGACCTAACAAAGCTTAGAGATGTCCAAATAAGTAAAGGGTTTAATATCTCAGAAGTAAGTTCTGAATTGAGGTTCGAATCCAACTACATCCCGAATAATTAGGGTTTTAATTGTAATTGATAGGGTTTTTAAAGCAATATTGCGAAAATGGTAGGGTGAAGCAAAGAAGAAAATAAAAGATTTAATAAATAATTTGAATGCATCTATTGCAGAAGGGCTAACAAATAGTGGGAAAAACGGATTAAAAGGTTAGCAGAGGAAGCAAAAAAAGCTGTGTCGGGCATTGATGTGGTTTCAGATGGAAATTAAAACCTACGCTGATTTTCTCGCTGGTTTGTTGGGAGTGTAACTCAAACTGTGTCATTGGATTTAAATCTTAAAAACCTCTTTCTAATTTGAGTCTATCCCCAAATCTAATATAAAGTTGGGATATGGTCAAGCCCCAGTTATGCATTGGCATCGTCCATTTTTTTGCAATATCTTTAATAATTAAATACATCAATTTCATGAGCGCCTGTTCAGAGCTGAAAGCTCCTTTAGATTTAATAATTTTTCGTATCTGACGGTGCATTCCCTCGATTGGATTTGTGGTGTATATAATCTTGCGAACCTGATCCTCGTATTCAAAGAAAGTAGAAAGATTGGTCCAGTTATCCATCCAGGATTTGGCAGCAAGTGGGTATTTCTTGCCCCATTTTTCTTCAAAAGACAGTAGGTTTTCATATCCCATTTCTTCGTTCACAGCCTTATAGACCGGTTTTAGATCCTCCATGACAAGCTTCTTGTCTTTTTCGGTTACGTAACGCATACTTGTTCTGATCTGGTGAACAATACACAACTGGATCTTTGTTTTTGGAAAAATAGCTTCTATGGCCTCAGGGAACCCTTTTAGACCATCAATACAAGCAATAAGGATGTCTTCAACGCCACGTTGCTTTAAATCTGTAAGAACTGAAAGCCAGAACTTAGCTCCCTCATTTTCTGAGCTATAAAGACCAATCAGATCTTTTCTACCATCCATACCAACTCCCAGGATATTATAGATAGCCCTCGATTCAACAGTTCCATTCTGGCGAACCTTGATGTGCATACAGTCTAGGAATACAAAGGGATAAACAGCTTCAAGAGGCCTGCTACGCCACTCATTTACCGCTGGAAGCACGCTTTCTGTAATACGCGATATTTCTGTGGCAGAGATCTCCATTGCATACATTTCGCGTATAAACTCGCTTATCGCCCGTGTGCTCATTCCTTTGGCATACATGCTCAACACATGTCCCTCAAGCTGTTCAGTGATGATTAATTGTCTCTTAGGTACTACTTTAGGCTCGAACGTTCCCGATCTATCCCGACCTGTCTCCAGCTCAAAAGTTCCGGTATTGAGACCTCGGACTGTCTTTTTTGTCTTGCCATTTCGACGATTGCTATTGCCCGAAGCTTTCTCTTCGTTCAAGTGGTTTTCCAGTTCTCCATCCATCATCGATTCCAACAGATGCTTCATTAACGGCGCTAGGACGCCATCATTGGGAGATAAACTTTTACCTTCGTAAAGACCTTGCATAGCTTCTGCCTTGAAGCGTTCAAAGTCGAATGGGTCTTTTTCTTTCATGACCGTGTCGTTTGAATAATTGAATATAAATAATCTTATTGAATTATTCCTCTGACACAGTTTACGTTACAGTCTCGGTTTGTTGTTTATTTTCCTAATTGCTTTCGTCTGTCAGAAACCTCTTTCATATAATTATCAATGTAAGGTTTTACATCCTCAAATTTTGCAACTCCATTAAACTCCGCAATTTGTTTCCCAAAATATCCTTTGAGACTGCTAGTCAATTTTCCATTTCTGTATGATAAAATTAAGGAATGGTCTATCGATGCATTGCCGTCCAGTTCCAATGCAAATTCTATAAGCTTTTGCGAGCAAAATATTGCATCTGAAATTAGTTTGTCTTGCGATTTTGGATTTGTTCTTATTTGGCAAGTCAAATTGTGTGAAACATACTCTTCTTTATTGCTTTCTGTTAAGTTTAAAAATGGATGTCCAACTTGGAGTTCTCTATTATACAAACTTTTTTTGTCCTGCTCAAACCAAAAGCCTCTAGCAATAACTTCTACGAATTGGTCGTGAAATTTGAAAAGATAGTGTGAAAACTCCGTTAGCATTTCATTTACATTATTTCCGAATTCGTATAAATTGCCATAATTTTCATTCTCATAAACGAACCGTTCCTTCAGCCACTTTGAATTTTCAACTTTATAGACCCAAGGATATTCTTGTCCTTCCTCCCAATTAGAATTGAATGGCAAATTTTCACCCCTACAAATTTTCAAAGCATCTAAGTTCTCAAAAGTTATACGACCATATTGTTCGTCTTCTGTTTGAAAATAAATTCCGGTTAGCTTTTCGCTATATATAGTGTCAGGACTTAAAACAAAGTCTGCAACAATAGGTATAATAATTCCTTTCGCTTGTTCCATTTGTGAAATTATTAATAACTGGAGTGTCGTTTTTCAAGACAACTAATGTTATTATTTATGCAATATATTAACTTTTATTACTAGTGGAAGGGGAGTGTTTAATCGATTGGTTTGAATTAGCATGCATTTTGCCGATTGGCGTGATTCTGATGAACTGTCCATCGGCATTAATTTCAAATTATAGGTCTTCGTCTATTTCCATAATTTACTACTAAAGCTCTTAATAAAATATAATAATTAGGACACGAAAATTTACAAGGGGGTATATATGTAAAAATTGGAGTCCAAACCAATACTGATTTTTAAAAGTGTGCCAAAAGTGTGACGAGATTTTCAATATTTTACGCTTTTTATACTCCTATGTTTTTCTTCATTTAATTATGGTTTAAATGAAAAACGATAGGTTACCTTCTGTTATTTCTATTGTTTACTGAAAGTGGGCGGGATTCGAATTTGAGGTTTCTTTGCCATTGTGTGTTTATATAGTTTAGACGTTGGTTAGTCCTTGGAAACAGCGAGTTTTTTCGTGATTTTATGGTGCTGTTTTTTGTGCTAATTTTCTTGTGTTTTATATTTTCTATATTCCTTTTTTAACTTCATTCCTCTATAAGTGGTAACCGGCGTGGGCTCACCTGGAGGAACAATATGTGCAGCGAGAATTACTTGTTCAAACCACTCTTTGGGATAATCCCCATCTTCTAAATGAATTTGATTTTTATCAAAATATTCCATATTACACTCTCCAATCTCAATTTCTCCCGTATTTAACTCAACTAAAGTATAATAGTATTGTTTATTATTGATCGTTTTAAGTCTAATTTTCTCAGCCATATTACAAACTTTTAAGTTTCTTAATAGTTCCTTCTAATTCTTTGATTAACTCATTTTTTACTTTGTCCTCATTTTTACCTGTTAATCGGTCCTTCTGAATGGATGGATGAATAATAGGGGGAGCGGAGGTGTCAATACCAAATAAGAAAATTGGATTGGCACCTACTTTAGTTATATATCCTTTTAAAATATCATAAGTAGGATTGGCCATAAACGATTTTTCTAAATTAGAAATCGTTCCTTGAGTTGCTTTAACAAGTTCAGCGATTTGAACCTGAGATAAACCAGATTCTTCTCTTATTTTTTTGAAAATTTCATTTGTTCTCATTCTATATCTTATTCCGTTATTTGAATCCCAATGAGTCCAAACAAATTCTTTAAAATCATTTATGTGGTCCAGAAGCTCCTCTTCTTTCTCCTTTCTAGTCTCGAATAAATCCCCAATCTCTTTTTCACCCATATAGGGCTTAATCAGATAAAGTCCTCCAGTAGTTTCGGCTGTTGTTTTTGCAAAATATATTTAAAGGCTAATGTGATCATATATGATGCTCGACCGATGTGTTCTAGCAAGCCTTTTTATTTAATCGATATTGAAATCAAATTTTGCGCGATGTTCTAACATTGCAGCAAGCTTTTCATTTGTATATCCTATAAAACGAAAAAAAGAAAAAATTAGAGGATTTATGGAAGTAAGTTTTCGTCAATTAATTCCCCTACAATCTTTGCATGTTCGTTGAATTGTGGAGAAGTGGGTGAAAACCCTACCATATCTCTTTTAATTATGTCGAAAGCATCAGTAAATCCATTTGTATTACTTTAATAAAGATAAATATCATCATTTATTTTATAAACTTCGCCTACATGTAAAGAGTTATTTAGGAAAAATTTAGCAGTTAGAATATAAATCATAATTTTTTAAAAATATAATGAAAAAACACATCACACATCCATATATAATTAAGCCAATCCATTTGTTAACAATTTCAGTTATTGGAATAGGAGGTAGCGGCACGCAAGTACTATCTTGTCTTGCTCGAATAAATACAGGTTTGATTGCATTGGGTCATCCAGGAATTCATGTTATTGCATTTTGATTCCGACAAAGTATTTGAAGCAAATATTGGAAGACAAATGTTTTTTCCAACTGATTTGGGAGTTAACAAAGCAATTTCTTCAATCACACGTATCAACCGTTTCTTCAGATTTGATAGGGAGGCAGTTCCAAAAAACTATAATGGAAAGCCATCAAACTTTGTAATTACCTGTACTGATAATAATAGTTCCAGGATTCAGGTATAATCTTTGAAAAAAAGATACCTCATTTCTAAATAAATCATTAGATAACAATAGTCTATTGTATTGGTTAGACTTTGGAAATAGCAGAAATATAGACCAGGTTGTATTAGGCTCTGCTTTTCATATTGGAAAGCTAGCATTAAAAAATGTCGACCAATTATTCGATTTGAAATCTATTAAAGAAGAAGATCAGGGACCTAGCTGCTCTTTAGCTAAGGCTTTAACAAAGCAGGATATGTTTATAAATTCCACTCTTGCTCAACTAGGATGTAATATTCTATGGAAACTAATAGCTAAAGGCCAAATTGAGCAACAGGGTTTGTTTTTGAATATAGATACAATGAATGTTAAGGGAATTAGCGTTCAATCAAACTAGGAGCAGTTAAGCGATATGAAATAGAATTAGTTAAAAATAGTGATTGCATATAATGATTACCCTCATTATCATTGAAAGATATTGAACAACATAACAATGTTCCAACATGGTGCCTGTTTACCTCGTTTATATGAAGACTAACCAGATTGTTTGGATTTAATTGTCGAGGTAATATATCCCTTGTGTTTGTAAAGGTATTGCTGAAAAACTCTATATCTAAATCGTATAATTCGTTATCTACTAATCTAATATTTAGGAAACCTTCATTTAAAACAACAGCATGCCTTGTTTGAGATAGTTCAAATTTTGGTAATATAGTTCTCCTATGTTGAGAGTATGAAATATTATTAGTTTTCTTTTGTTCTTTAATTGTAATTATGATTAAATATGCAGAAATAACAGCTACCAATAATGTCATCCATTCTGCAACGGTTCCCCAAGCATTTGGGTTTAATGGAACTTCAAAATATTGTGATTTATCAAAATGCTTATTTAAAATTAACCAATTTTCAATGAATCCAATTCCCCCAAAAAATCCGATTATAATAGATGTCAAACTCCAGATTAATATATTAAGTTTATTTTTCATTAAAAAAATATTATTTAAGATTCAGACCCAAGTTTATTTGTGTCCAAAATTTTAGTTTATTTGTAAATAAACCAAATTATTAAACTTATGATTGAATCTAAAACAATAAATTTCTGCTTGTTTCGATATCATCTGAATCCTATTGAAAGCAATTCAGCGCAATTAGAATTATTCGATGGAGTTAAGCTTTCTCCAAAACTTATTAAGGAGAAAAAAAATGAATTTTTTGAAAAAGTTATTTTGGAAAAATTGAGTTTAGGCACTGCGAGTAATCCTATGGAATTATTTGATCAATCCGGAAACTATTTTTTGATAAAGATTGCAAATCCTAAAAAAACTAAGATTGTGAAGAACTTTAAGGAAAGTGTATTTGAGCATGAACCTTACGTTTACGTAATCATTAATAATGATAAAAATATCCAGAAAATAGCGATAAGCCAAAATTCAGAGGCATTTTACGCGGTAGATGCTGCAAAAAATGTACTTTTTAAAGTGTTGAATAGAGAATTGAAGAAATATGGTCTGAATGTCGAAATAGAAAAATTATTTGATGTTCGAGATTTTTGGACATATGTCGATGATCACAGACATGAAATAAAAAAAATAGAATTTGAATTTATTAAACCCAATTTAGCTAGTATTTCTAAAGTTATTCCTGAAGCGTTTAGAAAATTACAAGAAAAGACAAATGCACATAAAGCTAAAGTAGCGATTGAAGCACCAGACCACGGTGTCTTGGAAGAAATCAATAGATCGAATAAAGAGATTAGTGGTATGGTGGAATATTCTTCAGAGGGCGGGGGTAATATTAAGATGAAAATAAAAGGATTAAAACGAATAATAAATACAGAGGAAAAACCAGTAATTTTACAAATTCGGGAAATTGATCTTGAAGGCGCTCCAGATCAGCTGATAAAAATTTATAAAGAAATCGTTGAATGATAAGAATAATAAAAAATCTACTACTTTACGTTTTAATTTCTTTCGGATTATTATTGGTTAGTAGTTGGCTGAAGTCAGAGTTTGTTGTAATTTATTTATCCAAAGATTTAATGACTACATTAATCACACTTTTCGGACTTAATGTAGCCGTTTTATCAATTCTAGTAAGTAAATTAAGCGAAATACAAAAGACAATTGATAATTTAGATATTAAACAAATAGTTTTAGAAATGAAATTCTCATTGTTAGAATTTTTTACAATTATCATAGTTGCGTTTCTAAGTTCGACCCTTTCTACCAGCGAAGTTATTAACTTTCAATATAAAGATGTCTTATTTAATTCCGTATCTCTTGCAACTCTTATTTATTCTCTGGTAATAATATGGGATACTGGTCATGGAATTTTTATTTTAATTTCTGAGGAGAATGAATCAAGCTAATTTGAAGTAATAATATATTAATATAATTGTATTTTATATTAAAATATTGTTAAAATTGAATATTAAAAAGGGGATGATAATTGGCATAGATCCAAATGTTGATAACAATGGAATAGCCATTTATCAAAGAGAAAATAAAACGTTGGAACTTTATGCCCTTTCTTTCTTCCAGTTATTTGACTTATTGGTCTCAATGAAAGAACTCATCAAAGAAGTAATTGTTGAAGCGTCTTGGTTGATTAAGAAAGCTAATTTTCATAACGAATCGAAAGGTGTAAGAGTTTCATCAAAGATTGGTTCTAGGACAGGTGCAAATAATGAAGTTGAAAGAAAGATAATTGAAATGTGTGAGTATCTCAAAATTCTTTGTCAGGGTATTAGACCATTAAAGAAAAGATGGAAAGGTCGAGATGGTAAAATCACCCATAAAGAGTTCTTTAAGTTGACCGAATATATTTCCTCAACCAATCAAGAAAAGCGAGATGCTGGTCTTTAAGTGTGGGGTTACTAAGGACAATGTAGAGTTTTTTTTATCGTTCATAATTCAGGTTTATAATTGGTTAGTGTGCCAGTGGTCGTGAGATAGCCGGCAATTTTTTAAGTAGGGTCACTTGATTTTAATTCTGTGAAGAAATCCAATGAAATATTTCCCGTAAAAGAAGAGTAAATTCCAATTTTCTCATTGTAACTTATTGGGTTATTCCTCGTTAAATCAACTATGCTTTCTCGATAATCATCATGTATATTACTGACTAACTTATTAGTAAAGTCATTTGCTGTAGAGTATGATTTTTTTACCATCTCTAAATTAGGGTTATGATACATTTTCTTTATAGTTTCTACTGCAGGTCTATCGGTATCTATCTCGAATAATGGGATATCCCTATCAAAATAAACTTCACCTAATTTGTTGTGAAGTTTATCTTCGTCGTTGTGAACATATTTATTTCGTAAGTTCATTAACTCTAAAGTCCTTCTAAATGTTTCATCACCTAAATCTAAATCATCTTTGAAAATCCTCGTATAATAATTTAAGTTTTTCAATTTGTGATTAAAATTTTGATTTAAGAAACCTTTTAATACCTCTGGATACAACTTTAATTCATTTCTACTACCAATTCTAATAATTAAGTTTAAGAAGGATTCAATTTTAAATGCCGAGTTTAAAACAAATGATTTTGCTAAAGCATGGAATTTTACGCTATTTTTTCTGAAATCAATTAATTGATTGCGATATTCATCAAGATTTCCTTGGTTAATTAGGTGTCCATGTGTTGAAGTAGGAGGAGTAATGTTTATTTTTAACAATTCTTCCCAAAGCGTTTCTGTACATTCATGATAACTTTGATAATGATTTATGTATGTCACATGTTTCTCAAAAGTTTGTAGTTTTTTATTAATCTCTTTTAAATACTTTTTTATATTTAATTTAAAGAAAGAAATCACATCAAATTCGCCATCATACGAATATCTTATTTCAATTGTATGGACTGTTCTCCAAATTTGAATATATCCTTTATCGCTTTCCATAATAAAATCCCACCATATAGGATTGTCTAAAGGTTTTCCTATTTTTGAAGCACTAAAAAACCCATTGGGTTGGTGAGAAATTTTCAATGTTAAAAGAGCATAGACTTTTGCTACCTCAATTTCTTTATGTTTTAAGCTGATAATATTTAATTGTTCTTTTTCAATATGTTCTGAAGAATAAATTTTTTTGAAATTTTTAGGAGTATTTTTCCAGTTCTCAATATCCTGATAGTCTTTATTCTTATTTGATTCGACAAAGTAAGGGCACTTCAAATTACTTACATCTTTTAATATTATTATATTCTGTAATGCAAGTCTTGCAGAAAGTAATTCAAGACCAATTTTTTTAGATTGTTTTTTTTGGAGATTAAAAAAAAATATTGCCAAATAAAATCTATTTCCAATTATTGCTGACCAATAATAAAACTCACGATTATCTAATGATCTATATGTTTCAACAAAACTTATGTTGGGAAGGTTTAGGTCATTGGGAATTAATTCGTTAGAATTTATTAATTCAAAATGTTTTGCTTCCAATGGGCTGCTGCTAATTTGAAAAATACATTCTTCATCAACAGTGAACTGATTAAGTACCTTGTTTTCTCCTTTCTTAAAAATATATTTCCAACTACTTGGTAAACTAAGGGCATAATATCCTTCCGGATCTTTAAAAATTTCATTTTTATTTTCCATAATTGAGTAGTAGAGTGGTTATTTCAAATATATTATTTATCAAAGGAAAACACTAAAAATTAGTTTTTTCTATATATTAATCAATTGCAAATATTTAAAAAGTTCTTATAACCACACTGTTCATAACTCAGTTTTGATTTATTATTTATTTATTGATTCTTTGTAAACAGAGTTCCTCATGGAGAGACACTGTTTTTGATACTTAATTCGATGATTATTGACAAACTCCATAAATAAGCTTTCTTTGGAGTATTAAATTAATGATAAAAAATAAAGCCTGATCTCGAACATCAGGCTCTAAATAACAAAAATGAATATTTTTATCTATGGCCAATCTCAGCCAAGGCAGCTGAGCAACCAAAACAAATCTATGAATTATTTGCAGGTAGTGGAACTTTTTTTATTAGTTCTATATTTGATTTTGCAATTAATTCTGAAACCAACTCCATATTTACTATAAATGGATTGATGATATGGTGGCAAGTCCACCATGTTTTTTATTTTTAAATAACAAACTAATTATAAAATTGTAATGAAATATATTTCTTTAACTCATAATGCAGAGGCAGCGAATTGTCCTCATTGTGGTGCCTATTCAAAAATGGAATGGAATGATTGTAACCTTAATAATAGAAAAAAGGGTTGGCGTCTGAATATTGAATCAATAGATGTTGCAATTTGTACTCATTGCGAACAATATTCTATTTGGATTCTTGACGATCCTTTAGATTTAAATAATTCATTTACAATGTTATATCCTAATTATGGAAATGTACCTCAGCCAAATGATGATTTAACAGAATCAATAAAAAATGACTATTTAGAAGCTGCATCAATAGTAAATTTGTCTCCTAGAGGTGCTGTTGCCATTTTAAGATTAGCCCTCCAAAAATTGTGTAAAGAAGTAGGAGAAAATGGTGAAAATATCAATGCAGATATTAAATCACTTGTTAGTAAAGGGTTAAACCCTGTAATACAACAAGCTCTTGATAGTGTTAGAGTTACAGGTAATAATGCTGTTCATCCTGGTGTATTAGATTTGAAGGATGATCGTGAAACTGCTATAAAGATTTTTGGATTTATTAATATTATTGCTGAAGCATTAATTACTCAACCTAAGCAAATAGGTGAATTTTATGATTTAAAATTACCTAATTCCGATAAAGTTGCAATTGAGAAAAGAGATAATAAATAAATTATGATAAATGTCAATAAAATTGAAGAAAGATTAAAAAAGAGTATACATTTCAATTAATGATATCAATAAGGAAAATCTTCAAAATACACAGATATTAGTTTAAATGGCGGTAAATTAATGTTAGATGCGGATATCGTTGATATAAATGATAATTTCATTATGAAAATAGATCAATTAATAAACATATCGAATGGGGAATTTGAGAAATTAGCCAAATCTAACTACCAACTAGTTTTTGTAATAAGTATCTTTTAGCTTACTTCTATATAAATACAAATATGTGATTAAAATATATTAATATATTTGTATTTTAATGAAATATGTTAGACACTTTTATGAGCAAATCCGTGATCAACAGAGTAATAAAAACTGAAGAAATAAATTGGCGTGAGCTTAAATTTCTTCAATCTGAATCTTTTAAGGAGTTCGCAAAAGAGGAGATGCAAAAGCTTTAGAATTCCATTCTAAGCAATAGTATTACTCAACCATTTATGTCTGGAAATTTGAAGAAAATTGTTGTGTTTGGATGGTTTCCATCGAACTATTGTGAATGATTTACTACTACTGGCCAATAAGTCTTAAATCTAAGTCATAAATAGGATAGGTATTAATTCCATTGAAGTTTTCAATATGTTTTTTTTGTCCTTTATTATCTACATAATATGTAGGTCCAAGTTTAAGGTTTTGGTTATATGCTTTAAAAATCTATAGTTTTACCTTTCATGATTGTATTGTCAATAATCAGATCTCTTTTGTACGCAAATCCTGCACTATCCCTATGGCCAGTTAAGGTCATAACTTGATTATCATCAAATCCAACAGTAATTAATGATACAACTGTTGTATGTTTCCAAGAAAACAGTATATAATTATAGTCTAATTTAAGATTATCCTTAATTGTTTGATATCTTCTCGCAAAATAATCATGATAAACCGGTTCATGATTTGGTTTTTTACCTTTCCCAAAACGTAAAAATCTAATGGCTGAGCAATGAGGTCCATTTCAGATATTAGATTCATTAATTCTTCACATATTGGAAAATATCGATAACCGGTCTTTCCATTAACTTTAATTTGTCTTGAAATAATGTCAATATCCTGGATCTTTAATAAGCGAATTTCTTTAGGTCTCATGTAATCTAAAAATGATTGAATATCAACGTCTGTTAATTCACTGATTGGTATTAAAGGATCAGGTAAATTTTGGACCCATTTCTTCAAATTATTAATAAAAGAAACATAGGTGCTAATTGTATTTGGTTCAAGTCCGGATTTGGTACAATAATCCAAGAATTTGTTCATTTCGATTTCTGTAGACCAAGGTTTTTTGGATTTGAGTTTGGTCTCAACCTCAATTTTCCTTTTCAGTAGTAATTATTTGATCTTCAATATAAATCTTTGGCATAAAAGGATTAAATCCATTAGCTAATACATAATCGATATCATCTTTCAATTGGTTGATGGCAACTTCCTTTTCATGAACATCATGAATATAATTTACACCATCCCTTACATAGAACTTTTTAAACTTACCTGGATATTCTGGATATTCAAATTCATATACAACCCTCCAATCACCACTAGATGCTCTTATAATTCTTGCATTCTTATATTTTTTAGCATTCATAAACCTTTTCCTCTTAGAATTATGACTTGGTGCTGTTTTTGCACTTAAAACAGAAAAACCGCTCTCAATTGCTTGAAAGCGGTTTTTGTCTTACGGAGAGGGCGGGATTGCCTTCGGCGATCCCTTGTGGGGGAGGCTAAAAGATGGAAATTAAAACCTACGCTCGTTTCTCTCGCTGGTTTTGTTGTTTACAGCGAATTGCTTCAAAACATTTTGGCAATTCGCTGTAAACAACAAAACCCTTCAACTACGTTGAAGGGTTTTAATTTATCTTTGCGGAGAGGGCGGGATTCGAACCCGCGGTACCGTTTCCAGTACGACAGTTTAGCAAACTGTTCCTTTCGGCCACTCAGGCACCTCTCCGGGTTTCGACAGTGCAAACATAACGCAAAATTTTCACTCTTCAAAGTCGATTTAGCGAAAAATTCCCATTTTATTCTACTCTATCAGCAACCTTTTGAATATCAATTTGTTTTTTTAATTATCTTTCTTCTTGCTCAGATCATAATCGATGCGAACATGGTAAATGCTCTTCAACATCGCCTTGAATATCTTCGCCGATTCGGAGATCTCACGCATCGTAATATCCGCATTCTGGAACTGTCGCTGCATCAATTTATGGTCAATAATCTTGTCCACTAAATTGTTGATTGATTCCTCCGTTGGCTCCTTTAATGCTCTGGATGCCGCTTCTACTGAATCCGCCATCATCAATACCGCAGTTTCCTTGGAGAATGGCACTGGACCCGGATACTTAAAGATGGACTCGTCAATTACCTTGTCCGGATTCGCCTTCACCGCCATGTTGTAAAAGTAATCTACCTTCGTCGTTCCGTGATGCGTCCGGATAAAGTCTATTACAACCTCCGGCATTTGGTTCTTACGGGCCATTTCTATTCCCTTTAAAACGTGGGAAATGATGATCTGTGCACTTTGTTCCGGTGTCAACTCCTCATGCGGGTTGTCGTTTGTCTTTTGGTTCTCGATGAAATAAAGTGGATTGATCATCTTTCCAATATCATGATATAGCGCTCCTGCACGTATTAATAGAGGATTTCCACCAATCTTATAAATTGCTGCCTCCGCAAGGTTAGCAACCTGTAAGGAGTGTTGAAAGGTTCCTGGTGCTTTCAGAGATAACTCACGCAATAAACGCGAATTACTGTTGGTCAGCTCCATCAAGGTCAGATCAGATACAATTCCGAATAATTTCTCAAATGCATAGATCAATGGATAGGCTAGGAGGGTTAAACCCACACTCACCGTAAACGGAAGGATGTCTTGCCAATAGATGGAAGAGAAAGATCCGTTTCTGGTCAATACCAATCCGACATAGGCAAGAATATATGTTGCCAGTATCAATACACTGGAAACAAGGAATTGCTCTCTTTTAACCAATGTACGGATGCTATAAATAGCGACCATACCCGCTGTAAATTGTAGGAATACAAAGTCAAAACTGTTCGGCACGAATAGACCTGCTACCAAGACCATTAGAATATGGATATTCAATGCGATCCGGGTATCAAATAATAGTCTGAAGATAATCGGTACGGAACAGTAAGGGATATAGTATAAGCTTGGGATCTTGATCTTGATTGCCCAACTCAATACCCCCAGCATCACCAAAATAACGATGAAGATGATAAAGAGTAAGCGGTTGTTGTTGAAGATATCCCTTCTAAAGAAATATAGGAATACCATCAGCAGCGCCATTGCCAATGAAATCAAGACGAAATGACCAAAGGTCACAAGGTTTTGTTCACCACTGATCCTGGATTCATCTTCGAATACCTTACGTAGTGATTCCAGCTTCTGGTAGGTCTCATTATTGATGATCTTGCCTTGCTCGGCAATCAGCTCGTCTTTTTGAACCATACCCCGCGTAGTGGAGATATTGGCCAATGCCGTCTGTTCAACCTTATTGGTTTGGGATTCGTTGAAGACATAGTTGATGGTGATGTAGTTCTTGAGAACTTCTGACAACCAACGCTTATGCTCAATCAGTTTATTCTTTTCCAATGCCCCAACAATATATTGGTTCGCCGATTCGATGGTGAAGCAGTCGACCGTATTTTTTTGCTGAGCAATATTATCATGGATTAATACAAAATTATATTCTAGGGAAGTTGGGTCATTTTTGGTTGAATCGCTACCCTTGATTTGGTATCGGTTATTTAACGAGATAACACCACGTCCATAAATATAGTTTAACAATGCCGTACCAACTTCACGATAATCATTGAGGTTGCCAGTTTCAGAAGAATCCAGTTGGCTGGCTTGCCATTTTTCATTAAGGTCAGTATTGAATTGGTCGATTTGTTCTTTGCTAGCGACGTCATTCAAGTTATAGATTGGCTGGACCGTGTTAAGGATATATTGCTTATCACGTTCCATTTCCTCGGCAGTCTTTAAAATGGCAAAATTATAGGGCGATGTTAGATTCTCATGATTCCATGGTTTTCCTTTCTGATATTCATATCTGAACCGAGGTTGTTTCGGCAGAAAAATACAGATCAGCACAATGGTAAGAATCACCATGCCGTATTTCCACATAGTGGAGTTTTGTTTAAGTTTATCCTTAGGGTAATTTATTTTTAATTTCGCCACAGTCTATTTTTAGTAATCCTAACTAACAAATGTAATTATTTTAGAGCAAACAGTACATCTCACATCTCTCAATTTGTAAGCTAATTGTAGCAATTCATTCAAAAACGGACATTGTTTTCTGATAGAGGATAATACTTGTTATCTTTGCAAAAAAATTAATACATGTCCACACAACAACACTTAATAGCACCGTCGGTATTGGCTGCAGATTTTGCCAATTTACAGCGTGATGTTCAAATGGTAAATGAAAGCGAAGCAGATTGGTTTCATATTGACATCATGGATGGTGTATTTGTTCCAAATATCTCTTTTGGATTTCCAGTAATGAATGCGATTGCGAAACATGCCAAGAAACCTTTGGATGTTCATTTGATGATTGTTGATCCCGACCGTTATCTAAAAGTTTGTAAGGACAATGGTGCCGAAATTATTACTGTTCATTACGAAGCTTGTACTCACTTACACCGCACATTAGCAGCGATTAAGGAGTTGGGATGTAAAGCAGGAGTTGCTTTGAATCCGCATACGCCAGTTTCGTTGTTGAAGGATGTGATTCAGGATATTGACCTGGTATGTTTGATGTCGGTGAATCCTGGATTCGGCGGACAGAAATTTATTGAGCGTACCTACAGCAAGATTAAAGAATTGCGCGCTTTGGCGGCTGACCAAAATACGGATGTATTAATCGAGATTGATGGTGGAGTAGGGACCTCGAATGCAGGCAAATTATTAGCTGCTGGAGCGGACGTTTTAGTGGCTGGAAGTTTTGTGTTCAGTTCGGAAAACCCGATGCAAACGATTAAGGATTTGAAGGCTGTAGACCCTACAGTTCAAATGGTTTAAGGCGTTTGTTTAGAATACTTCCAAATTAGCGTGTGATGGCAGAAATGCGAATTAAACGCAGTTTTTTTTGTATTTTTGCGTAAATAGCTCATAATAGGGAGCTAATAATGGTTAAAATTTAATAAATCATATTAAACTACAAATAATGGCTTTTGATATAGACATGATCAAAAAGGTATATTCTCAATATGATGAACGTATTACTGCGGCTCGTCAAGTTGTGAATAAACCATTGACTCTAGCTGAGAAAATTTTATATGCACACCTTTGGGATGGTAATGCATCTGAGGCTTACGAACGTGGTAAATCATATGTTGATTTTGCACCGGACCGTGTAGCGATGCAGGATGCGACGGCGCAGATGGCTTTATTGCAATTTATGCAAGCAGGCCGTGCTCAAGCAGCAGTTCCTTCAACTGTACACTGTGACCACTTGATTCAAGCGCGTGATGGAGCAGCAGAGGATTTAAATCGTGCTAAAAACGAAAGTTCTGAAGTATTCAACTTTTTAAGTTCTGTATCTAATAAATATGGTATCGGTTTCTGGAAACCAGGTGCTGGTATTATCCACCAAGTAGTTCTTGAAAACTACGCATTCCCAGGTGGTATGATGATTGGAACTGACTCCCACACAGTAAATGCTGGTGGATTAGGTATGGTTGCTATTGGTGTTGGTGGTGCTGATGCCTGTGATGTAATGGCTGGATTACCTTGGGAACTAAAATTCCCTAAATTAATCGGTGTAAAATTAACTGGTAAATTATCAGGATGGGCGGCTCCTAAAGATGTAATCTTGAAAGTTGCTGGTATCTTAACTGTAAAAGGTGGTACTGGTGCTATCGTAGAATACTTCGGTGAAGGTGCTGAATCATTATCATGTACTGGTAAAGGTACGATCTGTAACATGGGTGCTGAAATTGGTGCTACAACTTCAACCTTCGGATACGATGAGTCAATGGAGCGTTACTTACGTGCTACTGACCGTGCTGAGGTTGCTGATGCCGCAAATGCAATTAAACAACATTTAACAGCAGATGCTGAGGTTTATGCTAACCCTGAGCAATACTTCGATCAATTGATCGAAATCAACTTATCTGAGTTAGAGCCTTCATTGAATGGTCCTTTTACTCCAGATTTGTATACTCCAATCTCACGTATGCGTGAAGAAGCAGGTAAAAACGGATGGCCTACAAAAGTTGAGTGGGGATTGATCGGATCATGTACCAACTCTTCTTACGAGGATTTATCACGTGCTGCATCTATCGCTCGCCAAGCGGTTGAAAAAGGTCTTGTAACAAAAGCTGAATTTGGTATCAACCCAGGTTCTGAGCAAGTACGTTTCACTGCTGACCGTGATGGTTTATTGAAAACTTTCGAAGATCTTAACGCTACTATCTTTACTAATGCATGTGGACCATGTATCGGTATGTGGGATCGTGCTGGATCAGAAAAACAAGAGAAAAACACAATCGTTCACTCCTTCAACCGTAACTTCGCGAAACGTGCTGACGGAAACCCGAATACTTTTGCTTTCGTAACTTCTCCTGAAATGGTAGCAGCAATCGCTATCTCTGGTGACTTAGGATTTAACCCACTTACTGACACTTTGACTAACAAAAATGGTGAGCAAGTGAAATTAGATCCACCTACAGGTGATGAATTACCAGAAAAAGGATTCGCAGTGGATGATCCTGGATATCAAGCTCCTGCAAAAGATGGTTCAAGCGTTACTGTAGATGTATCTCCAACTTCTGATCGTCTACAATTATTAGAGCCTTTCGCTGCTTGGGAAGGTACTGACCTTAAAGGCTTGAAATTATTAATCAAAGCTAAAGGTAAATGTACTACTGACCACATCTCTATGGCTGGTCCTTGGTTGAAATACCGTGGTCACCTAGACAACATCTCTAACAATATGTTGATCGGTGCAGTAAACTTCTTCAACGATAAAACTGATAATGTGAAGAACCAATTGACTGGCGAGTACGGTCCGGTTCCAGCAACTCAACGTGACTACAAAGCTCACGGTATTGGTTCAATCGTTGTTGGTGATGAAAACTATGGTGAAGGTTCTTCTCGTGAGCACGCTGCTATGGAGCCTCGTCACTTAGGCGTTCGTGCTGTATTAGTGAAATCTTTCGCTCGTATCCACGAAACTAACTTGAAAAAACAAGGTATGCTTGGTCTTACCTTCGCTAATAAAGATGATTACGATAAAATCAAAGAAGACGATACAATCGATATCATCGGATTAACTGAATTCGCTCCTAATAAACCGCTTACATTGGTGTTACACCATGCTGACGGTTCTTCGGAAGAAATTCTTGCTAACCACACTTACAACGAACAACAAATCGGTTGGTTCAAAGCTGGTGGTGCATTGAATATTATCCGTGCGAATCAAAATTAGTTAGAGTATTTAGTAGTTAGTATTTAGTATTAAGATTGATTTTCTAGCTGAATATTGGTTTTATAAGATGCTAACTCGAAAAGGTGCTGTTCCGTTGGAACGGCACCTTTTTTTTATAAATTTGATTGAAACGGCATTTTGAAAACTTGAATGTTTGAAAAGTTAATTAGTTAGATATTTTTGAACTGAAGCCTCTTTATATCTAGATGCAATGGGTTTCTGTCTGTCAAGAAATAAAAATATTCCATATCTTTAATCACCTAAATAAACCAAGCAAATAATGAATAAAAGCTTATTGAAAAGCATTGGATTGGCTGTTTTATTAATCAGTACCGGAATAATGGAAACAAAAGCTCAGAAAATACCTTATGAATTGGATGCCAAGAAGAATACTACGGTAACTTATCAGGAACTCCAAGACTATTATTCTACCTTATTGAAGGGTAGGAAAAATGTGAAAATCATGGATATTGGTTTGACCGATGTTGGCAAGCCATTACAGCTAATCGTTCTTTCTAAGGATGGTGATTTTGAACCCAAGAGCATTAAAGCGAAAGGGAAAGCCGTGATGTTGATCAATAATGGGATTCATCCTGGAGAACCTGAAGGGATTGATGCTTCGATGATGTTCATTCGGGACTTATTGAAGGAGGATAAACTGCCGGATAACTTGGTGCTCTGTGTAATTCCGGTTTATAACATCGCTGGGATGCTCAATAGGGGTGAATCTAGAGTAAATCAAAATGGACCTAATGAATATGGTTTCAGAGGTTCCAGGCAACATTATGATTTGAACCGGGACTTTATCAAAGGAGATACAAGAAATTCCAGACTGTTTCAAAAAATCTTTAGCACCTGGGATCCTGATGTGTTTTTTGATACGCATACCAGTAATGGGGCGGATTATCAATATGTAATGACCTTGATTGAAACGCATAAGGATAAACTTCATAAAGATCTTGCGCCCTATATGAAATCCAGGTTTACAGATGAATTGTATAAGAGGATGGAAAAGGAAGGATTTCCAATGGTTCCTTACGTGAATTCAAAGGGAGAAACTCCGGAAAGTGGTTTGGTTTCATTTTTAGAAAGTCCGAGATATTCAACGGGATATGCAGCTTTGCATAATACCATAGGATATATGCCGGAAACACATATGTGGAAACCTTATCAGCAACGTGTGGAGTCTACCTATGCCTTGATGAAAAATTTGTTTGAGGTTTCTGTTCTTGAATCCAAGGAATTGGTCGCTTTGCGTAAAAATGTAAAAGCTCAGGTAGCTTCACAAACTGATTTTCCTGTTAGCTGGGCTTTGGATGCTGAATCTGTAGAACAAATAGACTTCAAGGGCTTTGAATCAGGCAAGAAAGCAAGTGAGGTTTCAGGACAGGATCGTTTATATTATGATCGTAATAAACCTTTCAGCAAGCTAGTGCCTTATTTTTCGACTTATAAACCCACTATAATCATCAAAAAACCGAAGGCTTATATTGTTCCTCAGGCATATGATAAGCTGATTGAATTGATGCAAACCAATGGGGTGAAAATGACAGCATTGGAAAAGGATGAGGTCAAAGAGGTGGAGATGTACTATATCACATCCTATAAAACTCAGGGAAGTCCTTATGAAGGACATTATCCGCATAATTCTGTTGAAATAAAGGCTGAAACCATGAAAGTTCCCTTTTACAAAGGAGATTGGCTAATCGAAACAAATCAGGATATCAACCGTTATATCATCGAAACCTTGGAACCTCAGGCAATGGATTCCTTTTTTAATTGGAATTTCTTTGATGCTATCCTTTCACAGAAAGAGTATTTCTCGGCTTATATCTTTGAAGATACTGCTGCAGAACTATTGAAAAAGGATGCTAAGCTAAAGAAAGATTTTGAAGATGCTAAAAAAAAGGATCCTAAATTGGCGGAAAATGGTAGAGCTCAATTGGAATGGATCTATAAACGTACGCACCACTATGAACATAACTATATGTTATATCCGGTGGGTCGAGTGATGTAGATAACTATTAAAGGATTAGAACTTCCAAGAATTGATTTTTTTGGAAGTTTTTTTATGATTTATGGATTGAAACCTGCTGACAAAAGGCTGTCATTCCATGTTCTTAAATTTGATTATTCAATCATTTAAATAGAAAATATTATGAGCACAAACGGATTTTTTTCAAAAGCAGAATTCTTAAATCATTGGCAAGGCCATAGAAATTTAACAAGAAATACCATTGAGAAATTCCCTGAAAAGGAATTATTTGAATTTAGCATTGGCGGAATGCGTCCATTTGCTGAATTGGTAAAGGAAATATTAACTGTTGGGCTTCCAGGATTGGAAGGAATGGTGAACAATACCACCGATGGATTTAATCATGATGTGCCATTTAATACTAAGGAAGCACTTTTGGCAGAATGGGATAGACAAACTCCATTGATTACAGAATATTATAATCAAATTCCTGAGGAAAGATTTCCAGAGCATTTCAATCTATTTGGTCAATTTAATGCACCAATTTATGAGAATCTATTATACTTTGTTGATAATGAAATTCATCATCGTGGACAAGGATATGTTTATCTAAGAAGTCTAGGTATTGAGCCTCCAATGTTTTGGGATAGATAAAATAAACAGAAAGGCTGCTCTAACCATAGAGCAGCCTTTTTATATATGTTGTATCCAATTATTTTTGTTCGAAAACTGAGTTTACTTCAGTGATTTTCCATCCTTCATTATCTTGTACCATGGTTAGGTAGTCAGTGCGTTTGAAGTTGGAAAAGTTTAAGGTTACTTTTGCTAAACTGTATTTTCCAGCTTTTTCAACGATTTGATAATTACTGTCACAGTTGAAGGTTACACCTTTTTGACCTTTGATCTGTTTGATATATGAGCTTTTTGAAAGTGGAGCCTGATTGTATTCTGTATTGTATTTTAAGCTGAAGTCGTCAGCGAATAAATTATCCACATGTTCTACATCACCTTTTACGGAACTGTTGATGTATGCATCAACCACATTTTCTACGACTGCATTATTTAATTTGTCTTTGTCTTTATCGATTGCAAAAGCTGTTAATGATGAAGCGAATAATAGACCTGCGATTGCGAATGTTTTTACTAGATTTTTCATGACTTATAGTTTTAATGTTTAATACCTGTTTTATTTTTTGTTTTTATTTCTTATTTGATATCTCAAAGGTAGGGCGTAAAAACAGGCGGTAACAGGCTAAATAGGTCAATTCTGAAGCTTTCTCGGTAAACATTGCGGAAAAATCGGTGAATATTCTTGCTGGGGACTAAGTATTTTTCACCGAGGCATTGGTCGATATTATCAGGACGCTGAATTGAATCCTTCGAGAATTATTCTCTCAGCACCTATGCGAATAATCCGATTACTCATGAAATCAAAGATTAGATCATCATTCTCCTTGGCGGTTCTTTGATCTATTAAGGCATTATGAATTTCCCTTTCGGAAGAAGGATAGTAGCTGATTCCATCAATACAGGTGTCATTCCATATTTGATCCTGATCAGGAGCTTTGTTTAGTAAGTATGAATAATTGTAGGCATTGAATTGTAGAAATTCAAATGGAGGGTTCAATAATAGGTTATCGGTCTTTTGAAATAACAGACGAATCTCAGTTTTTGAAATTATAACCTTCTCCGCAATAAAATCATATTCATTGTGTAAATCTATTTCGTGTCCATCAAAATAAACATAGATGAGGTCATGAATTTCAAAATTTGTAAGCATCCCTTAAAATAGTAATTATTAAGGGTAAAAAAACAACCTAAAGAATTTTCTTTAGGTTGTCTTACTTATATTTAATTGAGATTAGAAGCTAATCACATAGCTTGCATAAATGGAATCAGCATTTTTAAGAATTACTTCAATGCTTTGTTGCCCTCCATTGCTCACAGGGCGTTTTATTTCGAATTCCTCATTCACATTTACGGAACCTTGGGCTTCATCATTTACATAAATATCTAAAGGACTATCAACTTGATCACCAGTTACTTTGAATCTCAGCTTCATCGCTGAACTTGAAATTAAGCTTATAGTTCCTGAAGGATTGGCTTGAGCATATTCAACATTATTCATATTTAATTCTGAAGGAATTTCTGTGGTTTCAGGGTTTCCAAAAAGTATACTTCCTATAAACATTGCTGAAAAAAATAGTTCATTCATATTAGTAGTTTTTATGTTTTATGTTTAATAAATCTATTGTAATAACGATGTTACATTTAAGAATATTGCATTTTCCATGCCAAAGGGAAGTTTTTAAGGTTTTTTAACGACTTGTATGGAGGTGAAAATGTATTGCAAAAAAAATCCTGAGCTGGGGAAGCTCAGGATTTTACCAAACCAATTATTAACCTAAATTATGAAATTACTCTTTTTTACTCTTTTGCTTTTCTTTGATATTATAACGTCCTCAAATGGTAATTCGTGTCACTGAATTCAAGGATTAACATCTTTTAACAAAGAATTAGTGTATTTCAATAAGAATAACTGGATTTCTAATATTTTAATCTCGTGAAACAATATTTTTTGCAAAATATGCCATAGGAAAATATGCAAACACTAGGTCCACAAAGTTAAACCAGATAGGAGAGGGTAGCATAATAATAGAAGCTAACCCACCAAGAAAGAAGAATACCGCTATAACCATGGCGAAGGTAAACTTCTTGCTTGCAGCAATCCAAGCTGCTACTAAGGCTCCTACAAAGGTACCTAAGGCATGAGCCAAAAATGGAAAAACAAAATGTTTGGGTTCAAATAAATGCATTCCTGCCTTTAATCCTTCCGCTGTGCTGACATCAATTCCTTCTGGTGGAGGAATAACCATAGGGCTAATGGTAACCAAAGCCATATTGACCACACTACCCATAACAATCCCAAGTACTACAGCTAGCACATTTCTAATTACTGCATTCATTTCTTTTCATAATTTTTAACAAATGTAATTCAAAATGAATGGAAATATTGCTGTTCAAGAAAATTAATCTGATTTATTTTTAGCTTAAATATTCCTATGGAAATTTAGCGATAACTTAAGTTGAAAGCTTGGATTTAGCAATCTCAACGGAATCGACAAAATTTACGAGTTTACCTTTATTACTTTCGAAAATGAATTCCTTTAAATGATTGCAATCATATTTGCTGAAATTTCCAACAATTGCAAGTCGGACACGATAGGTTGAAAATTTTTGTAATATCTCACCCGCTAATTTTGTCCTTAAGTCAAAAAATTTGGGATGTATATTTTTTTCATGAATAATTAATCTTTCGTATCCCTGATAATAGATATCGCCCATTACTTGAGTTCCATCTTCCACTGTTTGCCAGACGTAATCATCTGCAAGTATTTCTGCAACTTGTTGGTCGTTAAGGAAGTGTGATATAATCTTCATGCGTAATTTTAAAATAGTTTGTAAACATAATCATTCTCTATGAAAATGTTTATTATTTCCCTATGAAAAATATTTGTCGAAAATAGGTAAAAGAAACCCCACTTAAGGGATCTAAGTGGGGTAAGGTATAAAGATAATAGTTATTGTGATTTTCGTTTCTTAAGCGTTCGTCGTGCTCTTTTTACAAGTTGAAATTCCCAAAATACTGTATAAAGGACATATGCCAATGATACTAGTAAGTATGAAAATCCCAGCAACGACTAAAAGGACAATAGCTAATGTTCCTGAAATTACATTTGTGAAATATAATATCGCAATGATTATCGCGATAATAATCCTTATTAATTTGTCTTGTGATCCCATGTTCTTTTTCATAACAAGTGATTTAGGGTGAACACTAAAACAAAAATGGTTTTTATTTTATTGTTTGTCAGTGACTTTTATCACATTAAGGATAAAATTTCTACTTTATTTTTAAAAAGTTTCAAAATTCCTTTTTGTTCTAATTGTTTCAACAATCTTGAGATGACCTCCCTGGAAGTAGAAAGCTCATTCGCGATTTCTTGATGGGTAATATTTAGTGTATCACTCTGAACAGCTTCTGATTTTGCCTTCAAATATTCCACTAATCGCTCATCAACTTTTTTGAATGCAACACTATCTAATGCTGAGATAATTTCTTCATAACGATTATCCATCGTTCTTAGAACAAACATTCGCCAACTTGGATAATTTTCATACCATTTCACTGAAATGGATGCAGGAATAGCTATCAATTCTACCTTTTCTTCAGCAATTGCCTTGATGTTGCTTAGTTTATTCATTAGGGAAGTCGACAAGGAAACAGCGCAGCTCTGACCTGATTTGATATAATATAAAATCAACTCATTACCTTCACTTGTTTCCCGAATAACCTTGATTGAACCTCTCAACAAAAGGGGAATAACCTTGATGTATTTATTGGGCTCCACGATCATATCGCCCGCCTTAAACTCAAGCTTGGAACCCACTTGCTCTAACTCTGCTTTAAGCTCCTTTTCCAAGAGAAAATCAAACTTCCTGCTACTCATTTAATAGATAGTTGTGTAAATACAATTGTTTAAACAATTTTAATGTTTAAACAATAAATATAGATAATGAGTAAATAAAGAGTTGCTAATATTTCCGAAAAATAAAAAACAATAGCCTTTCGGCTACAATATTTGGCTAAAAAACATCTTTTATTGTTTGTTAACTCTATTTCGGCCATTTATTTATCCTCATAATAAATTGAATTAAGCCAATGCCAGATATTTAAGGCAACAAATGCAATTGAAATTAATATTTGATGAACTGAGTTAATTCAAGATGACTATGAGTTCTTATATCGAAACTCCAAATAAATAGCCAACCAGCGCAGATAAAACCATGGCAATAGTACCCCAGATTACGATTCGAATTACTGCCTTTGTCATATTGGAACCTCCTGTTTTCGCAGATACTGCTCCTAAGATTATTAATGAAATTATTGTGAAACCATATAGGTAGTATTCCATATTATCGACGGGAGCAAAAAGAACTACCAGCAAGGGCAGGAGGCCGCCTGCTGTAAAGGCTGCTCCTGAAGCTAGGGCTGCCTGGATTGGATTTGCTTGATTGATATCAGTAATTCCAAGCTCATCTCTAACATGGGCTGCTAAAGCATCATGAGCTGTCATTTCCTTTGCAACAAGCATCGCCGTTTCCTTTTTTAATCCTCGTTCCTCATAAATTTTTGCCAACATCTGTAATTCTAATTCTGGCATTTCATCCAATTCCTTCTTTTCTCGTTTGATATCTGCTTTTTCAATGTCTGTCTGCGAACTTACTGATACATATTCTCCTGCTGCCATCGATAATGCCCCAGCTACCATACTCGCGATAGTCGCCAATAATATAGGATCTCGGGTGCTACTTGCTGTAGCAATACCAATTGCTAGACTTGAAACTGAAATGATTCCATCATTTGCTCCTAATACGGCTGCACGTAACCAGTTACTCCGATGGATGTAATGGTTCTCTAGGTAGTTGTCGATCGTTGTCATGGGATTGCGATTATGAATATTAATTTAAGCAATTTTATCCTAATACTTGCCCAATCCAGTTTTAACAAATTTCTACTTCTTTATGGAAAATAATGGTTGATAAAACCCTGATGCCAATGAAATGGTTTCTTCAAATAAAGACAACAATAATTTATAGTTTTCCAATAAGGTGCTTTTTGCCATTAATATGGATTTTACTTTTTGCTCAAGCTTGACAGGGCAATAGGAACTTTTGCTAAGAATTTCGATAGCTTTTTTATCAGTGATTGGATAGATTTCATTGAGTGCAAATAAGGCTTGAACGATGTTCTTCAATGCTCTTGTAAAACAGCCGAATGAATTGAAGTAATCATTGTTTTTCGCGAATCCTTCTGCATTGATCAAGGTGAATTCAGCGGACCATAGGGATTCCTGGATAATCGTCTTTTTGAGGTTCTCCGGATAAACTTTGACCAATGATTTTAAATATTGGATGATCTGCTGCGGATCGAAAATTGGTTGACAGGCTTCTATTTCTGCCAAATAAAATATGGAGGAAAATCCATAAGGAGGTTGTTGTTCAAAATGATTTTCCCATAAACCTTCAGTCGCATCTTGAATGTTTTTGCGGATTTGATTGATGTTGCGATAAAGAAAATCGACTTTTCCGAATTCGGTATGTATCCATGCTCCTCCATTGACCCAAGGTCCCCATTGATAGAAATCAGTAACTGTTGGATTTTCAATTGTTGAAAATTTTTCTGCAACACTGCGGATATCCTCAATCGAAAAGGGATGGTTTTCGTGATAATAAATTCCAATATCTAAATCTGAATCCTGATTCGCACGACCCGTTGCAAACGAACCTCCTAAAACAATGGCTGAAATGTTTTCCAACTGCTCCAATTCAGCACATATATCCTCTAATAATTTTTGTTTGTCTTTAGGTAGGTTCATATCATTAAATATAGGAAACAACTTAATCTCATCCAATTAATAATAGCAAGACTGTTTAATAATGGTCTCTGAAACTATTAAATAATAAAAAACCTGAGCCGGGGAAGCTCAGGTTTTTATTACTAACCAATTATTAACCTAAATTATGAAATTATTTACTCTTTACTCTTTTACTCTGTTTGTACTATAAAAACGCAAAGCATGTGCCTATCTTATATATTGCTTGTTGGATTAACATTTTTTAACGAGATAGGTGATATTGTTGTAACTAAAACTCTTTTTTAATTAAAATTTAAGGTCATCATCAGGGTGAAATATTCCGAGAAACTGATTAGTTATTTAGAAATAATATTTAATTTCATTTCTGAATTATTGACTCATTTTAAGAGAGTTAAGCTTGGCATTATTTCCTTATTTATTATGATCTCAATAAAGTAATAGTCATGACCCTTTCGCTGAAAAATAGATATTCTGTTTGGAACCTTGCTAAGTTCTCTCCAATCTTGATCGTAATTTTCATGTCAATGATGACATTGACACTTTTGCAGGATTTCTTGGAGTCTAAACGTAGTGGACATCAATTTTACTTTTCTGAAGCTCTTCTATTTAATTTCTTCTGGATGTTGTTTATCCCAATAATTGGTTTACTCCAAGGGGTCCTTAATAAAATAGAGCAAAAAACTATTAAACTCGTTTGTCTTTTGACGACTCTGGCAACGGTGGTACATCTTCTGATATTTCCATTATTTGCTTCCCTTATTTCCTATTTTTTCTATCACAGCCATTATAGTTATTACAAGTTTTTGTCTTATACCTGTACCCACGATTTATTTAAGTTAGTTATGGTCTATTCAGGTTTTTTGTTGTGGATTAAATTTCAATCTGTAGAAAAAGAGTCAGAGGTCTCGTCTTTACAAGTCAATTTGAACAAGCAATTCCTGGTCAATAATGGAAAGGAGAAGATTCTGATAAAACAAGATGAAATTTTTCATATTACTTCAGCAAGTCCATATGTAAGTATACAGCTTGAAGATAAAAATTACCTCCATTCTGATACTTTGAAATCCCTTTTGGAAAAACTAAATAGCGATCAATTTATTCGAATCCATAAATCTTCTGTGATAAATATCACAAAGGTAATTTCATTAAAATCTAGGCTCAATGGTGACTATGATATTTTACTTTCCAATGGGGAATGTCTAAGATTAAGTCGCACTTATGCTGCTGATTTCAAGAAACGTTTTCAACCTAGTCATCGCTTCAACCATTAAACTCCTCGGGTTAAATCATTTTATTTTTACTGTCTTCTAATTGAATTTATCTTGCCGTAAAATTTTAAAATACGGCTATATGAATTTAAAAAACTGTTTTTCGATTTTAATTCTCCTAACCCTCACCTTTACTTATTCGTCTTGTAAAAGTCAGGGGTTAAGAATTGTTGGCGGACCTTGTGAAGGCTGCGAAGCATTGTATGAGTACCAAGACAAAATATTGAAATCCGTGGATACCCTTCCGGAGTTCGATAGAAATGAACCAAAGATGAAAATTACCGGGATCGTCTATAAAAAGGATGGTAAAACTCCTGCTGAAAATGTGATTATCTATATTTACCATACCAATAGAAAGGGAGTCTATCAAATGCGAGGGGATGAAATGGGTTGGGCGAAGCGTCATGGTTATATTCGTGGATGGGTGAAAACAGGAAAAGATGGTAAGTATACTTTCTACTCTTTTAGACCTGCCTCTTACCCTGATGAAACTGAACCTGAACATATTCATATCACCATCAAGGAACCCGAAACTAATGAATACTACCTGGATGAATATTTTTTTGCTGATGATCCATTGTTGAAGGCTGCACTCATTAATAAATTACCGAAAAGGGGAGGTTCAGGGGTTGTGAATCCAACAATTGAGGCTGGTATGCTGACTGTTAAAAGGGATATTATTCTAGGAATGAATATTCCGGATTATGAGAAATGAGCGGTTGAAAGGAGGAATATTAAAGACAATTGAGGTAAACAAAAGAGAGATACGAAGTATCTCTCTTTTGTTGTTTAATCCTCATCAATTCGTTCGTCATCTATTTCATTTGGATAATCATTTAGCCAATAGTTTTCTTCTGCATTTTGTTCCTCAACTTCTTCTTCAGTCTTCCATTCGTCCCAATCTACGATATAATATTCTGTTTCTTGAAGTTCCTCATTAAATCTTGTGTCTGAATATTCTCTTCCGTGAATAGTATCCATAATTTATTTGTTAAATAGTAAAACAATTAGGTGAAATTAATTTAGTAATACAGGTTTCTTGGGGTATTTTCGCTATTGTAATCTGTACTTGATGTTTGAGTTAAATCCACAAAATATACAGGTGTATTTTGCCATAAATAAAAAAAGAATAAAAGGTTAATAATTAATACAAACATAAAAGATAAATTTATTTTAGCAACTTTAATTTTTATTTTCATCTCAAAATACAAGGATTAAAACCTATATAATGCAAAAAATCCTTCATCTTGCGATGAAGGATTTTTTAACCTAGTCGGAGGGATTGGCTCAGCCGCTCTAATCCCGCGCTTTAGGCTTGAGCCATCCCTTGATGGGGGAGGCTTCAACCAAATCAAAGCCCGTTCGCTGCGCTCACTTGGCTTTGTTGTTTTTGAAGGAGAGTGGAGGGATTGGCTCAGTCGCTCTAATCCCGCGCTCTAGGCTTGAGCCATCCCTTGTTGGGGGAGGCTATAAACAAATCAAAGCCCGTTCGCTACGCTCACTATGCTTTGTTGTTTTTGAAGGAGAGTGGAGGGATTGGCTCAGCCGCTCTAATCCCGCGCTTTAGGCTTGAGCCATCCCTTGTTGGGGGAGGCTTCATACAAATCAAAGCCCGTTCGCTGCGCTCACTATGCTTTGTTGTTTTTGAAGAATTTGGGATCATACCGAAAGTTTGGGGGGTTAAGATTTTTAAGCATACAATTTCATCACTCTGTACAGGAAGAATGTTGTGTCCCTAACGCCACGGAAGACGCTCCTGAAAGCTTTGAGTTTTGCATTGAATGATTCTGCCGATGCATTAGTACTTCTGTTGTCGAAGTAATGGAGAATGTATTGATGATGAGCTGCAATTGATCTTGCTACGCTCTCAAAGGAAGCAATGCCCGCATTCTCAACCTGATTATGCCACAGGCCTAGTTTGGTAAATGCGACCTTTTTGTCCCGGCATTTGTTGAAGATGTCTCCTAAGGCAATTCCAAGATCATAAGCCTGTTTTAGCTTAGGAAACCGCATGAACAGCAATTCAGCCCGGTTTTTTTGGCTTTCTGACCATCGGCTGGGATGCTTGAACAAAAGGTATCTGGATCTAGCCAACAGCTGTTTGAGCGTATCACCATTAGGCAATAATTCCGGTTCATATGGGATTCCTCGCTTTCGCGACTCCATTATCTTCTTGCTTTCTGCATCCAACACCTCCCAACGATATTTGATACGGAGTTCCTGTACGGCATCATAGGCTAACTTTTGGACATGGAACCGATCGACCACACGTCTAGCGTTCCTGAAACATCTACGGATAGCCTTGGCCATGTTGGGAGCCATATCCATGGTCACCTCCTTTACCTTATTCCTTGATCGCAAGGGTATTCGCTCAAGAACAGCTATGATATCCTCAGCCTTTGTGCCTTTAATAGTTGCTAGGATCGTTCCTTTACGCCCTTTTGCCGATTTACTGCTAACAATGGTATATAATTCACCGTTGCTAAAGCTGGTCTCATCGATGCTCAGGTGTTCCGAGATGTTTTCAGGGAACAATGTCCAGCTCTCTGCATGCGGCTTTTGGTCCCAATCATGGAAATCACTGAGGTGATTCTTGTATTGATCCTGTAGTTGCTTGCCGTCCATCTGGAAGAACAGACCTACCAATTGGGCGCTTACAGGATAGCTATCCAAATATCTTCTTTAAAAAAAGCCCGAATTCCGTAGTCATTCGAGCGCCCTCACGCACTAGGTTCCAATCTCTTGTGATGATATCTCCGGTATCCAGTACCGTCCAGCGACGGCGACGGATATGTAGCGTAACTTTCTGGCCTCGAATGGGAAAGTCTGAAATCTCGGTGGAAGGCATAAAACCCTTTGACTCCAACTTGCTGTTCTCATAACCTGTCGGAGCAATATTAAGTTCATCTAAATAAATATGGAGTTGATTGTCGACCTGATCGACTTCTAAGATCTGGAAGTATTCCAAAAGCCCTTCGGGCATCAATAAGGATAGTAATTTACGTTCGGCTTCTTGCAAGGGATATCTGTATTAAAGACGCTAAACTAAGAAATTTCTAACACTCCCCCCAAGAATTCAGCTTGATCCAGAATTTGCTCAAACAAGTTTGGCAAAATCCTTCAAAAACAACAAAGCCTCGCTATTGCGAGGCTTTGATTTGTTTGGCGGAGAGTGAGGGATTCGAACCCCCGAACCTGTGACAGTTAACGGTTTTCAAGACCGCCGTGTTTTAATCGATGTTTCAGAAAACTGAGACAAAACAATGACGGTTAAATACACTATTCCTACAATCTTACAAGGTAAGAAGAGGAAAACAAAGCAGATGCAAGCTAATGAAAAATGGTATGTTGAATTCTATTACAACAATAAAAGATTTAGGAAATCGAAGGGATTTAATAGATTGAAAGATTACAACGAAAAACTTAGAGCATTTTCAGATCTCAGGATTGAATATGAACAGTTACTCATTTCAGGGAAATTTCAAATGGTAGAAAATAACATTACAGTACCCCCTGTAATTACATGTGCTGTTGATTCCTTCATTCAATATCAAAAAGATAAGGGAAACCGACTTAAGACCATCCAGAGCTACTCGAGCAAACTAAAATACCTGAAAATAAAATATGGACAACATTTGGTTACCGAAATCTATTCTTTCGATGTTGAAATGTTACTGTTGGATCTTGGTAAAAATTGGTCTCCCAAAACATTTAACAATGCAAAAGCCATTTTTTACAACTTTTTTGAATATTGTATTTTTAATAGGTTCGTCCAAGATAATCCAGTAAAAGGCATAAGGTCAAGATATGTTCCAAAAACTGAAAGAAATAGAGTTTTTAACGATAGGGACTTCAGTCTTATTATGGATGAGGTTAAAAGTGACAGGATGCTTGAATTATTTATAAAATCCATTTATTATACCTGCATAAGACCGCGAGAATTAATGCAGTTACAGATTAAGAACATTGATTTTAGAAAAAACCTAATCTTTATACCAGCCAACATCAGTAAGAATAAAAGAGATGGATATGTCAGCATCTGTGAAAACTACAGATATGAATTGCGAAATTTTATTGGAATTGAACCTACTTTTTTTCTGTTCAGTAATGATTGCAATATTTTTGGTGAAACACCCTTTAATGTAAATAGACCTTATAAACGCTTTGTAAAAATTCTAGAAAGACTGAATTTGAAGAACAAAGGTTATACACTTTATAGTTTTAAGCACTATTCCAATGTCAAAAAATATCTTTCAGGTTGGAGCCTTGCTGAAATAATGAAAGCAAACCGGCACTCTTCAATTGAACAGACGGAAACCTACCTAAAGGATCTCACTGAATTTGTGGACATTCAACATAAGAATATTCCTAAAATATAATCAAAAAGCCCTAGATCATTGGTTTGATCGGGCTTTTTTCGTTCATTTACAATTATGTCGGAGATCAAATACACCTTCCAATCAATGTTCGTGAATTTAAGGGATATGGATGAGGATTTTCAGAAGTTATTTTACTTCATTCAATCCATACCTATCAATAAAAAATCCAGTCTGTACCAGACTGAAAACGAAAACGAACTATCTGAAAGATACAATCTTTTCAATAAGGAAATAGATCTCGAACTACTTATTGGTTACACAGACGATAAAATCATTCCTGATTTTGATTTTTTAAATCTTTTAAAAGAAGTCTTTCCAGATGACGACATATTGGAATGCCTAGTCTTTTTTCAGGATTTACTTGTTATGGTACACATTTTAACTCAACATCTTTGGAATCCTATCTATTCATTAAATTCCAGTGCTAGAACTAAATTTGCTATCGAGGATGTCAAGGATTTTGATGATAAAGGTTCATCCATAAATGAGAAGAAGAAAAAAATCATCCTTACTGATGATTATGTTCCAAACAATTGTATTGATCGAATTGATGAAATGATTCTATTAGCAAGAGCAATTGAAATGAAGGGCTTAACGGTTCGGTTTTCAAATTCGGAGTTAATTAAAGACGGATCTAAACCCTTTGCCCTGAAATATAATGTAAATGAATCCTTAGTTTCAGAAATAGCTCTTAAGGTTTATGATGAATGGTTATTAAATAACAAAATGAGGCCATGTAATGACGATAATGAATCTAAAAGAATTGAAAAGGAGGTTAATTTTGACCATGCAACATATCAATCCTATCTCTTCCTTTTAATTCACGAAGGGATTCCACCTTCTTTTAGCACTGAATATTTGCAGGAGTTGAAAAGGGTTGCAATGGGTTACCAGCTTGAAGGGCGAGTCCCAGCGATAAACCTTTTTTTGAAATTCACGGCAGAAATGATGATAAATTATATAAACAAGAATACTTCAAGTGATTTTTTAGAACAGGATAAATTTAAATTGATATACACTGCTTTCGTACTCAACGGATTGTTAAATCACAAATTTGATTTTAGGGATTCAGATGGTTTCGACGAGAAGAAAAGACTTTTTGTCCGAGACCTATTAAGGGATTAAAATTATTTCCCTGATTTTCAGCGCGGGGGAATGTTCTCATTTTTGAATTTCTGTCCCTAGATTGGCTTATATGCACTTTTACATCGTTATCCAATGAAGGATAACATAAATAAATTTTATATGAGTCAAATCATAGATTGCTCCAATTTATTTGTTGAGCAGAATTCCCAATACGGAATTGGGACAGCAGAAGAAATCAGTAAAGATGTACATTCCTTTACTGAAATTGAATCTACCAATTTAAATATCGCTCTAGGATGGCTAGCTAATGAATTTAGGGTAACAATTTCCCCTACACCTAAGATGGATAGGAATGGTGTTCCATATTATTGGATTGGACGTGGAACTGAAAAGGCCTCTACAGGAATTAAAATTCCAGTGAAACCATGGATAAAAAGACTACTTGAATGTATATTGGAAGGTCAAAAGGTAAACGTTAGTCTAGAGGAGCTCATAACGATGGCTGACTCGCTTATCGAACAGAAATCTGAAAACAGATCTAGGGTACAGGATTCGGAAAATTCGGTTTTGCACAACACAGACTCTGATTCTAAAAATTAGTCCTTAAAGGGGAAGAAAGTCTTCTTCCCCTTAATTCACCCATTCATTTTTAATTAAAAAAGATTATGAAGAAATTTCATATACCTATTTCTTTGCCCCAAAAATTCAATGAGGTAATGCCATTAATCCCATCCAACTCACTATTTTTCAAGAATATAACTAATATCGGTGCTACCTTTTGTGAAATTGAGAACCAAACACGTCCCTCATTGATAATTGAACCTAATACCCCTGTAATTATAGGTAAAGCAAGACAACATGACAATGTAATTGCAGTATATGCGAAAATCACTTTGGAAGATATCACAAGACAGATAACTCGAATTAGGTCGTCAGGTAAAATGGTTAAGATCATGTGTACCCCCGAGAGCTACACCAAAGCCGTAAGGGCTTTGAAATTTGCAGGATTCGATGTATATAATGATGTTTTCTGTCTATTTGACGAGTGTGAAAAACTTGCTAAGGATGTACATTACAGAGAAGATATTATCATGCCTTTAGATTACTTCTTCAAATTTAAAAATAAGGCTTTCATCTCAGCAACGGCTATGGAGCCCAGCGATCCAAGGTTCAATAGCTTTGATCGGTATTATTTAGTCCCGACAGAGTCAATTGCTGTTCCGATAAAGCTATATCCAACCAACAACACTTTGTTCACCTTAGGAGATCTACTGAAAGCAAGGGAAGAACGCCATTTTATATTTTTGAACAGCATTTACAGTATTGTTGGTTTTATTAACATCCTAAAACTTCCAGAAGAAGAAGTTTCTATTTTCGCGTCCTCGAAGGCTTCCGAACGGTTAAAGCTTCAAGGTTTTAAAAATGTTCATGATAAGATTGACGAGAATAGATTCACCAAATATAATTTCTTTACCTCTCGCTATTTCTCGGCGGTGGACATCTATGTCAATTATGATGTCAATATATATATCATTACAGATGTGCTATTGGCTTCATTTACTGCAATAGACCCCAAAACCGATGCCGTTCAGATCCATGGGAGATTTAGGAATAAGCAATATAAAAGAAATCTGTATTCAATATTTTCGGTGAGCCAAAATTTCGACGTTCTGTCAGAAAATGAACTTGAATTCCAAGAATTCTTGATTGTGGAACTACATAAGATCATTCAAACCTATATGCTGACCTTAAATAACGAAGGATCAAAGATTCAGTTGATAAATATCTTTAAGGCATTCCCTTTTGGGAAGTTTATCGACACCAAGGGAAACATAAACTATTACATGAAGGACAACATTTACTATCTGAATAAAGTAAAGAGGCTATATACCGATTATGATCTAGTTATCAATTCTTACAGGGATGCCAAAGCTGAAGAAACCGACCTACCATACTTTTCTATTGAATTCATGCGTATACATGAGCACTCCTTATCTATGGCTGAAATGTCCATAGTTAATTCGAAATATAGTTTCAATTCTTTTGTTACCAGTTTTATGGAAGCCATGACTAATATAAATGGAAGGCTCATCAATGAACCAAATAATGAAAGATTATTGGGTCAATTGGACAATCTAAAGCAGAACTTTCCTGAATTGTTCAAGGTATATGATTTTGAAAGAAAAGCTGGACTAGACGTTTTACAGTTCTGCAAATCTAAAAAGGAATTGACATTTCTTTCCATTGAATATGGCATCAGGTTATTATCAAGTAATAATCCGTTAATTGAAGAGATTAAACTTGAGTTTCCAAAGGGAGACTTTATCCCTGAAGGGGATTTGGTGGATAGATTCAGTTCAATCCTAAATTCTCACGACACAACCTTGATTGCTTCAAAAGCCAACTTGGAAAGGTTTCTTAAACTGAGTAAGAGGACGACAAGGAACAAGAAAAAAGGTTACATAATTCAAGATTATTTGTTATAGGTATCCTTGCAATTGGACACGATTTTAATACCCTATAGGGTAACATTTTTCTGTCCAAATTTTCATATAACTGAATGTTCAACTTTATTATCCACTCTCATTACAGGGGTAATCTTACATTTAAGATTGCCCCTATAAAGGCTGTGGATTGATCGGACATTTGTAATAGCAACCGGTACATTTGATATTTATTTGATTTTCAATTGGTTATTGTTATTCAATTTAAACATGATTAGTCAAATGGTTTATTTACAGTTATTTATTAAATATAAGCCCCCCCTATAAAGGCTGTGGATGTGTCTCTTTCATATCTATGGATTCATAAAAAAGCCCCCTCCCTCACATTACAGGGGGTATCTTTCCCTTGAAGGGTGTCTATAAACACCCCCCACGACTGTGCTGATATAAAAATCAAATTCATTTTACCAACATCAGCATGAAAAATCTATTAAACGTATCAGAAATCAAAGTGGAATTTAAACCTAAATTCAAGCTTTCTCAATGTCCCACGGTTTCAAAATCAAACGAAGCTTATGACGTTTTGATTCAGGTCTGGGATAAAGGCCTAATGTCATTCCTTGAAGAGTTCAAGATAATACTGCTAAACAACGCAAATAGGGTTCTGGGAGTTGTTGACATAGCAATGGGAGGTAAGGACTTTGTACCAGTTGACATGAAGGTCATCTTCTCCATAGCTCTGAAAGCTTCTGCTTCAAAGATTATTTTGGCGCATAACCATCCTTCGGAAAAGCTCAAAGCAAGTTCACATGATATTGCAATCACAAAAAAAGCAGTCGAATGCGGGAAGCTTTTGGATATAGAGGTCTGCGATCATATCTTGATGTCATCGGATTCCTACATGAGCTTAAGAGATGAAGGATATATCTAAACGAATATGAATAATTCTTATCTTTGAAAAAGTAAAAGTATTAAAGAAATTAAGCGTTAGCTTGAAGTTCTTGTGAAAGAGAAAACCTAGGAAATTTTCAATTTGCACAACAAGGACGGATAGGGTAACGTTCTACGCCATATATGAGCGTGGGACGTGCCTATCTGTTTGTTTGTGCAGGGTTCTCCTAGGTACCTCTCTCAGCAACAGCTCTAGGTTACGTCCCACGCTTTCTATTTATTAACCTTTCGAAATGGGACTCTTCGAACCTTTATTAAAATTTTATGAAAAAGTTATTAATGCTCCTATTTCTCTCAATTATCATTTTCATTTCATCCTGTTCAGTTAAATACAGGATCGGAATGAGTGAATCAGAATTCATTCAACTAAATCAGAATCGAGTAACTTCTATCAAAGAGTCTGCAACCTATTCCGTTTATCGACAGGGTGATGGAACTCCAGGTTCAACATGGTTTTACTACTTTGTTAATGGTGTTCTATCCGAGGTAAACGAAGGACAGAGACGTTCCGATATTATTATTCAAAACAGATATTAAACTAAATATCTTTTATGATGAGAACATTAAAATATTTGTCCTTTACAGCTTTATTCGCTATTTCACTTTTGGGGAGTTCAGAAGCAGGTACAATTTTACCAAGCAGTCATAAGAAATATTTGCTAAATGAAAGTTATTTATCTTCATCCATAGAATATAGATTGGATTACATCAACTTTATGACTTGGGATGATAAGTTAACTGATTTTTATAAGCTTCAGAATCCTATATATTTTACTATTAGAGAAGGGGTAATAACGCTTTCGAACAGTTATAGTAAAACAAGGGTTTTCAAGATTATCAATAAGGAGAACACTGATATGGGAGTAAAATATGATACTGAAAGTGGTACAGTAATCTCTTTATTGGCAACTGCTGATGGAATTATGTTTTTCCTTGAATCTGATGTTTCAGGAGTGGCTTTCATGGGAAATAGAATTAAATAAGTCCTTGTTCTATAATTACAGGGGAATATGTTAAATAACAGATTGATTAGAATCTCAGTCAATCTGTTATTGTTTTTTTTATATTAAACTATCAATATGGATACTATGGATTTTGATTATTTTTCAGACTATGACTTGACAGGTGAACCAGAAGATGAATTTTTATACAATGGAAAATCCTATGGTTGTATAGCAGGATGTCCTTCAATTAAAATACCAGAGGATAAGCCCGTGAATTTCAAAAATCCAATGGTTTATATCAATTCTGCATACCATGCACCATATACATGTAAATGGAAAATTGAAAATGGTAAACTTTATTTGATCGAGCTTAGCGGTACAATTGTAAATCCTTATTCAGATAAACTAAATGATTCTGATGATTATAAATCAATCAATCTAAATTATTTATATCCTGATCAAAAGGAAGTTTTTGCGGATTGGTATTCTGGTAAAATCAGCTTAGTATCGGGCTTCTATGAGATTATCAGATATAGTAAGAATGGAAAACGCATATTCCCAAATGTTCTTCACTTAACCATTGAAAATGGAAGATTAATAAGGGAGGAAATTAAATATACTGCTATTCCTTTTCAAGATAAAATATTTGAATTTATTAAGATTCTTATTATCCCGCTGTTTTTTATTTTAATGGTGGCAATATTATTTTGTTTAAAGTATGATTGATTTTTTTAACATATAAAACTTCGATTTCGGTAAAATTGACAACAATGGTATATATTTTCTTAAGATAAGTTCAATATCCATGCTTAAATTATTAATAAATCTTTCAATCCTAAATTCTATCACCATATGGCAATGATTTAACAATATTCTCAATTAAATTCCAATTTGGAATAATACCTTCATCAGAATATTCTCTTTTACTATCTATAATTAAGTTGTCATTAACTTTTAAAACAGGAAGTTTTATCGTAAAATCTTTACGTATATGTGAGTTTAATTCCCTTCCAAATGCTAAATATTTTATTTTACATTCATTTCTTATAAGTGCAGAAATAAATAGTTTTACATAAATTGATAAAGGTTCTTTTTCTTGTAAAACTGCTACATTTTGAGCTGTGTAAAAAGGTTTTTTTTGAATAAAACATGATCCTAAAAAACTTCCCCCTAATGCTACTGACATTGCCCCTACAGGGAATGGTTTTTCACCTGTTACTTCATCTATGAAACCTACTACTCCATTTCCATTACTATCTCTAGATACATAATTATATTTAGGATCAATATCGGTTGTTTTGTTTGAATCAATACCGTTTCCCATAGTGATGTCAAAAAGTTTATATAGAAAAAATTCTTTCCAATCAGATGTATTAAAATTTAAAAAATTTTCTTTGGGATTAACTGTGGTAATAGGCTTGCAATTAAGATTTTTAACATAATTTTCCATCCACAACCAGTCTGGATCACCATATTTGGTTGCGGGGAGAAATATTTTTGAATTTTTCATTCTATCAGGTCTCCATTTTCTGCCATACCCCCATCTATATCTATCTTTCATAATTACTGAAGCAACAAATAGACCTGAATATTGATTAAATTCACCATCAATCCTATATAAAGGGTTAACATCATGGCTACATGTGAATTTATTATCTTGATAATAAGCATAACCAACAGATCCATTATTTGTTACACAAACTGATTTGCCAGCAAAAATTTTTCTTTCTAATGATTCATTTGGTTCAGCTCCAGTTTTTGAAGTTGATTCAATTTCCTCTAAAGTATAATATCCTGTTACTCCATTGTTACTATCAGTTGCACCTAAAAATGGAATATTCCCTAAACCTGATGCATCTGGTTTTTTATTGTAAAAACCTTTCTCTATTCTAAATATTTTAGAGAATTCAAAAAGCTTCCAATTTTCAACATTAATTTTCATATACGTATCCTTCTTTAACTAAGTGAGCTAAATATGAATTGATCACATTCTGAAAATCTTTAACCTCTAATTTAGAATAATCTGTTTCCATATAAGCTTCTGCGAGCCATTCATCACTCCAATTTACCTTCTTCATAACAGATAGACCTGCAACTTCTTTTTTATTTTTATATAATTCAAGCCAAAGTTTTTCTGTTTTTACCCAAAGACTATTCCCATTTTCATCAGTCATTTCAATTCTTCCAAGTCCCTTCCTTTTTGTAAAATTATCATCTCGAAAATAACCAAAGAATGTTTCCTTATTTGCCTTTTCATGTTTTTGGGATAGATCAAAGACCATACACACAGCGACAGCGGCTGCTCCAGGATAAAACATTTCAACTGGTAAAGAAAAAACTGCATCTAATGTATAGTTATCAAGCATTTTTTTCTTAAATTCTTTGACATCATTGCTTGTACCGATAGCCGCTTGCATTGGAAGTAATACTGCCATTTTACAATGTGGCAAAACTTTCCTTGCAACCCATTCCACAAAATGAAATCCTTTTGAAGGGTCTTCTTTTTTCTTAATATCCCAATTTTTCGTATAATCTGGATTGCAAAACTTTTTAGTTGCATTATATGGAGGATTCATAAGCACAACATTTATATTATTATCTTCAATCCATTTACCTTTATTAAAAACAGAATCTTGGACTACATTCGAATTTCCGTCTCCATGAATAAGCATATTTGTAGAAGATAAACCAAATGCTCCCGCTTCGTATTCTATTCCAAATATTTGCTCCTGTTTAACATTTTCTCTTTCTTCTTCTGTTTCACAATCATCCATAGCATCCGTCATTGCTCTTACAAGAAACGCCCCACTACCACAGCATGGATCCAATACTCTTGAATGTTTATTCACTCCAACAACCTTACTCATAAAACTACATATATGGTCTGGAGTAAAAGCTTGATTCTTATCAGATTTACCAACGTATTTATTAAAAGTTGTGAAAAACAAATTTAGTAAATCTTGACCTGCTGTATTTTTATCATTGATATAAGGAACTATATTAACATCTATATATTTTAAAATATCTGTAAGCTCTTTGTAAGTAAGACTTTGAATATCTTGGTCATCCAAGACTTTATTATTTAGTATAGCTAATTTACTTGCCTTGTTTATACTACCACTTTTTGCCAATAAACCCTCTAAAATAAACTTAATGTTATTAATTACAACGCTTTCGGAATTTAATGGATTACCTGTTTTAGGATTAATTGTTTCTTTTATATATTCATAAACTAAACCATTTTTCAATGCCAATAGACAAGTACCAACAAACTGACTTCTCAATTTTTCGTTAACACCATCAGAGTGTAATTTTTCATTGAGAGTCTTAATAGAATCAATAACTTTGATTTTGTCATTAATTTTACCAAAGCATATTTCCTCATACTCTTCAAAACTTCTTAATTTAGTTTCTTCGATTATTTTATGTTCATCATCGATAATTACCGACTGACCATACCAAACCCAAATATCATCTCCTTCAGTTTCTGCTAGAATAGCAACTATTCTTTTATCAGAATATGCCTTTTCATACCTTACATAATCTTGAAGTTGTTTTTGAATTTTGTTTTTATGCCATTTATTAAATTTATTCTTAGTCTCTACTAAAACAGTAAGACGTTCATTTTCAAACCTAATGTCCAAAAATTGATGATTCTTGCTTGTATCTCCCTTTTGATAGTCCTTAATATCTTTACCCACAGATTTTAATGCGCTAGAATAACTAAATTCGCCAGATTCAGTATTACCAATTTGATATCTTGCTCCAATTTTTTCAATTATTTCGAATCTATTCACTATTTATACTTTTTTAAAATTGTAAATTTACATTTAATTATGAACTTTTTCTTTTGAGCAATTGCACATAAAAACGTGAATAATTTTTACTAAAACGCCCAAAATTATTATATAAAAATATTAGATAATAAGGCATTCCACCCACCATTATAGGGGAATAAGATACGCCAAACCAAGATATAAATAAATTGTGTACTTACACAATCTATTTATATTGCTTCGCAGTTTGTCATACTTATTTCTTCTATAATGATTCGTTTCATAAAAGTTTCTTTGTCTTTTAACTAGGTATTGCATACCTGGTTAAAATCCAACCACTTTTAGAGTTTGGCTCGCCTGCTGATCACTCAGGCTTCGATGTTGTCACTATTTTTGATATTCCAATCACACAATCCTTTTTCAAAAATACCGCCAACAGTCTTCGTATACTTCGTATATATCGTTGAATCATGCTTGCGCATTTCTCTTCAACGACCTTCGTTCAACTCGCAGTCGGCGAGCAGCAATAATATATTTACACTATTTCAATAGATCTTGATATCGATGATATTGTTCACAAAAGTGTTTAGCTTTCCTTACATCACTTATATAGTATAATTCATTAATCCCTGAGATGGTTTGTATTTGTATTGAACCATAAGCCACAATTGGAATTTGAAAATTATCCACAAATCTTCTGTCAGGCGAACCATCTTTATTAACCCTATACCATGTTTCTCCCATTACAATTGTATCAGTGGGAATATTTTGCCTTTCTTCTAAAAACCTTATTTCTGAATATTTGATGATCAGATCATTATAATCAACAATAGCGATATCCTCATGATTCTTGAAATAAATTATAAATGATGGATAAAAATAAAAATCACCCCCATTATAGTTTTCAAAACAAAATGATTTTTCATTTGTCAAAATTGATTTTATCGAATCAAATTTAAATCTTACTTCTGATCTTTCCATTGTGGTTCCAGCAGCCGCTTTGGTCTCAAAATTTCGTTCAGAATAAATCATATCCCATATTTTATGTGAATATTTTAAGTCTGTAAATGCGCTTATTAAATCTGAATAAGCTTCCTTTACCATTATCTGATCGAACTTAAAATTTATTTTCAAATAGGATTCCTTCTCAACTTGTTTAATTGATAAATGTTCATCTCCCTTGATTGCGATTTGTTCATTTAATAATCGAATTTTATTCTTGAATAGGAAACGGAAAAAAGACTTCTCAAGTCTGTTAAGTTTATTCTTGAGTAATGTTATTTCTAATAAATATTTATCACCTTCATCGGAGATTACCCTTCGCTGATGGTGCAAACTTATCATACTTTCTCTTATTTCATTAAAATTATCTGAATTCAGTCTTTCAGTATTAAAATGACTTTCAATTTTTCCGTATTGAACTTTGTTAAATAAACTTTCTAGTATTTCTGTTGCAAATTTTCTTCCTTCTTCTTTGGCAGCTTCTAACTTTAAGCTTTCAGATTCGGATAAATTAGTGTTAAAATTATTCCTTTTAACAACCAATAAAATTTCAGGATGAATAAATACATTCTTCATAGGTAATTTTTGGTTAAAATTGTTTTGGTTAATATGATTATCAATTTAAAGATACTAATAATATAATCCATTGATAGCATTTTATAAATTCTTAAAATTTCATAAGAATAAACTCTATACTCTAACTTATTAAATCGTTATTAGGGATGACGAAAAGTGTGACGAATAAAAATTTAAGGTATGTAAAATACCTATTGTTATTTACTTAAATTTGTGCTTAAGACATCGATAAACAAAAATAGAGCAATCAACGTATGTTAATTACTCTATTTGGCGGAGAGTGAGGGATTCGAACCCCCGAACCTGTGACAGTTAACGGTTTTCAAGACCGCCGCATTCGACCACTCTGCCAACTCTCCGCGACAAAAGTACAAATTCTGACTTGATCTCCAAATAAAAAATGAAAATAAAACCCAATAAAATCCCCTTTAACGTCTAATTAAGCTGATTTTAAGCCTATTAAGCATGGAAAATATTTTATCTATCCCCATAGAATCTAGCTTTTCCTGAAAAGCCCTTTTAAGATCCCCCTGAATAATAAAAATATGTACTTGTAACGCAATTAGTTAATGATAAATGTGCTAAAAAAAGATATTTTATTTTGGTTTTATCAACCAAATACCTACTTTTGCTTCACAAAATCAAGCGCCAATAGCTCAGCTGGATAGAGCAACGGTTTTCTAAACCGTCGGTCAGGGGTTCGAATCCCTTTTGGCGTACTTAATTCCCGCTTTAATTCTTTTAAAGCGGGTTTTTTGTTTTTATCCAGTTCGTAATCCTAAACTAATCCTTCTCCTTAATTCATATTTTTCAATTCAATTTCCTTTACAATCGCCAATTAATTAACTTTATATATGGCTATTAAAGACTCTGGATTCTATTCCCTTCAATTTGATCATAATACAAACCTTCAGGTATTCTATAATTTATATACTCCCGAATCAACAACTATCCTCGGAACGATCATGCTTTTACACGGTATGCAAGAGCATAGTGGCAGGTATGATGACTTCGCCTCTTTTCTCGCTAGAAATGGATTTATAGTCCTTACTTATGATCATCCCGGTCATGGTTCTACCGCAAAAGAGCCTAAAGACCTTGGATTCTTCCATGAGGACCAACCCGGAGAAATATTGATCCAGACCGCAATTGAGATGACGCAATTCCTACATGAGAAGTATAATGACTTGCCCCATTTTATTATCGGTCATTCATTAGGTTCCTTTATTACAAGAAATGTTATCCAAAGAATCGGGGATGAATTTGTAGGAGTGGTGTTGATTGGAACTGGTCATGCCATGAAAGGGAGTTCCATTGGGACAAGTTTTTTAGGGCTGTTGAATAAAGTAGCTCCCAACTCCAAGTCGACTTTTATGAATGATAAGTTTGCTCAAATCAACAATCGGAAATTTAATGATGAGCCCAATCATGAGGATTTGAATTGGTTGAGCTTGAATAAGGAAAACCGAGATAATTATTTGAATGATGAATTATGTGGAATTGATTTTACTGATAATGCATTCTATGGTGCTGCGCAGGTGACCTTATGGGGTAGTGGAAAGGATTGGTATAAAAAGGTTCCCAAACATCTATCTTTTCTATTATTAAGTGGGCAGGATGATCCTATTGGTGATTTTGGAAAGGGTGTGCTACAGTCAGTGGAAGAACTTAAAGAGCTTGGAGTCAAGGATGTGAAATACCATTTGTACCCACAATTGCGACATGAATTATTAAATGAAGATAATAAGAAAGAGGTTTATGTAGAGATTCTAGATTGGTTATTGATGAAAATTAAATAGCGAATAATTCCTACTGACAACCCTTTGTCACAAACTAACATTCCTTTGTTGTTAATTAATCTCTAGAAAATGAGCAAAGAAAATATAAACTCCTTTTATATCATCGGGATAGCCGTAAAAACCTGTAATACCGATGGAACTGCTGCCCAGGATATCCCAGCATTATGGGGTAGATTTATGGGTGAGCAACTTGAAAATAAGATCCCAAATAGATTAGATGATACTGTTTACTGTGTGTATACAGACTATGAGTCGGATTTTCAAGGTCCTTATTTAACTCTTTTGGGATGTCGGGTTAGTTCTCTTGATGAAGTACCTGAAGGTATGGTTGGCAAGGAAATTCCTGCAGCAACTTACGAAAAGATATTGTTGGAAGGTGATATTTCTGGTGAAGCTATATATGCTGCTTGGGGCAAAATCTGGGCATCCGACTTAAATAGAGCATATAAAGCGGATTTTGAGAAATATTCAGCAGATAAATGTCAAGCAGAAATTCCTAGTGTTGAAATTTTTGTGTCGATAAAGTAATAGCATCGTTGTTTAATTCTTTTGTGAGGACTTTCAATTTCATGGCTTTTGCCGCGATTATTGAAAGTTCTTTTTTGTTTTATTGCCCTTAATTTTGTCTTTCAACAGCTTGAATTACCAAATCCTGATAAAATCAACCTATATTTTACATTAGCAACGCTCATTTATTGGTATCTTTGTTTTTCAAACAAATAAAGGAGGAAACTATTGGCAAGTATTGGATTAATAGGTAGTGGAAGCTGGGCAACCGCCATGATAAAGATGTTGACAGATAATCAACAGGTTAATCATGTCAACTGGTGGGTACGCAAGCAAGAAGATATTGATTACATAGAACAATACCATCACAACCCATCTTACCTAAGCGCTGTAGAAGTAAAATTGGATCATATCAGTTTATTCGCAGACCCAAAGGATGTTATTAAGAATTCTGATATTGTTATTTTAAATACACCAGCAGCCTATCTAGAGGAAGCGTTGAGTGAACTTCAACCTGCTGATTTCAAGGATAAACTTCTTGTTTCTGCCATCAAAGGCATCGTGCCTTCCATTAAATTGATCGTTGGCGAGTTCTTGAATAAAAAGTTTGAAGTCCCATTCGAAGATACCGTGGTTGTAGGCGGACCTTGTCACGCTGAAGAGGTATCCCTGGAAAAACTTTCCTATTTGACTTTTGCATCGAAAAATACAGCCAATGCCGCAATGGTAGCACAATATTTTCAAACTCATTATATAAAAACCGTCGTATCGAATGATATGCTAGGTGTGGAATATGGTGCAGTGCTGAAAAATATTTATGCCTTAGCATGTGGTATTTGTCATGGTTTAGGCTATGGTGATAACTTTCAGGCAGTATTAATCTCGAATGCTATTCGTGAAATGGAGTATTTTGTCAATGCTATAGATCCTCAGAAAAGAGAGATTAACCAATCGGCTTATTTAGGAGATCTTTTGGTGACTGCATATTCTCAATTCAGCAGAAATAGAACCTTCGGGACCATGATTGGTAAAGGTTATTCAGTTAAATCTGCGCAAATGGAAATGAATATGGTTGCTGAAGGGTATTTTGCTTCTGATTGTATTCAGGACATTATCCTCAATCATCAATTGGAAATGCCTATTTGTAATACCGTTTACAATATTTTATATAAAAATCAGCCAGCAAGTATTGCTGTAAAGAATTTATCGGATAAATTGACATAATGATTAGTAAAGAGCAGATTGCCGAAAAATATAAAGAAATTCAAGATGAGATCAGCCAAGCATTAGAGGCATTGGATGGAAAGGCTCATTTTGTTGAAGAATTATGGGAACGTGAAGGCGGTGGAGGAGGAAGAACCCGAATAATTCAACACGGTAATATTTTGGAAAAGGGAGGGGTAAATTTCTCTGCAGTGCATGGAAAACTTCCTGAACAAATCAAAAAAGCATTCGGAGTAGAAGAGGATGAGTTTTTCGCTACTGGAGTATCCATCGTCATTCATCCTAATAACCCTTGGGTGCCGATTATTCACATGAATATTAGGTACTTTGAGTTGAATGAAGAAGTTCGCTGGTTTGGTGGAGGTATAGACTTGACACCGCATTATGTGGATGAACAAGATGCTTCCTATTTCCATCAGGAATTAAAAAGGGTATGTGACCAATACTCTGCTGAATTCTATCCAAAGTTTAAGGATTGGGCAGATAATTATTTCTTTATCAAGCATAGAGAAGAAACAAGAGGAATTGGTGGCATTTTCTATGATAAATTAACTCCGCAAAAAGCAGGAATCTCCGATCAGGAAATCTTTGATTTCTCATGTGATTTAGGACATTTATTTCCTAAAGTATATAGTGAATTAGTTAACAGAAGTCGCGACAAGCAATTTACGGAAGCCGAAAAAAATTGGCAGTTATTGCGTAGAGGTCGTTACGTAGAGTTTAACCTAGTTTATGATGCCGGTACCAAATTCGGTTTAGAAACCAATGGAAGAATCGAATCCATTTTGATGAGTTTACCAGAACAAGCTAATTGGTTCTATAATTTTAAAACAGAGGCAGGTTCAAAAGAAGAAAAAACTTTATCCCTACTTAAAAAAGGGGTTAATTGGGTTTAATATAATTTATTGAAAATCAGATTCAATGATAAAATTTGAAAGATTCATTCTTGAGAATGGATTGAAAGTGCTTGTGCATGAGGACCCTCATAGTCCAATGGCATGCATGAATATTCTTTATAATGTCGGTGCTCGGGATGAGCAAGAAGATAAAACAGGCTTTGCCCACCTTTTTGAGCATTTGATGTTCAGCGGTTCGGTGAATATCCCCAACTATGACCAGCCTTTGCAAAGAGTTGGTGGGGAGAATAACGCCTTTACTTCCAACGATATCACCAATTACTATATCACCTTACCCGCTAATAATATTGAAACAGCCTTTTGGTTAGAGTCTGACCGTATGATGGGCTTGGCATTCAATGAACAAGGTTTGGAGGTGCAAAGGAATGTCGTTATCGAAGAGTTTAAACAACGCTATTTAAATCAACCTTATGGTGATGTATGGCTGAAATTAAGAGAACTCGCCTATAAGGTCCATCCCTATAAATGGGCTACCATTGGTAAGGAGGTGAAACATATTGAGGATGCCAAGATGGAAGATGTCAAAGCCTTCTTCAAGAAATTTTACACGCCTAACAACGCCATTGTTGCCATTACAGGAAATGTAAAGCTTGCTGAAATCAAGCAATTGGCGCAAAAATGGTTCGCTGATATCCCGATGGGCGAGGCGAATAATCGAAACCTACCACAAGAACCAAAGCAAGAGCTAGCCAGATTGGAAGAAGTTTCTGCTGATGTGCCTGTAAGTAGTATTTATATTGCTTTCCACTCGGTCAACAGACTTGATCCCAATTACCAAATCGTGGATTTAATCACGGATGTCCTTGCGAGAGGAAGCTCATCCAGATTATACCGTCGTTTGGTTAAGGAGAAAATGTTATTTAGTGATATCAATGCTTATGTACTGGGCAGCCTGGATAATAACCTGGTTGTAGTGGAAGGTAAGCCAGTGGCTAATATATCATTGACTGAGGCTGAAAAGGCAATCTGGGATGAATTGGATAAGCTCAAGAATGAATTGGTGTCCGATGAAGAATTGACCAAAGTGAAGAATAAAATCGAATCCACCATTGTTTTTGCTGAATTGTCTATCTTGGATAAAGCGATGAACTTAGCCTATTATGAATTATTGGGGGATGCCGATTTATATAATCATGAAGTAGAAAAGTATCTGAATATTTCAGCCGAAGAAATTCAAAGAGTTGCTCAAGAGACCTTTAGAAAAGAAAATTCTTCAACCTTAATGTATAACGCAAGAAATAAGGAGGTCGCGCATGCTGAATAGATCATTTGCACCATCGATCAATGGAATAGGGGATATCACCCTTGAAAAACCAGAAGAAATTACCTTCTCCAATGGTTTGAAAGTATTTGTTTTCCATGCTCCCGATCAAGAACTTGTCAAAGCCGAGTTTGTTTTCAATAACTTATTTGAAGGCTTCGAAAATCCTGTTCGTAATACCGCCCTTTCTTCCATGTTGAAGGAAGGAACCACCACTTATACAAGTGCTCAAATCGCTGAAAAAATTGATTTCTTTGGCGCTTATTTAGTTCCTGAATTTAGTTTTGATCATAATGCTCTAACATTATATGCTTTAAATAAGCATATTGATGCGGTTCTCCCTATCGTTAACGATATCTTAAACCATTCCATCATCCCTGAACAGGAATTGGAAACTTATATCAGAAACAATAGCCAAAGTCTTCAAATCTCTTTAGAGAAAACCGATTTTATCGCCCGTAGAAAATTCTACGATAGTCTATTTGGCTCAACCAGATACGGTCAATCCGTAACGGATGAATTATTGAAAGGGCTTGAAAGAGATGATCTTTTAAGATTATATAGACAACAGATTCAGCCGAAAAATGCAACTTTATTCCTATCCGGAAATATTAGTAAAGAAGTATTATTTAGCTTTAGAAACTATTTTGAAGAGCAATGGAAAGGGGAGGTAGCAATTCAGAGTGTTCCATATATTCAAAAATTAAACCTAGAAACAGACCTTGTAAAAATTGATAAAGCAGGAGCTTTACAATCATCTATTCGTTTAGGAAAAGTAGGAATCAAAAGATCACATGCTGACTATCCAGCCTTACAGTTTGTAAACACCTTGTTTGGCGGTTTCTTCGGTTCCCGACTGATGAGTAATATCCGTGAGGACAAAGGCTATACCTATAGCATTGGGTCACTTGTAGCTAACCTGAACCATGCTGGATTTATTTCCGTGGTTACAGATGTAGGTTCGGAATATACTGAGGATACCTTAAAACAGATTGAATTGGAATCTCGAAGATTGCAAGAAGAGAAAGTCAGCGAAGAGGAATTAGAATTGGTCAAAAACTATATGTTGGGATCAATGCTAGGAAGTCTGGAATCTATTTTCTCCCATGTAGATAAATTCAAATCCGTTTACTATTCAGGTTTAGACCTGGATTACTATACCTATTATAGCAATGTTGTACGTCAGATCAATCCAGATCAGGTGCAAGATATCGCTCAGAAATATTTGGGCGTTGATGATATGGTAAAAGTCGTGGTAGGATAAAATATTGAAGAAAAAATATAATAGCAAAGGCTACTGATTTCAGTAGCCTTTGCTATTGTATAAAATCTTTATTATTCCATCAAATCTCTAATGGCCACCGAAGCCAATGTGCCTCCAAAGGCTGCCGGAAGGTAAGACATCGTGCCATAAGCTGATTTCTTGTAATTACTTCCGTCAGTGTATAGCAAGGATTCCTTATCAGGCAGTTCTGTTGAAAAAACAACTTTAACGCCTTTTTTAATCCCGTGTTTTTTAAGTTTCTTACGGATATGCTGAGCCAGTTTACAATTGAATGTACTTCCAATATCAGCAACTTTTATTTTTGTAGGATCTAATTTCCCACCTGCACCCATCGAACTTACAAATGGAATTTCAGCTTCCAATGCACGACGAATGAAAAATAATTTCGGAGTGATACTATCGATGGCTTCAACGCAGTAATCTGGTTTCAATTCCAGTAATCCAGGGATACTCTGTGGTAATACAAACTCCTGAACAACATTTAACTGTAGTTCTGGATTTATTGCCAATAAACGTTCCTTCATGATTTCAGCTTTTGCTACTCCGTGGTTTGTAGCCAATGCTGGTAACTGTCTGTTTCTATTGCTCGGGTCTACGGTATCACCATCAATGATTGTCATTTTCCCTACCCCTGAACGTGCAATAAATTCTGCCGCAAAAGAACCAACCCCACCTAAGCCAAGAACCATAACATGGGAGTTCGCTAACTTTTCCAAAGCCTCTCTACCAACTAATGCTTCAGTCCGAGAGAGCCATGATATATCCATCATTCTTTTATTGTATAATTAAAAACCTTCTTGAAATTCAGCAAGATCTGCTGCTCCAGTTCCTGCATAGACAGTTTTCTGGCGCGGCAAAAATAAGCATAAATTTCAGAGATTTTTGCATTCTTATCGTCACATTCTAAGAAAAGACGATCTAAAGGAATCTGACGGATAACCTCCATCATTCCGCCCTTAAGAATATGGGGGCCTAAGGATAGGTAATAGCCATGTTTTAATAGGGTAGCTGCTAATTCCCAGTTCTTTGCGTATCCATGCATCATCACAGGAACCTGATTATGTTTAGCTGTAAGCGAACTGAATACTTCTGAATAAGCCCTGACACAATGGATAATGATAGGCTTATTAAGCTCATTGGCCAGCTCAATCTGGCGTTCAAAAGCCATCACTTGCCGCTCCCAAGGGGTAGCAGTCAACTTGTCCAACCCACACTCCCCAACAGCAATTACGCCTTCCTGAGCTTGATACCGCTTTAAGGTCTCAAATTGTAACTCAAAATCCGCATCTATATACCAAGGATGGATCCCAGCACTGCAAGGTTTCCTGTAGATTGATTCCTTCGAAACAATTACATTGGGAAGCGTCAGAACACCAGCATCTGGCTCTGAATGTTTATGGGTGTGAATATCAATTAGCAACATGTTGATTTTTATCCAAAACTAATGATATAAGTCGCAAAAACTAATCCATTATTTCGCATCTTTCAAATTCAAGAATTATAATACCTGAGGTGGTATCAATCTTAAACCTTTTCCGGTTATTGTCATTATCAAAATTCTTTTCAATGTCAGGAACTGACTCTGAAATTTCCAAAATTACAGGATAGCCTTCATGCGCTATTTCCGATCGTGAATAATGGGTAACCTGATCGAATTTCATCTTCCGTTCCATTTCATGATGACCCGAATCATCGTCCAATAGCAAAGTGACTATGAGTGTTTGGGACCGAGAATCCTCTTCTGTTTTGACAATTTCTGCTCCTAATAGAGAATTGATATCTATAATCATAAGGCTACGCTATTTAGGTATATACCCTTATAACAGAATTAGAGCAGTTTCGTTTTTCAGATTGCGTTAATTATTGCTAAAAACAAAATTATTGGACCTTAAATGTTCCATAATAAGGCGCATATTATCCTGTTGACTTTGTTTACGAAGTTTTTCTCGGATGTTTTTAATAAATGGATGTTTCCATGATCCCTCAGAATCACTTTTTGAGGAGTTGTTTTTTTTGTTGAACATAGGTCCTCCTGTTTTATATCGTTTATAATGGTAAACTCCTGAGTAACCAAATGAGCTTCAATTAACTAAGGGTTATCCTAAAGTTAAGTTAATGATTTTATAAAATCAATAGAAAGCAAGATTTTTTGAGAAGGATTTATTATTGATAAAGGATTCCATATCTTCGTTTCAAATTTTGTGAATTGCTGAAAATCGCCCATCATACTGCTTATATCCAACCTTTACCCGAAGGACATCGTTTCCCAATGATGAAATATGAGCTTATTCCTGAACAATTAATTTACGAAGGATTAGTGTCCAAGGATTCCTTCTTTGAACCTGAACTGGTAGATAAGGAGATTATCTATTTGGCTCATGATAAGCAATATACTGACGATTTACTAAACCTTCGCCTCGACCCTAAAATGATCCGAAGAATTGGTTTTCCAATGACTCAATCTCTGGTGGAACGCGAGCGTTATTTAATCGATGGAAGTATTAAAGCCTCGCTTGAAGCCATCAAGACAGGGGTGTCATTTAATACCGCCGGAGGAACTCATCACGCTGGACGCGACTTCGGTGAAGGATTTTGTCTGCTCAATGATCAAGCTGTCGCCGCCGCTTACCTGTATCATTCAGGTCTTGCCAAGAAAATCTTGATTATCGACTTAGATGTCCATCAGGGTAATGGTACTGCTCATATTTTTGAAGGACACCCAGATATTATTACTTTCTCCATCCATGGGGAAAAGAATTTCCCATTTAAAAAGGAAAAATCACATATCGATATTCCTTTAGCAGATGGGGTGGAGGATGAAGAATATTTATCCCTGTTAAATGAAACTCTTCCACGTTTATTTCAAGAAATCGAGCCTGATTTTGTATATTTTCAATCTGGAGTAGATGTGTTGGCAACCGATAAATTGGGAAAGTTTAAATTGACCATGGCAGGATGCCAAAAAAGGGATGAATTAGTATTCCAAAACTGCAAAGAATTTAATGTTCCTGTTGAAGTGAGCATGGGCGGTGGCTATTCATATCATATTAAGGATATTGTCAATGCCCATGTGAACACCTACAGAACAGCAATAGATATTTACGATTTATAAAGAGATTATGTTTTTTCACCAAGATGCCAATTTCCTGAACCTGATTATTCATCATGTCGGAAATAAGAGCCAAGACGAGTATTTTACCCTATCTGAAGAAGAAGTTGATGTTAAATCCGATGAAGTATTGGCGGATTTATTGATGCAATATTTCATGAAGCCTTTTGCTAAAGCAAATGAGGTTTTTCGCTTCTATCATCCCAATGATACCCTGGAGCTCAATGAAGTATTTTACTTCTCCAGGCAATATTTTAAAGGCGAGCTAGGCTTCTTGGAATTTTCAAAATCCATCGCCAAATTCCTGTACGAAGTGACTGAACACCCGAAAATCAAATCTGGGGAATTGTATGTGGTTGCCTTGGATAATGTGCAACTGGAAGGTGAGGAGCATAAGGCGATCGGAATCTTTAAATCAGAAAATAAAGAAGCATACTTAAAAGTTTATTCAGAAGCTGCTGGCTTAGGGGTAAACTATGAAGAGAAAGCAATCAATATCAATAAACTGGATAAAGGGGTTGTTATCGTCAATGTGGAAGAGGAAGAAGGATATAAGGTTTTATGTGTAGACCAGACCAATGGTTCTGAAGCCGTTTATTGGAAGGATGATTTCTTGAAACTAAAAACCAGAAATGATAATTATCAACAAACAGGGAACCTTTTGAAGGTTTACAAGAACTTTGTCAATGATAAAATTGATGAGGTTTTTGATATGGATAAAGCCGATAAAATCGACTTGATGAACCGCTCCATGAATTACTTTAAAACCAAGGAAACCTTTGATGAAAATGAATTCAATGAGGAGGTAATCGGAAACCCAGATGCTATTTCCTTATTCAAGGATTATAAGAGCAATTTCGAGGATGAATTTGAAACAGCTTTTCAGTCCAACTTTGATATTGCTGCTCCTGCAGTGAAGAAAATGGCAAGCAGTTATAAATCTGTATTGAAATTGGATAAAAACTTCCATATCTATGTTCATGGTAAGCGCGAGTTATTGGAGAAAGGATATGATGAAGACAAGGGCATGAATTATTACAAGCTTTATTTCGAAAACGAAGATTAATTATGAAGGAAAGACGGTCAAATAGGAGGTATTACAAATGGATAGGCATTTGTATATTGTTGATTATTGGCCTGCAGATCTTCCAATCCAATTCGGAATGGGTCGAATATTATTATAGTCGCGGATTTTATCCTATCTATGCTCATTTGCCAAAATTCCTTTTCGGATGGATTCCGTTCAGTATTGGGGATTTGATTTATGCCATTATTTTTATTGCCTTAGGTCTGATTTTACTCAAGTCTATTTTCCTTTTGTTCAAAAAGAAATTTGCACTTGCAGGGCAGCAGTTTCTGAAATTTGTTGCGGTTTTACTTACTGTATATGTGTTTTTCTACTCGGCATGGGCGCTCAATTATTATCGAATTCCTGTCAGTAAGCAAATGAACCTTAAGGTGGATACGGTCCTCTTGGAAGATCATTTGTCAGTTCTGGATTCTCATATCAATCGGGCGAATCAACTCAGGGGAGAAATAAATTTCGAAAATCAAGACCGCAATAAAATTGATCTGGAAGTACAACAAATCATGAAGGAGGACCAGACATTTACTATGTTGTCAAAAACGCAAGTGAAGATAAAATCACCTTTCATTGGACCTATGGCTTCTTATTTTGGGGTTTCTGGATATTTTAACCCCTTCAGCAATGAAGCACATGTCAATACCGAAATGCCATTGCCTTCATATCCTTTTACGGTCGCCCATGAACTTTCCCATCAGATGGGAATAGGTTTTGAGGATGAATGTAATTTTATCGCTTTCGTCAAAATGAAGGAAAATCCAAAACCTTCGTTCCAGTATTCAGCATATTACGAAAGCGTGAATTATCTGCTTAGAACCTTGTATTTGGTCGATAAATCCCTGTTTGAATCCTATAAAGCAAAATTATCACCTTTAGTTGTGGCGGATATTAAATCCGAACAGGAATATTGGAAGAATTACTCCGGATGGATTTCCGATATTTCCGCAGTATTCTATAATCAATACTTGAAACATAATAATCAAGCCGAGGGAATGGCTCGATATGGAATGGTCAGCCGCCTGATCATAGCTTATGAAAAACAAAAGGCAAACTAACCGTTTGCCTTTTGTAATAATAATATCTTTTGCCGTTTATACGGAGAAGCTTTCACCACATGCACAGGTTCTGGAAGCATTTGGATTGTGAAATTCAAATCCCTTTCCTGTCAATCCATCAGTATAATCCAATTCTGTTCCTGCCAAGTAAAGATAGGATTTGATATCCAAACAAATCTTTACGCCATTGTCTTCAAAGAATTGATCACCTTTTTTCTCTTCATTATCGAAGTTCAATTTGTATGATAATCCTGAACAACCTCCACTCTCTACAGCAACACGAACAAAATAAGTGTTATCGTAGTTCTCTTCCTTTATAATTGCACTAATACGCTCTTTCGCTTTATCTGTTACGGTAACCATAAGTCTTCCTTTAATGATTTACAAAAATACATAAATCTAAATTCATAATTGATAATAATCATCTGACTTCTGTCAAATTAATCCTTCCTTGTACATTTCCCAAATTGGTGAATGTTGCCGAATATTAGCTGTCGCGGTTTTTATTTCCTGGATGGCATAGTCGATTTCTGCCTTAGTATTGTATTTGCTGAAACTAAATCGAAGACTACAGAATGCTTCTTCATCTGTATATCCCATCGCTTTTAATACATGGGAAGGGTCTCTGCTCCCTGAAACACAAGCTGAACCCGATGAAATAGCAATATTGGGTAATTTCGTCATTAATTCAGAACCCCGGACATATTTAATATGGATATTGCTGGTATTGGGTAATCGATCCGTATTCAAGGTCCTGATTTCTGCTTCTTCAATTTCTTCGATCAGTCTTTTCTCAAAATAATCCCTGATATCACTTGTTTCAAGGTTAAAATTAACCCGTGCTGCCGCTTCACCCAAACCGACTATCTGATGAACAGGGTAGGTACCGCCACGAAATCCACCTTCTTGATTTCCACCAATGATCAACGAAGGAATTTGAATAGGCTTACTTTTTCTGCGAATAAATAATGCTCCAATTCCTTTGGGACCATGCATTTTATGTGCACTTAAGCAGAGGATATCGATTGGAATCTGACTCAGATCAAGTGGGATTTTCCCAATCCATTGCGTGGCATCACAGAAAAATAAGATATCCCTTTCCTGGCATATCCTTGCAATTTCCTGAATCGGTTGCAAAACGCCAGTCTCGTTATTGGCTGCAATGATGCTAACCAGAACAGTCTGCTCCTGAATGCTTTCCTTAAAAACCTCCAAATCAATGACTCCCAATTTATTCACCGGCAAATAACTGACTTCCATTCCATCCTTAAGTACTGCATCACAACAGCTTAATACCGCCTTATGTTCAATACTGGAAGTAATAATATGATTTCCTTTAGATTGGTAGGCTTTGCTGATCCCTTTGATCACCGTATTGATGGATTCAGTGGCACCAGAGGTAAAATAGATTTCCTTGGGATTCGCATTTAATAGTTCTGCTACCTGAATTCGCGCTTTTTCAACTGCATGATTGGCTTGTCTACCCATTTTATGCTGAACGCTGGAAGCATTTCCATAAGCATCTTTCAAATAGGGCAACATGGCTTCAAAAACATCCTCATCTATTTTGCTGGTCGCATTATTGTCAAAGTAGCAATAGTCCATATGTTAAAGTTATTTAAAATATTAGGCCTTTTGCAGAATGAATCAGTATTTTTTTATTTTTGAAGCTAATTTATCATAAAACGAAAAATGAGCTTTGCAAACATTGAATCTAGCTTAGAGAAATTATTTGATCTGGTATTACTTAAGATCCCAAGCATAGCGGTTGGATTTTTTATACTATTTATTGGTCGATACCTAATCAAATTCGTATTGAATTTTGTCGATAAGCGATTTGTCAAGAAGGATGTGGATATTTCTATCCGTTCTTTCATCAAAAGCTTAATGAAATTTGCGATGTATGCCCTGTTGATCCTGACAGTGGCAAATACCATGGGCATTGAAACAACTTCCTTTATTGCGGCCTTGTCTGCTTTTGGATTAGCAGTTGGTATGGCATTACAGGGAAGTTTATCAAATTTTGCCGGTGGTGTATTGATTTTGGTATTTAGACCTTTTGATGTCGGTGATTATATTTCCAGTGCTAACGGTTCCTCGGGATCTGTGGAGAGAATCGATTTATTGTATACGACAATAATCGATGATGATGGTATCCGTGTTTTTAGTCCTAATGGAACTTTAGCAAATTCGGTCATTAAGAATTACACCAAAATCACGGCTAGAAGAATGCAGTTTACCTTCGTATTATCTTATGATACGAATATTAAAACGGCTCGAGAAGCTATTCTTTCGGTATTAAATGCGGATGAGAGAATCTTGGATGCTCCCAAAAAGGAAGTGATTGTAGGGGATTTAAAAGAAACTGGGATTAGCTTGGTTGTTCGTGCCTGGGCGAATCGCGAAGTATTTTGGGCTACCAAAAATCAAATGGCAGAAGAAATTAAAGCTGTTTTGGATGGTAAGAATGTGGTATTTCCATCCAATATTGTTAAAATAATTGATGAAACACCTTCGGATGAAACGGAAAATAAGTTATTCCCTAATCCATAGAATTTATTAAAACGTAATATCGGTAAGCTACAACAGCCTGTTGTAGCTTACTTAGTTTAGAGGGATCCTCCTTGCTATAGCGTGGCAATACTTTTTGATTGATTTTATTCAAAAATTTAAAGAGTCCCTTTTTCATATTCTTTTTAATGAATCAGTAAATTTAATCCTACCGCCAATAAAGCCCCAATAATTGGACCAAGAACCGGAACCCATGCATATCCAGCATCGAATCCTGCCTTGTTTTTGATCGGTAAGATGGAATGCATGATCCTAGGGCCTAAATCCCTTGCAGGGTTGATGGCATAGCCTGTAGTTCCACCCAAAGATAAACCAATCACCCATACTAAAAATGCAACTGGAATCGCTCCAATCGAGCCTAATCCGACAATCGATTCATCGGATAATTTCGCATCTGTAAAATGAAGAATGGTAAATATCAACACAAAGGTACCTACGATCTCTGAGATTAAATTGATTGACTGATTGCGAATCGCCGGTTCTGTACAAAATACCGCTCTTTTTGCACCTGGATCTTCCGTCGCATCAAAGTGGTTTTTATAGACCAACCAAACAACTGAAGCTCCGATCATGGCTCCAAGAAATTGTGCGCCTATATAGGATAGGGAAGTAGCAAGGTCCATTTTACCCAAGGCAAGGTTAGCAATCGTAACTGCACAGTTTAAATGTGCTCCAGAATATGGCGCTGCAATATTTACCCCTACAAATACAGCTAATGCCCAAGCGGTCGTAATAACGATCCAACCTGAATCATTTCCTTTGGTTTTGTTTAAGACTACATTGGCAACAACACCTCCACCCAGGAGAATCATAACTGCCGTGCCGACTAGTTCAGCTATAAATGGTGACATATATTAGGTTTAGTTATTTGTTTCTATAATTTATGAATGATTCGACCAGTAGATAACGGCATTGACTGCACGTTTCCATTCTTCCAGATTCTTTGCCAATTTCATGGATTTATTGCTCTCAATCCGTTTGTCCTCTTGCCATAGGGCTTGTAATTCCTCAAGGTCCTTCCAGAATCCAACTGCTAAACCGGCTAAGAATGCAGCTCCCATTGCTGTAGTTTCGGTGATTTTAGGTTTTACTACAGTTGATTTTAAAATATCTGCCTGGAATTGCAATAAGAATTGATTTTGAGTCGCTCCACCATCAACGCGTAATTCCTTGATTTTGGTGTTTGAATCAGCTTCCATGGCTTTCAAGATGTCATGCGTCTGATAAGCAATGCTTTCAATGGCCGCTCTTGCAATATGGGCATCGGTGGTCCCTCTGGAAATTCCGAAAATCGTTCCTCGGGCATTTGGGTCCCAATGCGGAGCCCCAAGGCCTGCAAAGGCCGGTACCAAATAAACCCCATCGGTGTCTTCCACGGATGTCGCTAAGGCTTCAATATCACTGGATTTCTTGATGATCTTCAACTCATCCCGTAACCATTGAACAACGGCTCCTCCAATGAAAATACTACCCTCCAGGGCATAAACCACCTCTTTTCCAATCTTCCAACCGATGGTCGTTACCAACTTGTTCTCCGACTTTACAGGCTTGTTACCAATATTCATCAATAAAAAACAGCCTGTGCCATAGGTATTCTTCGCCATCCCTTTCTTAAGACACATTTGGCCAAATAAGGCCGCTTGTTGATCCCCAGCAATCCCCGCAATTGGGATAGGACGACTGCCCAATTCCGTAGAAGTCTCCCCGTAGACTTCAGAAGAACTTTTTACTTCCGGTAATAAGGATTCTGGGATATCAAATAACTTCAATAAATCCTTATCCCAGCTCAAATCATTAATATTATATAACATGGTCCTGGAAGCATTCGTCACATCCGTAACATGCTTCTCACCATTGGTCAAATTCCAAATCAACCATGAATCAATCGTCCCAAAAGCCAATTCATTGCGTTCAGCAAGCTTTCTGGCCCCTTTAACATGGTCCAAAATCCATTTTATCTTGGTTGCAGAAAAATACGAATCGATTAATAATCCGGTTTTTTCCTGAACCTTTTCCAAATGACCTTCCTTGATCAGTTGCGCACAATAGTCTGCAGTTCGGCGATCTTGCCATACAATAGCATTGTAGATAGGCTCTCCGGTTCGGCGATTCCAAACTACCGTAGTCTCCCTTTGATTGGTAATACCGATTCCTTTTATGGATTCCAATTTGGTTTTGGACTTCGTTAAGACTTCAGTGAATACCGCCATTTGGCTGGACCAAATTTCCTGAGGGTCATGCTCCACCCATCCTGATTTCGGATAAATCTGCTGAAATTCCTTTTGCGCAATATTGACAATATCACCCTTCTTGTTGAATAAGATGGCTCTTGAACTGGTCGTACCTTGGTCTAATGCTATGATATATTCTTTCATTATTTAATTTTATAAGATATTGAATTATAACATGTAGCGTTTAGCTAATTCAATGTATTGGTTAACTTCTTTTTGTGTCCACTCTGCTGATTTCCCCAATTCCTTGGCCATGATTTCTGCAACTTTAGGTGCAGCTTCAATGGAAGCCTTAGCATCCAATAGGAGTAATCGACATCTACGTGCTAGAAAATCTTCTACCTTACGGATCATCTCGTATCGGCAGGCCCAAACAACTTCAGCAGCGTTGTATTCATATCCCTCAACTAATAATTCACGCAGCGATTCATCCTCTTGGATCAAGTGTTGGATAGCTTGATAATCCTTGCCGTAAAGATTCCAATGGGCATGATACACATCAGGGGTGGAGCCATGGATTTCTAGGTTTTTGGTCTTGCAAGGAACATCTTTTAATCCCGCAACTTGAATTGCCATATCCACCGTGTCTTCTGCCATCTTGCGATAGGTAGTCCATTTTCCACCAGTAATGGTAATCAGGTTAGATTCACTACGGATTAATTTGTGATCCCTGGAAATCTCCTTAGTACTTTCATCATCATCCTTTGGAGCCGCCAGAGGCCGTAAACCCGCATATATAGCCAAGATATCTTCTCTTTTCGGAGCTGGATCTAAATAACTATCCGCGGTTTCCAAAATAAAGTTTATCTCATCTTCCATCGGCCTAGGTTCTATCATATGTTCCTTGATGGGAATATCCGTGGTTCCCAAGAGCACCTTTCCATGCCAAGGAACTCCAAAGAGTACTCTTCCATCACTAGTTTCAGGAATCATCAGGGCATCTATGCCATCCAAAAATTTACGATCGATAACGATATGTGACCCTTGACTTGGCCGAACGAGGTTTTTATGAGTAGGCGAATCTAACTTCAAAATATCATCCACAAAGACACCAGTTGCATTAATAACAGACTTAGCTTTAAGCGAATAGGTTTCATTACTTTCAGTATCTCTTACGGTTAATCCATTCACTAACCCTTTTTCATCCTTATGAATTTCAATGGCTTCCACATAGTTCAAAACTGTCGCGCCATGTTCAATGGCAGTCTGTCCAAGATTCACCGCTAAACGGGCATCATCAAATTGACCATCATAATAAAGGATGCCGCCTTTTAAATTCTTCGGATTGATATGCGGTAGCTTTTGGATCACTTCGGCCTTGGAAAGTCCTTCGGAATTACCAATCCGAAGACTGCCGGCCAGCCAATCATAAAGCTTCAGGCCAATAAGATATTTTAATTTACTGAAGGTAGAGTAGACAGGAATAATAAAAGATTGAACCGAAGAGACATGCGGAGCATTTTTGAAAATTAATCCTCTTTCGCGGAGGGCACCCATAACGAGTTTTATATCCCCATTTGCTAAGTATCGAACTCCACCATGAACTAATTTGGTGCTTTTACTGGATGTTCCTTTCGCAAAGTCATATTTTTCTATTAATAATACCTTGAAACCTCGACTCGCAGCGTCTACTGCAGTGCCTAATCCGGTGGCACCTCCACCGATGATTATTAGGTCCCAAACGATTGCTTCTTTTAATGTATTGAGTTGATCAGATCTATTGATTACAGCGAGCATCTAAATGTGTTTTATGCTAAATGTAAGAAATTTTAAGAAGAAATGAATCCTATTCATTTGAGTTAATAATAATTTAATGGGCATATTTTTCTGTAAAAATCCCTGTATTTCAGTTTTTAATCTTAAATAATTTGTTATTTTTGAGTCTATTATCCATACATTTTACCTGCGAATACCTCAGTTATTTTTATTTATTTTTCTTAAATTATCTTTAATATTGTTTTATTGCATGTCTGGGCAGATGGGTTGTATTGGCGAAAGTAATAATTCATTTACGCAAACGTTTGTTTAGGTTTTGTAGAGAACTGATAAGGAGGTTTGGCGATAAATAATAAAGTTATGACTGAATGTGATAAATGAAAACTGAAAAGTTTTCCTACAATTGTGAAACTAAATCTATTTATACAATTTTTATGATACAATAATCCGATTTTTTGCTGCAAGATGAACCCAAAATAGGGGGATTCCAAGCATTAGATTAGTTTGTTATATCCGATTGAATCATAAATTTTATGAAAGAAAACAATAATAATACTTCTAGGCGCGATTTCATCAAGAAATCGTTGATTGGGGCAGCAGCATTTACTATTGTGCCTCGTTTTGTACTTGGAAAGGGCTACCTAGCACCTAGCGACCACCTGACTAAAGGGGTGATCGGAGTAGGGTCAATGGGTAGAGGTCACTTTGCTTATGCCGGTACTAAAACGGTTGCAATCTGTGATGTTGACACTAGACATTTAGCATTAGCTCAAAAAGCTTTGGGCGGTGGTATCAAAGAACACCATGACTTCCGCGATTTAATCTCTAATCCTGAAGTAGATATCGTCCATATCGCAACTCCTCCACATTGGCACGGATTAATGGCAGTAGAAGCAGCTCGCTCTGGAAAAGATATCTGGTGTGAAAAACCAATGACCAGAACTATCGGTGAAGGTAAGAAAGTGAAAGAAGCTGTAAAACAACATGGTAATATTTTTAGATTAAATACCTGGTTCCGTTTTGATGCTAATTTCTATGGCATGAACGTACCAGTGAAGAAAATTAAAAAATTAGTGGATACAGGTATGTTGGGATGGCCACTGAAAGTGACTATCAGTAAACATACTGGTTTCGACTGGAAATTCTACTGGGTAGGTAAAACTAACCTTCCTGTTGAACAGGTGCCTAAAGAACTTGATTATGAAATGTGGTTAGGACCTGCTCCGCATAAACCGTATAGCTCACACCGTACGCACTTAACGTTTAGAGGTTACTGGGATTATGACGGTGGTGGTCTTGGAGATATGGGTCAGCACTATATGGACCCAGTTCAATATTTCCTAGGTAAAGACAATGAAAGCCCAGTGAAGATTGAAGTGGATGCTCCTCAACAACACTCCGATGCTGTAGGTACCTGGAGAAAAATCACCTATACCTATGCTGATGGATGTCAAATCATCCTGGATGGGGAAGGTACTGAAGAAGGAAAAGCCTATATCGAAGGTCCAAATGGAAAATTATACAAAGGCTTTGTTTCTGATATTCCTGATTTGGAACGCAAATTAGCACAATATCCAGATCCTGCTCCGCAGATTACAGACTTCGTGGAAGCAGTTCGTACGCGTCAAAAATTTGCGCTGAACGAAGAAAACGGGTATTACTCTTGTACATTGGTAAACTTAGGCCTTGCCGCATTGCGATTGAACAGAACCTTACATTATGATTCTGCAAAGCAAGAGTTTGTAAACGATGAAGCAGCCAACAGATTGATTAACCAGCCAATGAGAGGACCTTGGTCTTTCTAATACCGACAAAACATGAAAAAAGTATTTAACACGATAGCCGCATTATTATTTTTACAAGTTGCAGCTTATGCTCAACAACCTTCAGGCCGGACTACGGCGACCAAGATTGCTGATGTATTGGCGCAACAACCTGCTGAAGAACAAGCCAAGTTCATTATGGCCATGAAAGAATTGGAAGGATTTACTTCTGAAGATGTTTCTGCGCTCTTATTAGGCTTAAAACCACAAGGAGGTAATAATGCCCCTGTAGAATATGCAACCAATTCCTATGCATTTTTCGTGATGCAACCTAACATGGAGAGCCAACGTGCTACCTATGTGAAAGGATTATTGGATGCCTTGGATAAATTGACCGACAAAAACAATAAAGGTTATGTTTTTGAAGTGTTGAAATTCTGTGCTAAGAACGATGCCATCGATAAGGTTGCGCCATACCTGGCCGATGAAGAATTAGCAGAGAAAGCTGCTCGCGTTCTGAACGCTATCCATACTCCTGAAGCTGCATCTGCACTGAATGCTGCATTGAATAGCTCCTCAACGGAAAAAACAGCGACTGCTATTGTTACTGCATTAGGAGAACTGGAATCAGCTGATGCTGAGGCAAAAATCATCGAATTGATTTCAAAATATAACTCTGATAATTTCCAGTTGGCGGCTTTAACTGCATTGAGTAAAATCGGCGGAGTGAATTCTTCTGAAACATTCCTGAAAAAGGTGGAAGAGAAGAGTTACCAGTATGATAAAACCAATGCCGCTAGTTTGGCAGTGGATTATGCTGAAAGCTTGGCGAAAAAAGATAAAGATGCTGAAGCAACTCGTTTTGCAACCGCATTATATAAAAATGCTACGGCATTTAAAGCGCCAACCATCCAAGCTGGTGCTATCTCTGTATTAACTTCAATCAATCCAGCTAAACAAAAGAAGCAATTGATAAAATTAGCTTCTAACGAAGATAAATTGCTTCGTAATGTTGCATTGAACTTATTGGCTGATGAAGCGAAAGCAAGTGACTTGGTGAAGTTGGCCGGTTCATTGAGAAAATTGGATGGCGATGCACAAGAGAGTGTATTGAATTTCCTGGCGACTGAAGATGCAACTGGATCTATCAAAGCCATCGAAAAAAGCTTTCCAGCTTTAAAAGATGAAGAAGCTAAGATTGCTGCCTTAAATGCACTTTCGGTATTATCTAAAGGCACAAATTCAGCATTCCTGATCCAACAGATCCCGAATGCTTCTGAAAAGGAATTGGCAGTTATTAAAACCTTGCTTTTATCTTCTCAGGATAAAGCCGCAATGGATGCTGTCAATGGCGCATTAGCAACTGCGGATGCGAAAACACAGGTTGCTTTATTGGATGTGTTGAGTCATAGAACCAACCCTTCTTCTTCAGCTGCTGTATTGCCTTTAACTGCTTCTTCGGATGCAGCGGTTAGATTGGCTGCTTTTAAAGCTCTATCAAATACCGTAAATCCTGATAACCTTGATGCTGTAATCCAATTATTGGATAACGCTTCTGGAGAGGAGTTAAAATATGCACAACAAGCAGCGATTGATGCTATCAATGCTAGCCCGGACAAGGATGCTAAAATCCAACGTCTAGCTGCTAACATTTCTCGTTCTGCAGCGCCTTCAGCAGGGAAATACTTCCCAATATTTGCTGGGGTAGGTGGTTCTGAAGCTTTAAAAGCGGTTGAAAATTATGTGTCAAGTAATGGCCCGTTAAAAGCTGAATCTATTCAGGCTCTTGCAAACTGGTCAAATTCTGAATCTTTACCGGTATTGATTCGTTTATCAAAAACTGAAAAGGATCCAGCATTATTTAGCAGCATCTTCAATGGATTAATCAAGCAATTAAATGCTAGTAATGTTAATCCTGATCAGAAGACTCTATTGTTGAAAGATGCTTTTGCATTGGCTCAAGATAACAAGCAAAAATCAGCTGCCTTATCAAACTTACAGTCTACGGGAACTTACCAAGCCTTAATGTTCGCGGCAAAATACATGAATGATGCTCAATTAGGTGGAGCAGCAACGAATGTAGCCATGAATATCGCGATGGATAATAAAGCTTTTATTGGTCCTGAGGTTCGTCAAATCTTAAATGATGCGGCAACAAAATTATCAGGAAGTGAAAGTTCATACCTAAAGGAAGCTATTGTTCGTCACTTAGCAGAAATGCCAAGTGGTGAGGGCTATGTTTCCATGTTCAATGGTAAGGATTTGACAGGCTGGCAAGGGTTGGTTGAAAATCCAATCAAACGTGCTAACATGTCAAAAGCTGAACTGGCAAAGAAACAGGTTGAAGCCGATAAGAAAATGCGTGAAAGCTGGACTGCCGAGAATGGCGATTTAGTGTTCAGTGGACATGGAGATAACATCGCATCGATTAAAAAGTATGGCGATTTCGAAATGTTGGTAGACTGGAAATTGGACCCTAATGGTAAAGAACCAGATGCAGGTATCTATTTGAGAGGAACTCCACAAGTTCAGATCTGGGATATTTCCAGAGTTGAAGTAGGAGCGCAGGTAGGTTCTGGTGGTTTGTATAACAACGCCAAGAATGCCAAAGATCCAATCAAAGTTGCGGACAACGCCTTAGGAGAATGGAATACCTTTAAAATCAAAATGGTTGGTGAGGATGTTTCTGTATGGTTGAATGGTGAATTAGTGGTGGACAATGTACCATTGGAAAACTACTGGGACCGCAATCAATCTATTTTCCCAACGGAGCAAATCGAACTTCAAGCACATGGTTCACGAGTATGGTACCGTGATATCTATATCAAGGAAATCGCTCGTAAGGAAGTTTATACTTTAAGCAATCAAGAGAAGCAAGAAGGATTTGACCTATTATTTGATGGAACGAATTTAGATAAGTGGACGAGTACTCCGGCTTATGAGATTACACCTGAAGGATACATCCGTTCGAATCCAGATGCTAAATTCGGCAAGAACTTGTACACGAAAGATGAATATGCTGACTTCGTTTACAGATTTGAGTTTAAATTGACTCCTGGAGCAAACAATGGAGTAGGAATCCGCACACCATTGGATGGAGATGCTGCTTATTCAGGTATGGAAATCCAAATCCTGGATGATGGCGCAGATGTGTACAAAGATTTGAAACCTTATCAATATCACGGATCGGTTTACGGTATTATCGCTGCTAAACGTGGCGCCCTAAATCCTGTTGGAGAATGGAATACTGAAGAAATCCGTATTCAAGGTGATAAAATCAAAGTCACTGTCAATGGAAAAGTAATCGTTGATGCCGATTTGAAGCAAGCAACTAAAAATGGTGCTGCTGATGGAAAAGATCACCCAGGATTAAAGAATAACTCTGGTCACATTGGTTTCTTAGGACATGGTACGGAAGTATTCCTTAGAAATATCCGAGTGAAAAAATTATAGTTAATCATTTTTTATAGAAAAGCGCCAGTATTTACTGGCGCTTTTTTTTATGTCTAATTTATTGTCAGATTTTTAGGCTCATTTTACTCCACTTCGGGAATTATTTTGGTCTAATTATATGTTCTAGCGGAATGCTATCGGATCTCCCTCGGGTTTCCTTCGGACCTCCGTCGCAAAAATTCGAACAAAATCCGAAGGAGATCCGAAGAAGGTCCGGAGAAAGTCCCCATAAACTGCTATCTTGATTTAAATTTGGAGTTTATTTTTTCTGAATTTCAAGGCTCAACGGCAAGCTCATCAAAACTCCTTTTATTCTTGAGTTGGATGAATTATTTAGCCAATAAAACGTAAAATATAGCTGACAAAATGGGTTATTCCTAAGGATTCTCGTATACTTGCCCTATAAACAATAATCAATTATTCATGAATAAGATTAACCTAATTATTTCTTGTTTGGTTTTAGGTTCTATGGGGAGCAGTTACGCTCAGTTAGCACCTCTAACAGTCGATAAAATAATGCGCGATCCCAAATGGATGGGAACTTCTCCTTCAAATTACCGCTGGTCAGAAAATAGTAAATACCTGTTTTTTGATTGGAATCCGGAAAGCAAGGATAAAAGCCAAGTTTATCGTCTTGATATTGCCTCCAAGAAATATGAATTGAGTTCTGATAGCATTGCAAGATTGGAAGTTGTACCTGATTATATCTATAACCAGGATAAAAGCATGGCTTTGTTCGAGCGGGATGGTGATTTATTCGTTAAATCTAAGAATAGGGTTAATCGCCTGACAGAAACCGTAGAACGTGAAAGCCCACTTTCCTTCCTGATAAATAATGAAATTGTATTTCAGCGGAATGATAATGTTTATGTGATGGATTTAGGTTCGAACCAAGTTCGACAACTGACGAATTTTCAAAGGGGATCCAAACCAACAGGAGAACAGAAATTGAGTGCTCAGGATGAATGGTTGAAAAAAGATCAAGAGCAACTTTTTGAGGTCTTTAAAGAAGAGGATCGTTTAAAGGATAAATCGAAAAGAAAAGAATCGAAGAAACCCTTATACCTTGGGGATTCATTCTTGGGAGGATTATCCGTAAGTCCAGATGGGAAATTTGTCACTTATAGGTTGATTACTCCAGCAAAAGGAAATCGGAATACCATTGTTCCTGATTTTATTACGCGATCGGGTTATGTGGAAGATCTGAATATGCGGACGAAAGTTGGGAGTGCATTGACCCAATATAAAACCTTTGTCTATAAAGTTCTTCAGGATACTGCCTTAGAGGTAAAACCCGCTACCATTCCAGGAATCAAGGATCTGCCTGCTTATTTCAGTGATTATCCTGAGCGCTTGGCAGAATTACAAAAAGCAAATGCTGACCGGAATATAAGTTGGGGAATTGGATCTTGGTCGCCTGATGCCAAATATGCGGTTATCACTGCCAAAGCACAGGACAATAAGGATTTTTGGATTCTAAGAGTTAATCCTGAGGACGCGAGTTTGGTTCAATTGGATAGGCAGCATGATGATGCCTGGATTTCGGGTCCGGGAATTGGCCGCGATGTGAAATGGTTGAACAATCATACTTTCTATTTCAATTCTGAGGCTTCAGGATATTCGCATTTGTACAGCTATGATCTGAACAACAACAATAAAAAACAATTGACCGAAGGCAACTGGGAGGTGCAATCCGTAGAACTATCGAAGGATGGCAAGACTTTTTATATCTCCGGAAATAAAGAACATCCAGGTATTACCCATTTTTATAGTCTGCCCGTTCAAGGTGGGAATTTGCAACAAATTACATCCATGAAGGGTGGTAATGAGGTGACGCTATCTCCGGATGAGAAATGGTTGGCAATTAATCATTCCACCATGAATACTCCTTGGGAGCTGTATTTGCAGAATAACAAGGCCCAATCCAAAGCGAATCAAATCACCAAATCAACGTCTGCGGAGTTTGAGAGTTATGCTTGGCGGGAGCCGGATATGATCAAGTTCCAAAATCGCCATGGGGATGATGTTTATGCTCGCGTCTATCCAGCGAAGAATCCACATCCTAATAAACCAGCGGTTGTATTTGTACATGGCGCTGGCTATTTGCAGAATGTGCATTATTGGTGGAGCCAGTATTTCAGGGAATATATGTTCAATAATATGTTGGCAGATAACGGCTATACCGTAATTGATATTGACTATACCGCAAGCTCAGGTTACGGAAGAAACCATAGAACCGGAATTTACAGACATATGGGGGGCAAGGATTTAACGGACCAAGTGGATGGAGTGAAGTACTTGGTAGACCATTATGGAGTTAATCCTGCAAATGTAGGGCTATATGGAGGCTCCTACGGAGGTTTTATTACTTTGATGGGATTGTTTACCGAACCGGATGTATTTAAGTCTGGAGCGGCTCTAAGATCGGTAACCGATTGGGCACATTATAACCATGGCTATACTGCCAATATCCTGAACACCCCAGTTGAAGATCCAATCGCCTTCAAAAGAAGTTCGCCAATTTATTTCGCAGATAAGCTGAAGGGTAATCTTTTGATGCTTCATGGAATGGTTGATGTCAATGTTCAATTCCAAGATATCGTAAGATTAAACCAACGCTTGATCGAACTAGGAAAAGAAAACTGGGAACTCGCAGTTTACCCGGTAGAAGACCATGGCTTTGTCCAACCAAGCAGCTGGACCGATGAATATAAACGGATTTTTAAATTGTTTGAAAATACGCTTAAGAAGTAAGGGGGGTGAACCGTATGGGGGCCGTATGCTATACGCCCGTACAGTGGTTTCATTTATTCGATAGCGTATTGAGAAGATTTGTTTGGGGGGCGTATGCGATACGCCCGTACAGTGGTTTTCATTTATTCGATAGCGTTTTTAGGAACCCCAGAGGGGTTCAATATTAGTAACATAATAGCATAAACGAACAGCCCCGCCCTAATGCAATCGCTTTAGCGATTGCATTAGGGCGGGGCATATTTTCTTGTAACACACTATTACTAACATTAAACTCCTCTGGAGTTTTTATTCCCGCTAGCAATTTTTCAGCCCCGTAGGGGTGACCTATTTATATGGGGATTCATTTCAACTATACAAACCTGGCACCGTATGGGGGGCGTATGCGATACGCCCGTACAATGCGTTTCATTTATTCGATATGCATTCCGCTTTGAATTTACAAACCCCGTAGGGGTGATATATTTGTAGCAAGAATCAATTATCCACGAACAGCCCCATCGGGGCGGCATGTTTTTACAACATATCGCCTAATAATAGATTCCGCATCTTAGATGCGGAATGACACTTCCGTTTGTGTTTTTTAAACAGATTCTTCGACGTTGCTCAGAATCCCTCTCCGATAACAAATCTAAAGGATTAACATTCTTCGTTACGCTCAGAATCTTTTTCAATCATGCCATAAGGCACCGTATGGGGGGCGTATGCGATTCGCCTGTACAATGGGTTTCATTTATTCGATAGCGTTTCTAGGAACCCCAGAGGGGTTCAATATAAGTAACATAATAGCATAAACGAACAGCCCCTCTCCATTGCAATCGCTTTAGCGATTGCAATGGAGAGGGGCTTATTTTCTTGTAACGCACTATTACTAATATTAAACTCCTCTGGAGTTTTTGTTCCCGCTAGCTATTTTTCAGCCCGTAGGGGTGACATATTTATATGGGGATTCATTTCAACCATACAATCCTGGCACCGTATGGGGGGCGTATGCGATACGCCCGTAAAATGGGTTTCATTTATTCGACAGCGTTTCTAGGAACCCCAGAGGGGTTCAATATTAGTAACAAAATAACATATATGAACAGCCCTGCCCTAATGCAATCGCTTTAGCGATTGCATTAGGGCAGGGCTTATTTTCTTGTAACACACTATTACTAATATTAAACTCCCCTGGAGTTTTTATTCCCGCTGTCATGTTTTCAGCCCCAACAGGGCTGCATATTGGTAGGGCGTATCGCATACGCCCTTTTACGATTATCCATCCACACATTATCCAACCCCATCGGGGTGACCTATTTATATGGGGATTCATTTCAACTATACAAACCTGGCACCGTATTGGGGGCGTATGCGATACGCCCGTACAATGCGATTCATTTATTCGCTATGCATTCCGCTTTGAATTTACAAACCCCGTAGGGGTGACATATTTGTAGCAAAGAATCATTTACCCACATACAGCCCCATAGGGGCGGCATATCTGTAGGTTGTATGCGATACGCCCGTACAATGCATTTCAAAAAAAAAGATTCTTCGGCATTGCCGAAGAATCTTTTTCCTTATTCTCTTTTAAATCCTTATCTTTCAATAAGCTATTAACCAATTAATTACTTTGTTATGAACTATAATCGTCTCTTGCTGCTGATTATTTCATTAACTGCGGCAGTAACCATGTTTTATTTTTTATTTGGATCCAATCAAGCCAATAAGGATATTGGCTATTTTGCGTTGCTCATCCTTCTTGCTACCAATGCTATTTATTTTCTTTTTTCCAAAGATTGGTTAAAAAGAGAATAGGCTAGGCAACATCTCTTAGATCCACTGCTACCACTCGTGATACGCCTTGTTCTACCATAGTCACACCGTATATGATATCGGTGCTGGCAATCGTACGTTTATTGTGTGAAACCACAATAAACTGGGATTGGTTGGAGAATTCGCGGATGATATTGTTGAATTTATCAATGTTGGTATCATCCAATGGTGCATCTACCTCGTCGAAAATACAGAACGGTGCTGGCTTCAAGAGGTAAAGGGAAAACAATAGGGCAGTGGAGGTCAATGTTTTCTCACCACCTGACAATTGGTTGATGGATAAAGGACGTTTTCCCTTAGGTCTAGCAATAATGTCAATATCTGATTCCAAAGGATTGTTCGGATCACTCAACACGATGTCACATGAATCTTCTTCATTGAAAAGCGAACGGAATACCTTGATAAAGTTTTCGCGAACCGTGGTGAAGGCATGCATGAACTTATCATTAGCCGATTGGTCGATTTCATGAATGGTACTCATCAGGGAAGCCTTGGCTTCCATAAGGTCTGTTTTCTCTTTTTGGATAAATCCATGACGCTCATCCATCTCATCGTAGGCTTCCTTCGCCATCGGGTTGATGCTACCATAATCATCCAATTGTTTCTTGAGCTTTCTGCAAGCAGTTTCCAAATCAGGCATGGATGGTCTTTCCTCTGGAATTTCGCCTTCCAATAAGTCTTGAAGCTCAATATTGAATTCTACCGACAACCTTTCCTTCAACGCATTCAAATCAATTTGAAGTGAGGTTTTCTTATCTTTTAATTGAGAAATCAAGGAGTCTGAAATGTCCTTGGATTTACGGAGTTGATTGATTTCGTCTTCCAGTTCGTTGATTATTTTTCTGGATTTAAAGAAATTCTCTTCAACCTCCTGTAGTCCTTTTTCCAATAAATCCTTCTGCTCATACATGGCACCTAAATCGGTGTCATTGTCATCTACAAAGCTTAAAGCCTCCTTTAGTTGAGATTTTACTTGTTCAAATTCCAGGGTAAACTTCTCAATTCGCTCCGCAAAGTTATCTCGTTGGCTTTCCCTAAACTCTAAATCCCTTTGAATGGTATTTACCTTGTTCTGTTGCTGATGGAACTTAATATTTTCTTGATTGAAAATAGATGATTTTTCGGTCAAGACCTCTGTTAGGTCATGATATTTATCTTCTAATTCACTTAATACCGATTGATTTTCAGTTGCGGTTTCCTTGAATTTTTGCAATTCAGGCTCAGAAGTCTTCAACTGCGCAAGGATGTTCGCAACCTTAGCCTCAATATCTTGCTTTCTGGTCTGACTGCTATTGATAAAGGTCTGGTATTGCTCTTGCTTCGTTTTTACAGAGGTTAATTCATTGTTTAAACGGTTCAATTGCATTCTTTGCTCATCGATAAATTCTTTTTGAGAACTACCCTTGAGACTAATCAATTTGCCATTTAATTCCTCTTGAGACTTCTGGATGCGGTCGATTTGTTCATTAAGATCCTTTATTTCCTTTTCCAGGATTTCCAAATTCTTCGCTCTACCAATGCGTTTTCCTTCAAACAGGCCTACAGAACCACCACTTATTCCCAATTTATTCTTGGCATATTTTCCTTCTTTTTGAAGGATAACCATGTTATCGGATGGAAGGTCAGATTCCAAGTCAATATTGGATTCGGAGTCCAATAAGTAGACATCTTTCAGAAGGTTATGGCAAAGGCTTTTATATTTATCATCAACTGTGATGATCTCCATTGCCGGAATCAATCCTTGGATAGGAGTAGCAGTTGTATTATTGATTGATTCATCCTTAATAGCCTCTAATACAAAGAAGTTAGCGCGTCCTCTTGAAGCATCACTTAATAGTTTTATGGCTTGAACTGCGTCCTCTTTTGACTCTACCACATAATGGTTCATGATAGGTTCCAGGAAGTTTTCCACGGCCACACGGTAATCTTCCTTACAGAAAAGGATGTCTGAAAACAGGGGTGGGTTTTTCTTCCAGCCGGCATGTTTTCTTAAGAATTTAATAGATTCTGGGAATCCTTCCAGATTATCCACCAGGGATTTGGTAAGATTATATTCGTTTTGTTTAGAATCGACCGAGCGAGCTTTTCTGCTGAGGTCATCAGCAGCATCCCTAAGTTTGGAATCACATTCATTAATCTGTCTTTGGATTTCCTCCTCGGTTCGCATGGACTCATCAAATTGATCCTGTTGAATAGCAACCCGTTCTTCCAGTTCAGCAACCGTTTTATTGAATTGATTTAATTCCAATTCCTTGGATTCCGTGTCATGGCTCGTTCTTAAGGATTCTTGCTCCAAAGCTTCTTTTTGAATGGCTAGGACGGCAAGTTCTTTTTCAAGTGCATAAATTTGACTTTGTAAAGATTGGCTATTTCTGGAAAACTCATCCAGTTTAGTTTTTGCAGAAACTTGTTGTGCTCTCAGTTCTTCAACTTCTAGCTTATTGCCATCTAATCCCTGTTTTACAATATCTAGGCTATTTTGCTCCTCAAATAACTCCTCATTTAATCTTTTGATTTGATATTCAACATGATTAAGTTGTTGTTTATCATTTTGAAGGTCATTATTTAATCGAGTTTCCTTTTCTTGTAAATGCAGTAACTGCGCATTTTTTATTTTTTTCTCAGATTCATAAGACCTGATTTTATTGATATATTCCTGGGTAGCTTTTTGTTGAGCAGAAAGGTTCTGTTCCTTCGAAAGAATTTCTGTTTTGGACTCCTGAAGGACTTTTTCCTTTGCTTCCATGCTAGAAAGGACATTCTTTAGCTTTTCTTGTTGATCAGCCTCCTGGTCAGTAATTCTTTCTAAATCGGTTTGAAAGCCTTCCAGCTTGTAATAGGCAAGACCAATGCTGGCTTCTTTATACTCATCCTTCAGTTTAAAGTATTTCTCTGCCTTTTTAGCTTGATTTTCAAGTGATTTTAAGTTCTTGTTAATTTCAAAAAGCAGGTCATCCACTCTAGAAAGGTCAGATTCGGTATCCTTTAATTTTGCTAAGGTCTGTTTTTTACGAACCTTATATTTGGATATCCCTGAAGCTTCTTCAAATAGGTTTCTTCTGGAATTATCTTTATTGGCGATAATTTCATCGATCATTTTTAATTCAATGATCGAATATGTATCCGTTCCGATTCCTGTATCGAGGAATAAGTCAGTGATATCTTTCAATCTACATTTAACATCATTCAAGCGGTATTCCGATTCGCCGGTTCTAAAGAGTTTTCTTGTGATTGTAACAGTAGCAAACTCAGTAGGAAGGATGTTCTTGGTATTGTCAAAGGTTAAGGAGACTTCGGCAAGATTTGCGGCTTTCCGGTTTTTTGTGCCGTTAAAGATGATATTCTCCATTTTATCAGAGCGTAGGTTTTTGGTGCTTTGTTCACCTAGTACCCAACGCATTGCGTCAACAACATTAGATTTTCCACATCCATTGGGACCAACGATGGCAGTAACCCCTTCATTAAAATTAATGGTTACTTTATCACCGAAACTTTTAAAACCTCTTATCTCTAATTTTGTAAGTTGCATTAGCTCTTCTACGTAAAAAATGTGTGCGAAATTAAGGAATTTCAACAATGATTGAAACACCTTTAATTGGAAGCTTAATGAAGTAAATTTAGGAACTCTAAGCTAGTACTTCCTTAAAATAAACAAATTGAGCTTCATCTTCTTTTAGGATTCTAAAGATACCTTTGGAAACACGGAGGTACCCAGATATGGCGGTCAGTGCCCATGCGATTGGGGTTGTAATTTCCAGTTGTGCGCTTGTCAAATAGCCGAAATCGTAGAATTCACCATAATTTTTAATAATTTCCAGTTCTTCTTTTTCTTTAGGGCTGATATTGGGGTTATCCCATCTCCAGGTCCAAATGGATTGATCAGCGTTTAAAGAACCTACAATCTGAAACGAAAGATTCAAGGAAGAATTGTCTTCATGCGAGAAGGTAATGGTATTATTTTCCCAATCGACAGTGTAGGTGGAGAAATGGCCGAATGCAAAATCATCTTCCAACAATTCCTGTTGGTCAGTAATGTATTCGTGGGCTTTCGCATGTAATACACGAAAGGACTCATCGATTTTGGGTTTCTCAAGGCTCATAGGTCATAAATATAGCAAAACCTTAAAAATTAGAAAAGCCCAAATAAATGGGCCTTTCTGTTTTTATGGATGTATTGTAAAGCTGCCTATGTGTAAAGTGTTAATCTGTAATGTCATAAACACTGTAAGTCAATTCTAAAGGAAATGTACTTTTACCCTTATTTCCAATAAGCATAAAGTTGTAGTGTTTATTGTGTTCAAGATTAATTTCGTCAATTTTAGCAAGGACATTTCCTTGTTCATCTACGGCTGTCACAGTGGTTTTACCTGTTGTTGCTTCCCTAAAAATTTGTGTTTGTGCTAGGGTAGAAGGGTTTTCTTGAACCCGATTGCTAGTACCTGTGATTTCTTGCGTACCTACTTTAAAGTTTACTTTCCCAACTTGGTTGGCCAAATGAAAGAATCTAACACCAGTTTTGTTCTCTGGATTTTTAATTTCCACATCGGGTACACGAATAAATTTAGGTTTCTCCTTAGTTCCATAAACCATACAGCTATAGAAAACAGAGTCAGTAAATGTTAAAGTCGTATCAATAATAGGTTGATTAGTCATCCTATCGACAACCTGAATCTTTTTATTTCCAGGAATAGCAAAGAACATTGAAATTCCTTTGTAATTAGGGTTAGCTGGATTTAGAATGTTACCATTAACGGCATATATTATTCCTGCCTCTCCCGGGAAAAAATTAAATAAGGAAACTGCCGGGTAATTCAAATCAGGATAATCATCGTTTTCTTTCAAACAACTAGTTAAAGTAAGGAAACTTAATAAGATGACTATTAATAAGCTATGTTTTTTCATTTGTTCAGTAAATTCTTTTTTGAGTAATAATTTGTGAACGTTCAATAAAAAAACGGGAATGATTCAGCTTATGCTACAATGTGGCAAAAAATATTTTTATTATTAACGTATTGGCCTTAGAATAAGCCAAAATTGAAAGAAATTTTAAAGAAATATTACAGAAAGAAAAGGTTTAAATAGCCTTTCTTTTTGGATTTAATTTTTCCTTTGCCAATCGTTTGATGAATTCTTCCAGTCCAATTTTTTGAATAGTAAAAACCTCTTGTTCGTAAATTGGAAGCAGTTCTACCAATTGAACCGAGGAGTTTTTTCTGGCATCGGGAATCCGATCCTGCAAGAGATTGGTATCTGCAGGTATCACGACAAAAGCGTTTAATTCAGATTCAGCACTTATTTTTTGTCCTAGACGGATGATCTCACCCTGATTAAATGGGCAATCTCCCCGTAAATGATTTGCTAAATATCCAATAACATGCGCCCAAGCCATATCCTGAGAGTTTATCTGCAGGTAGATTTCAATCCGATTATGTTGGTCAGGATGGTTGGCAAAGGATACGCCATAGGATAAACTTATTAAAGGATGCTCCTCAGATTTAGGAAAAACCAAAGTATAGATAAAAGGGAGACCTTTTTTGACACTTTTTTCCCGAAAGACCTGCGATTTTTCTTGAAGAATGTTTTCAAGTTGGCTACGATAATGTTCCAATGGGGACTTAAGAAAATCTGGTTTTTTAAAAATCATCTGAAGAAATATCCTGTTTTTTATGGCAAAAGTAGGGAATTGTGTAAAAATTTCAGAATTAGCTGTCAAAATGACTTAAAAATAACATTGGAATATAAGTTGATTAGCATTGAATACATAAATCTTAAAAATAAAAAATCAAACATATGCAAGAAGAGAAAGGTACTATTTCAATTCATACCGAGAATATTTTTCCGGTTATTAAGAAGTTTTTATACTCCGATAATGAAATATTTTTACGTGAGTTAGTATCGAATGCGGTAGATGCATCCCAAAAGATCAAGCGATTGGCGTCCTTAGGGCAATATAACGGTGAAGTTGGGGATTTGACCATTCAGGTTAAACTGGATGAGGCGGCAAAAACGATTACCATATCAGATAACGGTATTGGTATGACTGCTGAAGAAATAAAGAAATACATTAATCAAATCGCATTTTCAGGCGCTACTGAATTTATGGAGAAATTCAAGGAAGCAAATGATGCCAATGAAATCATTGGTCGATTTGGTCTAGGATTCTATTCTGCCTTTATGGTTGCAGACCAGGTGGAAATTGATTCCCTATCTTTCCAAGAAGGTGCTGAACCTGCACATTGGGTGTGTGATGGTTCTACATCCTATGAAATCTCTGCTGGTACCAGAACAACTAGAGGTACCGATGTAATCCTTCATATCAATGAAGAATCATTGGAATTCCTTCAAAAAAATAGAATTCAACAAATCCTGAATAAATATTGTAAGTTTTTACCAGTTCCAATTCAGTTTGGAACAAAAACAGAATCTGAACCAGATGGGGAAGATGCTGAAGGTAAACCACAGTATAAGTCTGTTGAAGTTCCTAATATCATCAATAATACTCAACCAGCATGGACGAAATCACCTTCGGAATTAACGGATGAAGACTACCTGAAGTTCTATCATGAGCTATATCCGCATTCCATGGATGAACCATTATTCTGGATTCACCTAAATGTTGATTATCCATTTAACCTGACGGGTATTCTTTATTTTCCAAAAATTAAGAATGAACTGGAAATCCAACGTAATAAAATTCAATTATACTCCAGACAAGTATTTATTACCGATGAGGTGAAAGATATTGTTCCTGAATTTTTGATGCTATTACAAGGTGTTATTGATTCACCAGATATTCCATTGAACGTTTCCCGCTCTTTCCTACAGGCTGATAGTAATGTTAAGAAAATCAATAATTACATCACCAAGAAGGTTGCTGACAAGTTAAATGAGATCTTTAAATCTGACCGTAAAGGATTTGAAGAAAAATGGGCAGACATCAATCTTTTCATCAAATACGGAATGTTGAGTGATGAGAAATTTGCTGAAAAAGCAAAGGATTTCTGCTTGCTACAAAATGTAAACAACGATTATTACACTTTCAAAGAATATTATGAGAAGGTGAAGGATATTCAAGTTGACAAAGATGGTAATATCGTTTACCTATATACCCAGGATAAGGCACAACAAGATGGTTATATTTCTGCCGCTTTAGCGAAAGGGTACGATGTGCTTAACTTCCAAGGACCTTTGGACACCCACTTTGCGGGATATGTAGAGCAGCATGGAGGCGAGAAAATCCAGATGAAGCGTGTGGATTCCGATGTTATCGATAAGTTGATTCCAAAGGATGAACAGATAGAACAAACATTATCTGAGGATGAAAGCAAAAAAGCGACTGGGATATTTGAGAAAGCGATCTCTCGCCCTGATATGAAAGTGGAAGTTGATGCATTAAATGCGAATGATCTACCAGTTTCCGTTACGATGGATGAGTTTATGCGTAGGATGAAAGATATGGCGAAAACCGGTGGCGGTATGGGCTTCTATGGTACATTGCCTGATAATTATAAAGTTACAGTCAATGGTAACCACCCCCTTGTAAAACGCATCGTAGAATCGAATGAGGATGAAGCTGAAAAATTAGCAAAACAAGCGTTTGATTTGGCATTGTTGTCCAGAGGATTATTAACAGGCGCTGAATTGACGGCATTCGTGAAAAGAAGTGTGGATCTTATATAGTATTTAGTATTTAGTATAGAGTATTTAGACCTATGGCTGAATAGAAATAGATTCTTCGCTACGCTCAGAAAGACAGAATAAATGTATGAGGGACGTGGTAAAAAAATGGTTCTTCGGCTTTGCCGAAGAACCATTTTTTTACCACGTCCTAATTTAATTATGTCATTGTCATTCCGCATCGAAGATGCGGAATCTATTTTTATGCGTTGTATTGTACAAACATGTCGCCCCGCTGGGGCTGGATAATGCGTGGATGGATAATCGTAAAAGGGCGAATCGCATACGCCCCTACCAATATGCCGCCCCGCTGGGGCTGTAGGGTGGAAAATGGCTCTTTCTACAAATATGTCACCACTACGGGGTTTGATAATGCGTGGTTGGATAATCGTAAAAGGGCGTATGCGATACGCCCGTACCAATATGTCGCCCCGCTGGGGCCGGATAATGCGTGGTTGGATAATCGTAAAAGGGCGTATGCGATACGCCCGTACCAATATGCTGCACCTACGGGGCTGAAAACATGACAGCGGGAACAAAAACTCCGGAGGAGTTTAATGTTAGTAATAGGAGGCGTTAGATGAAATAAGCCCCTCCCGACAGCAATCGCTTTAGCGATTGCTGTCGGGAGGGGCAATTCGTATATGCTATCGGGTTACTAATATTGAACCCCTCTGGGGTTCCTAAAAACGCTGTCGGATATATGAAACGCATTGTAGGGGCGAATCGCATACGCCCCCCCAAACGGTGTCAATACGGTGTGGTAGAGAGGGATTCTGAGCGCAGCCGAAGAATCTGTTTTATTAAACACAACGGTATTGTCATTCCGCATCGAAGATGCGGAATCTATTTTTAGGCGTTGTGTTGGACAAACATGTCGCCCCGCAGGGGCTGGATAATGCGTGGTTGGATAATCGTAAAAGGGCGTATGCGATACGCCCGTACCAATATGCTGCACCTACGGGGCTGAAAACATGACAGCGGGAACAAAAACTCCAGAGGAGTTTAATATTAGTAAAGGAGACGTAAAATGAAATAAGCCCCGCCCCAATTCAATCGCTAAAGCGATTGAATTGGGGCGGGGCTATTCGTATATGCTATCGGGTTACTAATATTGAACCCCGCTGGGGTTCCTAAAAACGCTGACGAATTATTGAAACGCATTGTAGGGGCGAATCGCATACGCCCCCCAAACGGTGCCACGAATATATGGTTGAAATGAATCCTCCTACAAATATGCCGCCCCTACGGGGCTGTATGGTGATAAATGCTTCTTTGCTACAAATATGTCACCCCTACGGGGTTTGTAAATTCAAAGCGGAATCCATATCGGATATATGAAACGCATTGTAGGGGCGAATCGCATACGCCCCCCCAAACGGTGTCAATACGGTGTGGTAGAGAGGGATTCTGAGCGCAGCCGAAGAATCTGTTTTATTAAACACAACGGTATTGTCATTCCGCATCGAAGATGCGGAATCTATTTTTAGGCGTTGTGTTGGACAAACATGTCGCCCCGCTGGGGCTGGATAATGCGTGGATGGATAATCGTAAAAGGGCGTATGCGATACGTCCCTACCAATATGCTGCACCTACGGGGCTGAAAACATGACAGCGGGAACAAAAACTCCGGAGGAGTTTAATATTAGTAATAGGAGACGTTAAATGAAATAAGCCCCGCCCCATTGCAATCGCTTTAGCGATTGCAATGGGGCGGGGCAATTCGTATATGTTATCGGGTTACTAATATTGAACCCCGCTGGGGTTCCTAACAACGCTGTCGGATTTTTGAAACGGATTGTAGGGGCGAATTGCATACGCCCCCCAAACGGTGCCACGAATATATGGTTGAAATGAATCCTCCTACAAACATGCCGCCCCTACGGGGCTGTATGGTGATAAATGCTTCTTTGCTACAAACATGTCGCCCCGCAGGGGCTGTTCGTTGATAAATGCTTCTTTGCTACAAATATGTCACCCCTACGGGGTTTGTAAATTCAAAGCGGAATGCATATCGGATATATGAAACGCATTGTACGGGCGTATCGCATACGCCCTCCAAACGGTGCCAGGATTATCTGGTTGCAATGAAACCCTACAAAAAAGCACACCCACCTAAATAAAAAATGGGACTTAATTAAGTCCCAAGTTTTTATCATCCATGTATTTCAACATCTTTTTGAGTTCTGGATCGTTGAAGTAGGCTAAGCTTTCGCTTGCTATTTTTCTGGCGTTACGGAACTCTTTCTTTTCAAATTGGTCAGCTGCTAAATTTACTGCCATTGAAATAAGGTCTTTATTGTCTTTTAGCCCCAAGTCTTGGTTTTTCGAAAGCTCTTCGATTACAATGTCATGGTAAGCCAATGATTTTTCTATGTTTTTTTCCTGGAAACTCAGGAATGCCAATTGATTCGCATTGATGGTATATACCTTACGAACCTGCTTGTCATCCTTTAAGAATGGAAACTTGGCAGTCCATGAATTGATGATATCCAAAGATCCTTGAAGGTTAGCCTTGTCTGAAGCAATGCTAATCAATGATGCCGAGATCATGGTTTGAACCTCCTTGTCCTCCATGTTTTTTTGATAACATGAAGTCAATAGGGGCAATGCTGCATTTATGTTTTTGTTGACAGCAAATTTAATTGCCTTTTCCTTGTTTTCTTTATATTCTACAGAATCTGATTCTTGTGCAAATGCATTAGCGGATACGCTTAATGCCAGTATTACGGCTGATAATTTTAAATACATACGTTTGATCATGGAAACAAATCTATAAGAAATGCAAGGCAAAAATAAAGTCTTAACTTTTCTTAACATGTGAATCTTGATTGAGATTCAATAAAGTGCGATTTAGGAATATCAATTGTAACAAACTTATTATAAACACTAGGAATGTGCGTTAGAATGGTAATAAAGGAGGTTAATTTTCATTTTGAGGTGGAAGGTCTTCAAAATCAGGTTGCTATAATAACGACTTAGGTCAGGATTGATCCTGACCTAAGTAAGATGAAAAATACAATTTGAATTATTAATGATTGCGGCTTGAATATTTTAACCAAACGCTTCTGTTGATGGATTATTAATGATGTTTTTTCTGTTTTCTAATTCTTCCTTGATTTCATTCATGGATTTAATATTCAATATTAGAATTGGAAAGGAAATGATGGAGAATAACCAGAGGAACATGTGCTCAATGATCATCCCTAATGCTAAAGAAGAAAGCCAATAAAGACCTAGTGCAAAAACATGAATGGAGGTCAAGGTCTTTAACCGGATAAGTTTCTTCATTAATACAGCTTCGCTTAATTCTTGAATCTTATGTGTCATGATATTTATCTATCTATCTGATTGTTAGTATAAATTTACTAATAGAATTCCTTCGATTTCCCTTGGTTTTAAAACTTAATAGAAACTTAATGATTTGGATATATTATCGCATAGGACCTTATTGTGTACGATAGCAAAGATTTATTGGGAAAGGTTGACTATTCTGTTTTTTGCAGAAGATTTTATTAAATATTTGGTTAAATATTTTTCAAGATAAATTCAAAAAAACTGATATTTTTGATTGTTGTTTTTGTTCTTCTATCACAGGAGAAAAATTCATTCAAAATCAATTATTGAGATTATTAACTATTTATTCGGATTATGTATCGTCATTCCCTGCTGTTGTATATTCTTGGCATTTTACTGCTCGTAACAAATTCCTGCAAGAAAGATGATATTGAAAAGATTATAACTGCAGAACTTGAAGTTATGGTTTTGGATAAGCAGAATAATCCAATTGAAGAAGCTGAGGTGGAACTCGTGGATCTTCATCAAAAGAAAATGACCAGCTATTCAGGGCAGGCGGTTTTTGAGAAAACAAAGGTTGGGGAGGTAAAGGTAATTGTACGGAAGCAACATTTCTTGGATCAGGTCCAGACATTAATGGTGAAGAAAGATCAAGAAAACCAATTGAATGTGGTTTTAGAAGATGGGGATCCCTACTTAGAGTTGGAATTTTTAACCCTAAAGCTTAAAGGAAAAAATAGCGAATCTGTTATTGCTGTTAAATCGAATGCTGCCTGGACCGTAGAATCAGATGTTGAATGGCTTACTGTGAACAAGAAGAGTGCAACCGGGAATACTTCTCTCCTTGCTTTTGCTGCTGAAAATCTCTCGGATGAGGAAAGGGAGGGGAACCTTAAATTTAGAATTTCTGACAGTACCATTCTCATAAAGGTTACTCAGCAAGTGAATTTAAGATTAGTGGCACATACAGGCGGAAATACTCCTTTATCGGACTCCATTTTTTTTACTTTTAATAAGCCCATAAAGATCAATACCATTTCGAATAAATATGAATTGTGTCTTCCTACTGATATGGGTTCTAACCTTTCGGATGGTGGAAAAACGGTCAAATTCAAATATGGTTGTGCTACCTTAGGGAGGTCCTTTCCAATTTATTATTCTGTTACTGATTATGATGGGAATACGCTTAGTGAAACTGTCCAGATAGATTATTTTTCCAAGAAGGCAAGTATCGGTACTGAAGCAGGCGTTCATAAAATAATTATGGACAGGGATAACAAAAGTCTATGGGTATTAGCCAGGGGTCCACAATTAGAGTTTGCAAGTAAATTGGTCAAAATGGACCTGGAATCTTTTAAAGTTGTACAAGAGATTACTTTGCCTGAAGCTCCGATTGATTTCGTAATTAATCCTTATAATCAATTGATGTATGTGACGACGGATCAGAAACCAGAAATCTATGTTTATGATCCGAAAAATGGGAAGAAGATAAAAACTATCACCTTGAAAGTTCTAAAAGGGGATAATGAAATGTATCCATTTATCTATCCAGAGGAAATTTTGTTTACGAATTCGGGATTTGGAATGGTCAATGTTGGGAATATTCAAGCTTCGGGAGAGGTTTGGAAAGCCATTGATGCCTCCAAGAACGACAGCATTTATAAACATCCAAGTGTAGAGAATGAATTTTATAAATCTATAAAAGTTCCGGTTCTCGTTAATGGAGGCAACGATATTGTTGGATATTTAGATGGTACATCCCCAATTATATTAAATGGGAAAACAAAAACCTATAGTAAATTTTTTGAATCTCCGGTTCCATTTCCATTCAACCCATTTTTCTTTTCCAATCCGAAAGGTAATAAACTCCTCATTAATGGGTATTGGGAAGATGCATTGTTGGAATTTCCAAGCATGAAAGTGATCAATCGCAGTTATAATGGCGTTGTTCCATGGGCATTTTCCAGCGAGGAAGGGGAAGAAAATTCAATATTTGCATTGACAGGTACCCGCGGGGACTATCTTTCGTTACTAAACTATTCATTAACGAAAACCGATTTATATTTTCCGAATAGTATTACCCCTGATAATGGCAGTTATGCAGTTTCCAAAGACAATAAATATTTTATTGCCGCATATTATGATGCCATTTATAGATTTGATAAGGTCATGTTTTCAGCTCGATATAATTATAATATAGTAAGTCCAACAGGTAGAGTAAATGGGCAACCAGCCGTTCGATCCTTTCGATAAGGCAGCAATCTGAAGGGTATTTTTGGGGTTGAATTTCTGTGAAATTAAGTATAATTCATAGATTATTAGTATATTATGCCTTAGCATATTAAACCACCTAAACATGAAAATCTTTATCAATAAATTAATTCCAGAAGTGGGGATGCAATTGTTGGCTCGTCCCGATATTGACCTACTAATGCCGGAGAATCCTGAAATTTCATATGATGAATGGATTTCCTATTGTCAACAATGTGATGCCATATTAAATATCGGAGCCTATAAAATCGATGCTAAATTCTTTGATTTATGTCCTTCGGTAAAGGCTGTTTCCTTGTTTTCCGTAGGTTATGATCAAGTCGATCTACCTGAAGCTACACGCAGAGGAATTCCAGTTTCCAATACCCCCGATGTCTTGAGTAAGGCGACCTCTGATATATCTTTTATGCTGATGCTGATGGTCTCGCGCTTGGCTTCCTTTCAAACCAATCAAGTTCGGATTGGAGTTCGATTTAAATATTTTAATCCTGTTGCGAATCTAGGTCAAGAGCTCTATGGAAAAACCTTAGGGATTTTTGGTTTGGGGAGGATAGGTTATGAAATGGCGATTAAATGTCAAGGAGCCTATGACATGCCTATTATCTATCATAATCGAAACCGGCATCCAGAGATGGAGGAGAAATTAGGCGCTAAATATGTAAGTTTTGAGGAGTTATTGGCACAATCAGATGTATTATCGATACATGCAAATTATTCCCCAGAATATCATGGTTTATTTAATAAGGATGTCTTTAGTCAAATGAAGGAAAATGCTATCCTTGTTAATACAGCCAGGGGAGGATTTGTAAATGAATTGGATCTGGATGAGGCATTGAAAGCAGGGGAGATTTGGGGAGCAGGGCTAGATGTGACCGATCCGGAGCCGATGCTTCCAGATAATCCATTATTGAAGCAAGAACGTGTTTGCGTACTTCCGCATATAGGATCAGCCACACTTGAGGCTAGGGGAGGAATGGCGAGAATTGCTGCTGAGAATATTGTGGCTTTTGTTCAAGGCGAGAAGCTAAAAACCTGTTTAAACCCTGAAGTTTATTCTTAAGATGGTTATATTGATTTCCCCCAATAGTTTTAAGAATAGCCTGATGGCGGATGAGGTTGCTGAAGCGATTGAGATAGGATTGAAACAATCAGGCTTGAAAAGCAAATTTATAAAGTTTCCAATTGGGGACGGCGGCGATTATACTTCACATTTAATCTGCAAGCATTTAAAAGGTGAGATGAAATCTATGCAGGTGGAAGGAGCTTACTTAGGAAAAACCCAAGCTAATTATGCATTAATCCATCGTGGCAAAACTGCCGTCATCGAAGTTGCCGAAACCTCTGGGTATAAATCCATAAACAACAAGGTTAAAAATCCATTGGATTCCAGTACAAAAGGGTTAGGACAGGTTATTCGCTCACAGATAGAATCTGGGATTAAAAACTTTATCATTTGTTTGGGCGGTTCTGCGACGGTTGACGGGGGCATTGGTATGCTTCAAGCATTAGGGTTGGAGTTTAAGGATAAGTCTGACCAAATAATTCAAGCCATGCCTGGCAATTTTGATGAGGTTGAAAAAATAGAGTGTTCCAATTTTGATGATCTTGTAAAGGGCTGTAAGTTCACTGTCCTATGTGATGTGGATAATAAATTATTGGGTAAGAAAGGTGCGGCAAAAGTATTCGGTCCGCAAAAAGGAGCGAAGCCAGCAGATGTCGAACAACTAGAAAGCTTCCTGAGTAAGTTTGATAAACTTAGCAAAAAGGTTTTGGGGAAGTCGATGAACAACATCCAGGGCGGAGGTGCAGCCGGCGGATTAGGAGCAGCATTTGCAGTATATTTAAAGGCAGATCTTCGACATGGCGCGAGTTATTTTTGCGAGTTGACGAAGTTTGATCAGGAACTTTCAAAAGCAGATCTTTTGATCACGGCTGAAGGAAGTATTGATCAGCAGTCCTTGGATGGCAAAGCCCCAATTACTGTCGCTGAAAAAGCGAAAAAACTCCATATTCCTTGTATTGGTTTGGCGGGAAGAATACCCCTAGAAATCCCCCCGAAATTGCAGGAATATTTTAGTTTACTTCTACCAATTGCAAATCAACCTGAAAGTTTGGAAGAATCCATGAAGCACAGTAAAGCCAATTTGATCAGAACAGCAGGCCAGATTGGAAAGTTTATGAGTTCGCAAAAGCAATAATTAGAAATTCCATCTTATCCGCGTTATTTTCCCAGAAGTTCAAAAAGCTATCAAATCAGGAATGATGAAAGAATTCCTATATTTAGGATATTCTAGCTTTAAAAACATGCAAATAAAATCCATAATACTAAGCGTAATCAGCATTTTAACTTATAGTTTTGGTCAAGCCCAAACGGAGCTTGGTCCTTCCCGATATGTGAATCCCTTTATCGGCGCAAGTACCAATACAGCGAGTTCGGTTCACGGTTTAGGCAAGACCTTTCCAGGAGCGACAACCCCATTTGGGATGACTCAGGTAAGTCCAAATACGATTACCGGCGGTGATAATGGATCAGGCTACAGTTATGAGCATAAGACCTTGGAAGGTTTTGCGTTTACCCAGATGAGTGGTGTTGGCTGGTATGGAGATTTAGGAAACTTCCTTGTGATGCCAACAACGGGCCCATTGCGACTGATAGCAGGGAAAGAAGGAAATACAGAATTAGATGGGTATCGATCAACCTATGATAAGTCCACTGAGAAAGCCGAAGCTGGGTATTATTCTGTGTTTTTAGATCGCTATCAGATTAAAGCCGAAGCAACAGCATCCCCATATGGAGGAATGCTGCGTTTTACCTTTCCAGAGAATGACAGCTCCCGAATTCAGATTGATTTAGCCAGACGGGTTGGAGGAACATCCACTCGGCAGGCGGTTGATGTTGTTGATGAAAGAACTATTCGAGGATGGATAAAATGTGATCCATCAGGAGGAGGTTGGGGCGATGGCGCTGGTCAGGCTGACTATACAGTTTATTTCTATGCCGAATTCAGTAAGCCCTTGTTGGATTATGGCTTTTGGGCTTTGGAAGTTCCGGATGATCAAAAGCGGAAGAACGCAGATGTGGCTAGTGTAGAGTATCAAAAATTAATAGAAAAAGCGCATGTCATCAAAGGAGCTTCGGGAATAGAAGCGGAGCATGTAGGTTTTTTTCTGGAGTTTCCGACAAAGGATCAGGAGCAAGTAACCTTGAAGGTAGGGATATCCTTTACAGATCAAAAAGGCGCTGAAAATAATTTTTATGCAGACGTCCATGGCAAGAACTTCAGGACGATGCAACAATCGGCTCGTGAAGCTTGGGACAAAGCCTTAGGAAAGATCGAAGTGGAGGGCGGAACAGAAGATGAGAAAACCATATTCTATACAGCACTCTATCATACCATGATAGATCCTCGCAATATAACAGATGTTGATGGTCGCTATCCGAGGCCAAATGGTCAGGTTCATTTGGCAGAAGGATTTACGAAGCGCACTATTTTCAGCGGTTGGGATGTGTTTAGAAGTCAATTTCCATTACAAACTATCATCAATCCCAAATTAGTCAATGATGAGATCAATTCTTTGATGAGTTTGGCGACGCAAAGTAATAATAACTATTTAGAGCGCTGGGAGTTTTTCAATGCGTATTCTGGTTGCATGGTAGGTAATCCGGCATTATCAGTAATTGCGGATGCCTATGCAAAAGGGATTCGAGGCTATAATAAAGAAGAGGCATTGGACTTAATGATCAAGACTTCGGATAAATTTGGAAATGGAGAGTTAGGTTATGTTCCGGTTGAAAATGGTTATGGTATTTCCGAAACCTTAGAATTTGCCTATGCCGATTGGTGTATTGCGCAAATGGCAAAGGAATTGGGGAAGAAAGATATACATGAGAAGTATTTAGCAAGGAGTAAATATTACAAGAATATTTTTGATAGTAAGAAGGGTTGGTTCAGGCCTAAACATGCGGATGGGAAATGGCAGGATTGGCCGAAGGAAGGTCGATTAAAGGAATGGTACGGCAGTATAGAGTCGAATCCATATCAGCAGGGATGGTTTGTGCCACATGATGTAGAAGGGATGGTTGAATTGATGGGCGGAAGGGAAAAGGTCCTTGCGGATTTACAATCATTCTTTGAAAATACCCCTCAGGATTTTCTATGGAACAATTATTATAATCATGCCAATGAGCCCGTTCATCATGTTCCCTTTTTATTCAATCGGCTAGGGGCGCCATCATTGACACAAAAATGGACCCGTTATATTTGTGAACATGCCTATAAGAATAGTGTAGAAGGATTGACGGGGAATGAAGATGTGGGACAGATGTCAGCATGGTATGTATTGGCAGCCTCAGGGATTCATCCAATAGCACCTGGAGATCCTACCTATGAGATTACAAGTCCTGTGTTTAGTAAAGTAACCTTTAACCTGGATAATGGGAAGAAGTTTCAAATTATTGCGAATAACAATTCGAAAGAAAATCTATATATACAATCTGCAACCTTGAATGGGAAGAGCTATGGTTCAAAACAGTTAAGCCATGATGATCTTGTAAAAGGAGGGAGTTTGATTTTGGAGATGGGGAAGGTTGGGAAGTAGAGAAAGGGAAAAGTTTCATTTTTAGGGAAGATTTTACGGGTAAGTAGGATGTAATTATTTTGTACCTGTTGTTCATGAAATTGCAGTTTAAAAAAAACATTGAATGTGGAAAATATTTGGATATAGAGGTGTATGATCATATTATTGTATCTGAGGGTGAATAATATAGTTAGAAGGATGAATAAATATTATTATTGATATTCATTGTTTTCTACTGTTGTGGCAGAAAAATATTTAAGGAATTAAGCGCTAGCTTACAGTTATTATCAACAAAATAACCTGAGAAATTTTCCAAACACAAACATGGACGGTTAGAGTTAACCTCTCACTTTATTATATGTCAAATATAAGAGAGGAGCGTGGGTGTAATTTATGTTTGTAAAGGTTCTCTCATGCACTTCACTTTACTGCTCGAGATTATAGCCATTTGTTTTTGTTGATAACTTATTGATTGTGTGGTATGTATAAATATTTTTAGACTTATTTAATTGGATTACGGTTTACCGTAATCCAATATGTATTATTCTATATATTTTTATTTTATATCAAATTAATATATGTGGTACACAATAAAAACTGGGGATGAAAAATCTTATAGGGGATGGCGATATTCTATCTACTCAAACGATGGAATATTAAAAATCAATATCAGTTCTCCTTATTCTATTAGAGTCACTGCTGATTCGCCTAAACAAGCTGAGCTACGAGATTTAAATTTCGCTGTAAACATGTATAATATTAATAGATCTCATTCATTCGAAATTAGCGATAGGTTTTTGGGAATTTTTGTAAAAATCACTCCTGATCTCGAAAAGGGACATAGAGCTGCAAGAAACTATATTGATCAAAACCTAGGAAACTTCAATTTTGATTCTTTTTATCAGGATTTTGAGTATTAACTTATGAATTTTTATTAAATCCTATTTTATGAATAATTTTATTCAACATTCTGAAATCTCAGAAATGGAAAGGTTAGCTAAGGATTTTTTATGAGAATTAAAACCGTTAACCAGATGTTTAAGGGTTCATTTACAAATGATCCAAATGGACAACTTTACATTAATCTAAAAAACATTGATATATTGTTTTCAAGATTTTGCAACCAATATTTGGGTGATAACCAAAGAAAATATTCTGACATCAAATTACAAATATTTTATTTCTCAACTAATGTTAAAGAGTTTGTCACAAACCTAAAAACAGATTTATCAGAGATGGGGAATGATTTACAATTCAAATTTTCTACATATGCTTAAATTTCTAATAACGGGAGCTGTTATTGCATTAGGAGTGGTAATTTATAATGCATGGACAGGAGATGAAGGTTCTAGAGAAGAACAACTACAAAAAACAAAAGATGGGGAAAAAGGCTGCGGATGGCTTTTTTTCTTTATTGCAGCTATTATACTTGTTGCAATTTTAAATTCGATTATTGATTAACTATTATGAATAAATTAATATTTCCTCAAAACTCTAAAAGTATAAACATGCTTTTGAGACTATTAGATGCTAAAGATGGACAAGCCTTCAATGACATTTTTATACCACTAGCAAAAAATTATCGAAAATTATCCGAACCTGTTTCTGGATATCTTTTTGTATTAGAACAATCATTTACAGAAGTTAAAACGACATTAAGTCTATTTCCTATGTTTCCTATTGGTATTAGTGGACGGGCAGTAATTTTGATGTATTCTTGTATGGATGTAAATGAGTTTAATATCATTAAAAATTTTGTTGATAATGAATTAAAAATTGGGAATTTTGTTCTAGTTTCAAATAATTCTTCGTTTAATAAACAAGGGGGCTACATTCCTAAAGATGGTGATTTGAGTTTGAAAAAATATAGGTCTTTATGTATTGAATATGATAAAGGTCCTATTAATAATTATATTATTTCCTTCCAATTAGAGTTATAATATTAATTGGAAAGGCACGTTTTTATAAAATTTTAGGACAAATGCCTATTCTTAAATTTTCTTGCCAAAAAATAATAAACCTTTAAGTTGTTATGTTAAATATTAATATTCAAACAAGTTTTAAGAATTTAATTACATTATTTATTTCTTCCTCTAATTCTAAAGTGGAGGAAGATTTAATTCATAAATATATCGTTTTACGTGAGGAACTTCATTACACTGAAGCTTTTGATGAAACAATTCTAAAAGCAAAATCTGTATATTCATTGAAACACGCAAATGCAACTGTTCCTGAGTTTATAGAGTGGTTTATTTCTAATTTTAACAATTCTTGGCTAACAGAATTTTGTTCTGAGGAAATTCGTGAAAGAAATAATCGAGTACAAAATGCTTTTATTAATATTCAGGAAACTCTCTATAGAACTCAGAGTTGGATGAAGGAGGAAAAGCTTCGCACAAAGGTTGATATTGATTGGGAGAAACGTGGGAGGAAATTTAATCTTTTACATCAAACAATAACCATTTTTTGTGATATTGCTTTAGCTTGTAATCAAAAGGGGGAATATTATATCAGTTATAATCTTGATTATAGATGTCAGGAATTGATTGGTAAATTTTTCACCAATACTTTACTAAGGAGATTTTATGAGTTTACAATGGATGATTTGGAGCCTTATTTGAACCTTAATTCCTTTCTTGTTGATGGTTTGGATAATTTTACAGAAGCATTAAAGGAATCAAGAAATAATGAATTTGTAAAAGCATCCTTAGTTCCTAACTCTTAAAATAAAAAAGTGGCTGTATTCTATGATATAGCCACTTTACATAATTCTCTAATATGGTTCATTTTGTCGAATACTCTAGTGTGATAAATATTATCCAATATTTTCTACCCAAACATTAACATTTTCAAAGACATCATTACTTGGTCTATCCTTAATAATATAATACCAATGGTTTTCAAGTTTCATGTAAATCATTAGTGGCAATTTCTAATAATTGAGATAATTTCATAATAAATTACATTTAAGGTTAATCATGTCCTAATTTATGTATAAAAATTATAAAATTAACATTCATCCTAAATACAAAGAATAAAATGATAAAGTTTATAAAAATTAAAAATTTTAGTAATATTATATAAAAAACCAATTACACCTTATTATGAGTATTATAATTTCAAACCAAAATGACAACAAAATTGATGCAAATGAAGAAAAGTTACTTAAAAAGCATGAACAAATAATTCAGTTAACTGATAATATTAAGTCAAGTAATTTCGGAAGGCTTAAAGATAGAGTTGCGTTCATTTTAAGTTATTTTCCACAAGCAAGAAACTCTGACGCTGAGTTATCGTGGAATTATTGGAACTATTTTGAGAAAGAAGTTTTAGGTGATGGCGAACTTACAAAAGAGAAATTATTTAAACTGACCAAACAAACCTCTTTATCAAGAGCTAGGGCTAAGATTCAAAATGAATACAAATTGTTTCAAGCAGACCCTGAAGTCAAAAAATTTAGACGAAAGCTTAGAGAAGAGTTTAAAGAAGATAACCTTCAAGATAAACCCCATCAAGATAGCTTTTATGTTTATATGGATGAATCAGGTAAGACTAATGACTACTTAGTAATCGGTTCAATTTGGTTGTTTTCTTTTGGACCGACAATTCTACATAAACAAAAAGAACTTCTAGATTGGCGCAAATCTATTGGTTTAAATTATGAATTTCATTTCAAAGATTTAAATAAAAGTAACCTTGATAATTTTAAATTTTTTGTTAAAAAGTTTATTGGTTTAAACCCTGAAGTTAGTTTTAAAGGAATTGTTTTGAAGAGAAAAGGTATTTCAGACAATGATAAAGCTATTGAAGACTTAACTTCTCACTTACTGTATAAAGGAGTCCTACAAGAGGATAGTTCGAATAGGGCAAAATTACCACGTAATTTAACGTTAACTATTGATAGAGAGGAGGATGGAAGAGATAAATTAAAATTAGCGAATGTTAAAGAAAGGCTTCGGAGTCAGAAAATTAAAGGGTTGTACCTATTAAATTTTGTCGCAGAAGATTCTACTGGTAATGAATATATTCAAATGGCAGATCTCTTTTCAGCTTCCTTAAACCGTATGGTAAATTTTCCTGAAGGAAAAGGTCCTAAAGATGAATTTGCTAAGTATTTTTTCACTTTACTGAATTATGATATAAGTTTATTTACTGAAAACAATTATAATGAAAGTATTGAGAATTTTGATAATTCGAAAGTATTCAATTTGAATTAGAGTCGTCTTATTGATAAATGGTAATTGGAAATAAGGCATTCCACTCACCATTATAGGGGAATAAGATACGCCAATCCAAGATATAAATAATTGTGTACTTACACAATCTATTTATATTGCTTCGCAGTTTGTCATACTTATTACTTCTATAATGATTCGTTTCATAAAAGTTTCTTTGTCTATTAACTAGGTATTGCATACTTGGTTAAAATACAACAACTTTTAGAGTTTGGCCCGCCTACTGATCACTCAGGCTTCGATGTTGTCACTATTTTTGATATTCCAACCGCACAATCCGTTTTCAAAAATACCGCCAACAGTCTTCGTATACTTCGAGTATATCATTGAATCATGCTTGAATATTTCTCTTCAACGACTTTTGCTCAACTCGCAGTAGACGAGCAATACTTAATTCGTGCATTTTGATAGGACACGAAAATTTACATGAGGGTGTATTTGAGAAATTTGAGCCCAACACCTGTTTCTATATTCAAACTTATAATATAACTTATTGAAACACACGCGAGACAAGCCGTTTGTTTTTGTGCAATTTGAAAAGGCCTTTTTGATCTATTAATAGTCAATCTTTCTTTTAATCTTTAAATGAGATTTATTCAAAAACTAATTTTAATAAAATTAAAAATTAGGTAAATCAAAAATTTATAAGTCATAATATTTTTTAGACAATCAGCAGAAAAGACTTTTATATTCTGGGAAAAGCTTTAATCTGCTTCTTAATATTAATTTCAGAAAACTCATGTATGAAGTCCTTATCTATTTCTGGCCCCAATAGGGAGGTTAAGAAATATTTTCTATTATCAACAAGCATAATCTCCATGAAAAAAAATCCTTCTTCATAGCCAATAAAACTTCGACCCTTATGAAAATGTTGATGAGTACCTATAATCGTAATTTCTTTAATATTTTCCTTGCCAATGAATTCTGAATTTGCCTTAAAACCTTCTTTTGTTAATATTACTATTAAACCTGAATTATGCTGGTCATAATTTAAATAAATAATAAGTACAGGTAAGACATGTATAACAAAAAAAAATAAGGAAATTATTAGGATAATAAATCTCAAAAACTCTATTTCCTCATTTCGAAGGTAAAAAACTAAGATAAGTAGGGAAAATATGTATAATGCAGCATAATTCAATAGGTCTTGGAAGACAGCACAAGTATTTTTGGTTGATTTTGAAAAAGTTTTCATAATGTTATTTGTGCTTCTTAACTGATGATCATAATGGCTATTTACAAAAAAAGGAGGTCTTTTGGACCTCCTTTAACCGGGTAAGTAATGGGGCTCGAACCCACGACCCCTAGAACCACAATCTAGTGCTCTAACCAACTGAGCTATACCTACCGTGATTTTGTGATACAAAAGTAGGATTAATCTCTATATACTCCAAATGTTTTTGTTGGATTAATTGCTTTAAACTGCGAAAAAGCTCATTTCTAATGAGATATTTTTATTCTTGACAGGGAATTGATGCTTTCAAGCTGGTTATTGCTCTCCAAAATGCTAGTTATTTTCTTTTTAAATCCAAGTCATGAAAATCAAAGGAGAAATCAGTTGCTGGCGAAACGGCCATCATTTTAATGCTATTTGCTTTTCCTGTTTCATCGAGATTAAACATGACATACGAATCGGCGGTCATGCTGCGGTCATTCCAGGCTGCTACAAAGGTATTGCCTTGGTAATAATACATTTTCCCTTGCAATTGTGGCGACCTAGCGGACTTAAAGTATAGCTGTCCATTACGTTCCATGATTTCAATTTCACCAAACCATTGATCTTTATATTTACCTAGGTAAGGGGAGAAGTCGATTTTTTGTTTTTGAGACTTGATTTTTGCCCAAACCTTATCTGTGACTTCATCGGCTTCACCAGCAAATTTTTGCTCTCGTTCCTTTAACTCTTTGAGGCGATCGGTATTTTTGATGTCAAAGTAAAAGTCTTTTATCTGATTGGTAATGGTAGTAAAGGCATTTCCACTTTGTTGATTGGTCAGCACAATGATTCCCAACTTCAATTCAGGGATCATGGTGACTTGAGTAACCATTCCTCCAAGTCCGCCAGTATGTTCGGCAACGAAATAACCATTCTGATCACTAAGGAATAATCCAAGGCCATAGCCTCTAAAATGTGCATTATAAGGTCCTGTTCCAGGAATAACGGTTTGCAGGGTCATAATTTCCCGCAATCTATTTTCAGAAATCAATTGTTTCTCGAGGTTGCTGCCATATTTCCCTTTATTCAAGAGCATATTCACCCATTTGCTCATATCTTCAATACTGCTGTTGATACCACCGGCAGCATTGGTGGTTTCGCTGAGGAATCGAGCGATGGTAATGAGTTTACCATCCAATGGAACATGGGCATCAATAACATTGTCTTTGGATTTCATCCGACTCAGGGAGGCCGCACTATTGGTCATATTTAATGGAGCCATGATTTTTTGTTCAATAAAATCCTCCCAAGAAAGGCCTGATGCTCTTTTCAACACTTCACCGGCAACAATATAGAGCAGGTTATCATAGTCAAATTTAGTTCTGAAGCTAGAAACGGGTTTAAGGTATCTGAGGTTATGGATGACTTCTTCGGTATTGAAGTTTGCAGAATCTGGCCAGAACATAAGGTCACCCGCACCGAGACCTAGGCCAGAGCGATGAGTAAGCAGATCGCGAATGGTAAATTCAGAGGTTACATAAGGATCATACATTTTAAACTCGGGGATAAAATCCGTCACTTTACTATCCCAGGTAAGTTTGCCTTCATCCATCATCATTCCCAAGGCAAAAGCCGTGAAAACTTTGCTGTTTGAGGCAATGGCGAATGCAGTTTGATTATCTACCGGTTGTTTGCTGTTGATGGACCTGAGTCCATATCCTTTTTGATGAATTACTTTTCCATCTTTAATAATGCCGAGGGATATGCCTGGGACATTAAAAGCAGTCATTGTTTTTTGGACCAATTCGTCCAAGTTTTTCTCAGGCATTTCCTGCGCTATGGAATGAATAGACAGGAGACTTGTCAGAAAAAGAAAAGCAAGACCTTTAAATACATTATTGATCATATTCATAATATTAGGAGTTAATTGAGTTTCAGCGTAATTTTTCATCATTAGCTGGTATAAAGTATAATAAATTTACAGTGTATTTTGAGGATTCAAAAGGAAATTGAATTGAAATTTTTAGGAAGGAAAAATAGGGGAAGGTTGGGGGTATTTGTTAGGGTTGTCTCATTTAGGCAAAAATTAATCTAAGGTATTTTTAATCTGAAAATTGGTTAAATTTTCTTTTAATTTTTATATTCTTTAGAAAGATATTCTAATTTCTTGTAATTTATTTAATACAAAGCCTTTGTTTTCCTTATAATTCATATTAAAATGAACGATTGCCTATTGAAAAGTGTTAACTTAACGGTTGTTAATAAGATTGAATTAACTTCCATTAAAACATCATTAACAATAAGAAAGGAAATCACATGGATCAAGAACAATTAATTAAAGCCTGTATTGAAGCCTGTCAAAAGTGTTCAATTGCCTGTTTAGAATGTGCACAAGCCTGTTTAAGAGAATCTGATCTTGAAATGTTACGAAAATGTATACAGACAGATTTGGAATGTGCTGAGATTTGTGAGTCCACTTATAAGTTATTGTTGATGAGGAGTTCAGCGTATATGGGAATTGTAAAAATTTGTATGGATATTTGTAATTCCTGCGCTGAGGAGTGCGAGAAACATGCCACACATGGAATGGAGCATTGTCGGGAATGTGCAGAAGCATGTCGTTCATGTACTGCGAGCTGTGAAGCATTATTGGCTTAACGTATGTAATTTGTTGGGAGGATTTTATCTGAGGTATGACTTCAGATAATTTAATAAATTAATAATCTGAAATTTCAATTCTCTTTTTAGAGATTCGGTATATTGAAACCAATTAAATATTGATAATCATTGGGTTATCAATGAAGATAATAGATTTGTTAACTTAAATTGTGAGGCTATGGTTACAAAAAACATATTAGTAGATTCCGCATTGATAGGTACCGTCCACTTTTATGCCTATGTATTTAATACAGATAATGCGACCATAGGGTTTGGTTTATTTCCGAATAATGGACCGAGACCGATATTTTACCTATTAAATCCTATTGGGAATAAGATTACACTACATTTTGATGAAGAGCTAATTTTGAAAATTTGTCAACAGAGTCGGTTTTCCACCCATGAGCGCCGGATGTTGTTTCGGGAATTCTTGGATTATGCTACAAAAATGGAGAAGAAAGCTGCTCAATTGGTTTTTAGAGAAACCAAGATGAATTATCTAGCAGATTCTCGGGAGATGGTAAAATACAAGCGCATGTATGTCCATTATAAGGACCCTTGTGCAAATACGGAGAATATTAATCTGTTTGCGGGTTAATATTTTGCCCTTTGGTAGCTTTTTTTAAGTATTGCTACGGACTTGGTCATTTCTTCGGGACTGAGATTTCCGAAGCCTAATCTCATTGCTTGGACGTTTTTTTGTTGGTATAAAAGAGTTTTGGGAATAAAGAGGTTGTTTTGAGATGCAATTTGACTGAGTTTGAGTAAACTGAATGTTTCTTTCCATTGTATCCAAAATGCAAGTCCGCCAGTAGGAATTTGAAAATCTATTGCCTCTGCGAGTTCCAGCTCAAGTAATTCTGCCATTAAGTCTCTTCTTTCCTTATATACTTTTCTAGATTTCTTTAAATGACGATGGATAGCTCCTTCTTCAATCATTTCGCCTAAGGCTTGTTCCATTAAGATGTCCCCTTGACGATCGATAATTCCGAGATGTTTTCTCATTTCTATCATTAAATTTTCTGGAGCGACCATAAAACTGGTTCTGAACCCGGGAGCTAAGGATTTACCGAAAGAACCCACATATATAATCATTCCATCTTGATCAGAAGTTGCCATTGGCAATAGCGGCTGTTTGTCAAATTGAAAATCATAATCATGGTCATCCTCTACAATAATAAATCCATATTGAGTGGCTAATTGGAGGATTCGCATTCTTTTATGCGCACTTAAGCTGACAGTTGTGGGGTAATGATGATGTGGAGTAATATACAGCATGCGTATTTTTTGTTTCCTACATAAGTCTTCCAGGGCATCCACATCAATGCCATCCGATTCAATAGGGATGGTTTTAATCTTACTTCCAGATTTTTGAAAGATCATATTCGCAGCGAAATAACTTAAATCTGCGACAACTACGGTATCCTCAGCAGACAGTAGGATCTCTGCGATAATATATAAGCTCATTTCAACACTTCGGCTGATCAATAAGTTATTTTTTTTGATTTTCAGAGCTCTGGAGCTTTGCAAGTAATTCAGCATTTGCTCTTTGAAATATTCGCTACCTTCTTGGTTGTAGTAACCCATTTTAGAGCGGTTACTTTTTCTTTTCATGTTCGAGCTGTAGAAGCGGGATAAATCTTCAAATTGGGTAAGGCGAATATCAGGAGTTCCGTCGTTCAGGATGAATTCACAATTTGTATGTTCAAAGGGGCTGTCCAGGAGAATGGACTGTTTAAAGCTGTATCCGGTTTGTTTAGGATAGTGAAAAGTTTTGGTCTCTTTTTGGTTTTGAAGCGGGAGTAGGGAGGCGATAAAAGTACCTTTATTCGGTTTTATTTCGACCCAACCTTGAGCGAATAATTCATCATAAACCGCTGTAATGGTATTTCTATGTACGTTAAGTAACTCGCTTAGTGCTCTAGTTCCTAATAATTTAGTCCCTGGGCTAATTTTACCTTGGGATATGGCCTGAATAAATTGATTTGCGATTTGCAGGTAGATGGGAGTATTAGTATCCCGTTGGATTTGAATGAAACTTTTAAATGGAATGTTATCCGGACTATTCATATTCTTAAAACTGGCACCTATGTACCTACCGGCAAGGTAGTACTTTTGGTCGAAATTGAAAAATATGAAATCTGTCTTAGCAAAAATAATCGAGGAACCTGTTCTACATGCAAAATGGTTAAATACGCTTTCTTTTATGGAGAATGCGGGGGCTCGGAAAATATCTGCCTGTGAGGATTCCCAAAAAACCGACTTGATTCAATTAAAACATGCTGCTGAAGAACATCGGCATGCGTATTATTTGAAAAAGCAGATTGGGAAGTTGACTGATTCAGGGTTTGAATATTATGCAGAGGATAGTTTGATTGGTGGGAAATCATCCATTCAATACTTACATAGATTGGATGTACAAACTTGTCGCTTTTTAATGAAAGAATTCAAATTGAGCGGTGCAGCATTGAAATATGCGGCTTATCTTTTTGTGACTTATGCCATTGAAGTTAGGGCGGATGAGCTCTATCCAATATATCAAGAATGCTTAACGGAAGCAGGGTCCAAGGTGATGGTGAAATCCATTATTTTGGAGGAGGAAGGGCATTTGGAGGAAATGATTCATCAGCTACAATCCTTTCATCCATCCTGGAATTTATACGCCGATGCGATCATAGAAATTGAGAATAAATTATTTGAGGACTGGATTGAATCTGTTTTTAACGAGGTAAAAGATGTTGCCTGATTTGTTTTCTGATCTTCAGCAAGAACTTGATGATCGGGAAGAGAAGGGATTGTTAAGAACACTTTCCATAAATAAAGAGGGAATTGATTTTTGTTCGAATGATTACTTAGGATTTGCGCGGAGTCAAGATTTCAGGAGAAAATTATTGGCAAACCTACAGCATTCACCTCAAAGTCTTCAGGGCTCAACAGGGTCAAGATTAATTACAGGGAATTCTGTAGCATTGATGGAGCTTGAGGCTTATTTAGCTCAGGTGCATCAAGTAGAATCCGCCTTAATATTTCCGTCTGGATTTAATGCTAATTTATCCTTGTTTTCCGTTTTGCCGAAGAAGGAGGACACCTTGCTTTTAGACGAGAAAGTACATCGTTCGGTTTTTGAAGGTAGTCGTTTGTCCAATGCCAAGCGATGGAAATTTCGTCATAATGATTTAAATCATTTGGAGGAACTTTTGAAAAAATCCACTGGAAGAGTCTGGGTTGCTATTGAGAGTTTGTATTCCATGAATGGGGATTTTGCGGCTTTAGTGGAAATTGCGGGTTTATGTTCAAAGTATTCTGCGGCATTAATTGTCGATGAGGCCCATGCCATTGGCACCTTTGGATTAGGATTGGTGAATTATTATGGTCTGCAGGAACAAGTATTTGCGACTGTTGTTACTTATGGGAAGGCTATGGGACAGTCAGGGGCGGCGGTATTAGGTTCAAAAACCTTGATTCAGTATCTCATCAATTATTCTCCGAGTTTTATTTACAGTACCGGACTCCCAGATTTTCATGCCTTAGGCATTAGAAGTGCTTATGAATTTCTAGAGGAAAATGAATTTTTGAGAAAAGAATTGCAAAGAAAAATAAGAAAATTTCATCAGGATGAGAACAAAGAACTGAGGCAATGGTTAAGTCCGATTATACCTATTTATATTCAGGAAGAGCATAAATTAAGTCAAGCCCATAACTTTTTGAGAGAACAAGGAATTATAAGCTACCCTGTAAAGGCACCGACGGTGTCTAAAGAGGAGCAAATGTTAAGAGTTATTCTTCATTCGTTCAATACAGAAAGAGAGATAGATTTATTAAAGGCTTGCATATTAAAGATTCAAGATGAGTAAGAAATATTTTGTTACCGGCATTGGGACCTCCGTTGGAAAAACCATTGTTTCAGCGGTTTTGGTAAAGATGTGGAATGCTTCCTATTGGAAACCAATACAGTCTGGGGATTTAACGAGCAGTGATAGTATGATGATTAGTCAATTATTGGGATCTGATGTTGAGATATTTCCAGAGCGATTTCAATTGAGCTATCCGGCATCACCGCATTATTCAGCAGAGTTAGATGGGCAGGAAATCAAGATTAGTGATTTTAAGTTACCAGCGACCAGTGGGAATTTGATTGTGGAGGGGGCAGGAGGAATGTTTGTTCCCATAAATGATCAAGATTTTATTATAGATCTTTTGGAGTATTTGGAATTGCCGGTCATCTTGGTTTGTTCAGACTATTTAGGCAGTATCAATCATAGTTTACTTTCCTTTCACAGTTTAGCGGAGCGAGGTATTCCGGTTGAGTATATCGTATTAAATGGGGACTTCAAGGAGTCGAGCAGGCGGATAATCATCAAAAATAAACCAGTAGGCAGTAAAATTATAGAGATTCCGAGTTTGGAGACGATAGATTCAGAGGGGTTAAATAAAGCATTAGAAAAAATAAAAATAGAAGAATAAATTATGAAAGATAGTAAAGCACTGAGACATGATTGGACAAAGGAAGAGTTGTTGGCCATATATAATAAGCCATTATTAGAATTGGTTTATGAGGCAGCTACGGTTCATCGTCAATGGCATAATCCTGAGGAGGTTCAGATATCGACCTTATTATCTGTTAAGACGGGCGGATGTCCAGAGGATTGTTCCTATTGTGGTCAGGCGGCCAGATATCACACAGATATTAAAGTTCAGGCCTTATTACCTACAGAAACGGTCTTGGCGCATGCACAAAAGGCGAAGGATAGTGGTTCTTCCAGATTTTGTATGGCAGCGGCATGGCGTGAAGTTAGGGACAATCGGGATTTTGATCGGATTATTGAAATGGTACAAGGGGTCAATGAAATGGGGTTAGAGGTTTGTTGTACTTTGGGGATGCTGACTGAGGATCAGGCAAATCGACTACAGGAGGCAGGCCTATATGCATACAATCATAATTTAGATACCTCGGAGGAGTTTTACGATGAGATTATTTCGACGCGCAAGTTTGATAATCGTTTAGCGACGATCAATAATGTTAGGAAGGCAGGGATTACGGTTTGTTCAGGGGGGATTATTGGATTAGGGGAGAAGGATGCGGATCGGATTAGCATGTTGCGAACATTGGCGAATATGGAGAAGCATCCGGAGTCTGTTCCAATCAATGCCTTAGCGCGGGTTGCAGGGACACCATTAGCTGATTTGCCGAAAGTAGATGTTTGGGATATGGTCAGGATGATTGCCACGGCACGCATTGTATTACCATCTTCGATGGTTCGGTTAAGTGCTGGTCGGATTGAGATGACGGAAGTTGAGCAAGGCTGGTGTTTTATGGCTGGGGCGAACTCGATATTTACCGGAGAGCGTCAAACCTTATTGGTGACTCCGAATCCCGGTGTTGATGAGGATATGCAAATGTTGAAGAATTTGGGCTTAAAGCCGATGATGTTAAAGAAGGAGCGACTGTGCAGCACGAATGGATAGATCGGGATATCGCGGTTAATTGGCATCCCTATTCGCAGATGAAGACTAGTAAGCATATCCCTATTGTTCGGGGGAAAGATGCTTATTTATATGATATGGCCGGAAATCGCTATCTGGATATGGTAAGTTCCTGGTGGGTTACTTTACATGGCCATTCAAATTCGTATATTGCGGAGAAAGTTTATGAGCAGCTCACAACATTAGAGCAGGTCATATTTGCTGGTTTCACCCATGAACCGGCGATTAAGCTCTCAGAGCGGTTATTGAATCTATTGCCTTCCAATCAAAAGAAGGTTTTTTATTCTGACAATGGTTCCACTGCAGTTGAAGTGGCCTTAAAGATGTGTATTCAGTATGCATTCAATCAAGGGTTGAAGAAGAATAAGATTATTGCATTCAAGAATGGTTACCATGGGGATACATTTGGGGCGATGTCGGTTAGTGAACGCGGGACATGGACTGCTCCATTTGCAGAAATGTTATTTGATGTAATATTTATTGATGTTCCTACTTCGGAGAATTTAGCGGAGACAAAAAAAATCATTGCTAAGCATTCGGAAGAAATAGCTTGTTTTATTTATGAGCCATTGGTTCAAGGTGCGGGCGGAATGCTGATGCATGATGCTGCGCCACTTTCGGAATTGATGAAATTTTGTCGTTCTGAGGGAATCCTAATGATTCAGGATGAAGTATTTGTAGGTTTTGGCCGTACAGGGACTTTATTTGCTGCAGATCAACTGACAGAGCAGCCGGATGTGATGTGTTTTTCCAAAGGCCTAACTGGAGGGACCATGCCGATGGGGATAAGTACATGTACAGAAGAACTCTATCAGGCATTTTATTCGGATGAAAAGCGTTTGGCCTTATTTCACGGACATTCGTTTACTGCGAGTCCCATAGCATGTGCTGCATCATTGGCGAGTTTAGATTTGTTATTGCAGGAATCAACGTTGAAAAAAATTAGAGAAATTGAAGAATTTCATGCTAATTTCGCGCTTGAATTAGGAAAAACTAAAAATGCCCGGAATATCCGGCAGACAGGAACAATTCTAGCTTTTGATTGGGAGTCATCGAGTGAAACATCCTATTTTAATAAGTTGCAAGAAAAGCTTTTCGAGGAATTTATGGATAGGGGGATATTATTGAGGCCGATGGGGAATGTGTTGTATATTTTGCCTCCGTATTGTATTCAAGAAGAAGATTTAAGATATACGTATCAACAGATTTTGGAGTTATTGAATTTCAACAATATTTAAGAGACTATTTGATAATAGTAGTGTGACTAAAAAGGCTTGCTGAGGAAACTCAAGCAAGCCGATTTTGTTTATATACTATTTTAACGACCTTTCTGCTATTTTTTGAAACGTATTTCCATTTTTTTGGAATGTTTCTTCTTTTATTTTTACCTGAAATTGGATCTCTTCATTAGAATCCAATTGATCTTCATCCGCTTCACCTTCTTCAATTCTTTTTATGATAATATCCTTACCTTTTTTATGTTGATTCGGATAAATTAGTTCTTCAGAATAATAAAATACACCCGCATCTGAAACAGAAGATGTTTTTGGCAAAGGAATAAAACCTTGATCATTCCAGGCTAATGCATGATATTCCGAAGCAATTCCACAGGCTTCGCCGAGGAATTTGATGCTGTAGATTCTTTTTGCATCCTCCAGTCCGGTGTTTTTTTGCAGTTCAGCAGTGGTGTAAGATTGTCCGCCTGGATAATAAGGAAAGCTATTTGTTGCCAATAGTTGTCGGTCTTTGTCTAATACTTTGGTTTCTACCCAGTAATAGTTTTCATTTACTTCATTTGATTTCCATGCGAAGCCATACATAAAGAGGTTATTGGAAGATTTATCATAAGTATGGCCTAAGCTCAATAAACCTAGCCAGATATACCCAGTTTTTAACTGGTTGTCCTTTTTATATTCAACCCTTTGCCAAGGAAGGTACATCCCCCGTAAGGACATTGGATTCAAACCGTCGTCATCTAAAAATTTAACCTCCGTACCTATAGAAATAGAATCTTTTAATTCACTTTTTGTACTGGGTTCCTTTCTGATATAGGCCATGTTTGCAAAGACCAGAGCGGTGCTATCTTTTTGGGTTAGGTAAAGATTGTATTCATCATTGACAACATAAGCGGCAGGTTCCTCCTGAGCGATAGCCTCGGAATGAAGCAGCGCAAATAGGGCAATCGTTGAAAATATTAAGGCTGTTAATCTCATAGGATAATAGAATAATAGAACAAAAGTAAGAAGAAAAAGGAGAGAATAAATAGCTGAAATCAGGTAGTTATGGTCATATTAATCTACTATATTCTTAATATCTACTAAAAAAGTATACTTTTTTCATTTTATTAATCTACTAATTAGGTAGATTTTATATATTTGCAGCAGAAATCAAGAATAATGTATAGAAGAGTCCTACAACACATTTCACGAATGCAACTAGGAGATAGGTAATTTAAGGAAGACTATCTCCAATAATTCAATTCCAATTTATTAATTAATCCATTTTAAATTATTTACATGAATAGAACGATATATTTTTATCTCGTTGGGCTGTTTATTGCCTTGAGTATAGGTCAAGTTCAGGCTCAGCATCTTATAAAGGGGAAAGTAATTGATGCCCAAAATCAAGCAATTGAGGGGGCGACTATTACGGAGAAAGCGACTCAGAAACAAACCCAGAGTAATTCATTAGGGGAATTCAGCTTGGATGCCAGTACGGCGAATCCACAGCTGACCGTAAGGTTTTTAGGTTTTCAGGAGAAAACCATAACGGTTTCGAGTTCAGGTTTTGTACAAATCCAATTAAGTCCAAGTGAAGATGTGTTAGAGGAAGTTGTGGTAACGGCGTTGGGTATTTCTAGAGAAAAGAAAGCATTGGGATATGCAGTTCAGGAGGTTAAATCTACGGAACTACAAACCCGGCCAACGAATGCAATGGCAGCCTTATCAGGAAAAGTAGCAGGCTTGCAGGTTGTTTCTGCCGGAGGAAATATGGGTGGATCAACCAGGACCTTGTTACGTGGTATCAATTCCATTGCCGGAAATAATCAGCCCTTATATGTTGTAGATGGGACACCCATTGATAATTCAGATTTGAACTCATCTTCGACGATCAATGGGTCAGCAGGAAAGGATGTTGGAAATATGATTCAGGATTTGAATCCAGATGATATTGAGAATATTTCAGTTTTAAAAGGACCGTCTGCAGCGGCATTATATGGATCAAGAGCTTCCAATGGGGTTATTTTAATTACTACAAAACGTGCAGGCAAAGGCGAACAGGTTAGCATTGATGTTAACAGTGGATTGGAGTTTGAAAATATAGTAAGGCTTCCCAAGCGTCAGCAACTATATGGGCAGGGATATAGTCCCGTATTTCAAACGGTCCAAATCGAAGGGAAGGAGTATAAGATTGTAGACTATGCAGCGGATGAAAGTTGGGGTCCAAAATTAGATGGAACAGCGGTTTTGCAATGGTACAATTTAAATCCAGAAGATGCTGCGGATTATTTGAATCCTTCGCCTTGGTTATATCCAGAGCATGATGTACATTATTTTTTTAATACCGGATTAGCCAATACGAATAATGTGGCGATCTCAGGAAATTCCGGAAATACGAATTATCGATTTTCATATACCAATAAGAATGTCAAGGGTACTGTACCTAATGCATCCTTAGGTCGGAATACCTTAAACTTTTCAGGGGGAACGAAATTAGGTCGTTTAAGTATCAATTCCAGCATCAATTACATTCACAATACCTCCCTTGGGAAGCCATGGACAGGAGCTTCAAATCGTAATATTATCTTGGAAGCCTATCAATGGGGCGCAGTTCAGGTGGATTATAAGCGATTAGAACAATATAAACGTGCAGATGGAACCCCATTAGCCTGGAACAGGACTGGATGGCAGAATACGCCGGCAGCTGAGGCGACTCGATTTATTGATAATCCATATTGGTCGGCTTATGAGAGTTATCTAGAAGAGAAAAGAGATCGCTTTTACGGTAATATAGGAGCTCAATATGAGGTTTCAGATTGGTTACAAATTGGGGCCAAGGTACATGGAGATATCTATCAATTTGGAACACAGGACCGCATTGCTGTTTATTCAAGGAGTGCTTCCCAATATGAGGAAACCAGCAATAAGTTGAATGAATACAATTATGAGTTTTTAGCGACTGCAAAAAAGAATTGGAACAACCTTTCATTGGTAGCCAATGCAGGGGCTAACTTAAGAGACCAAAATCGCAAAGTTGATTATGCGATTACACAAGGCGGATTAATTGTTCCTAATTATTATAACCTGAAGAATGCTTCAACGGTTAAGATAGAAAACTATACCTATAACCGTCGTATTGCTTCCTTATATGCCAGTGCATCATTAGGCTATCATGATCTATTATTTTTGGATGCGACTGTCCGCAATGATTGGTCATCGACCTTACCAAGTCATGCAAACTCCTTTATATATCCATCCTTTACAGGAAGCTTTGTGTTTTCTCAATTGCCTGGATTCTCGGCTCAAGACTGGTTGTCATTTGGAAAGGTTCGCTTAGGTTGGGCACAGGTAGGAAATGATACTGATCCTTATCAGTTAAATAAAGTTTATGATGTAGAGCAATCATTCGATGGCAAGCCATCCAATAAATTGCCATCTACCTTGAACAATGCGGATTTAAAACCCGAGATCACGAGTTCATGGGAAACAGGTTTGAGTTTGCAATTTTTCAGAAACCGTTTGGGATTGGATATAACCTACTATCATAATACTTCAAGGAACCAGATTTTACCAATTCCAGTATCCTCGTCATTTGGCTATGAGGCCAAGGTACTGAATGCCGGAAAGGTGGAGAACAAAGGGCTTGAAATTATCCTGAATGGTACTCCGGTACGTAATGAAAACTTCGAGTGGAACAGTAGTTTAAACTGGTCAAGAAATAAAAATAAGGTATTAAAGTTGGATGAACTTGTGAATACATTGACCTTGAGTTCATCATTAATCAATTTAGTAGCCCGAGAAGGACAACCATATGGCCAATTATTAGGATACGATTTTGTCTATGCTGATGGTCAGAGGGTAGTAAAAGAAGACGGGACATATTTAAGAACATCCCAGTTGGTTCCCCTAGGGTCGGTTCTTCCAGATTATTTGTTTGGTTTTCAAAACAGCTTTAGATACAAGAACTTAAGTTTTGGTTTTCTGATTGATGGTCGAGTTGGGGGAAGTTTTTATTCCCAAACCTATAATGTAGGAATGTACTCAGGGATTTTAGAAAGAACTGCAGAAAATAATGTTCGTGAGGATGGTTTGGTATTAGATGGCGTAAAAGCAGATGTTGTTTTCAATGCCGATGGAACCTATACAACGAGCAATATTCGTGAAAATGATACCCGAATTAGTGCTCAGCAATGGGGCCGTAATGAATCTAATGGTCCAACGACATTTTCAATATTCGATGGGACCTTTGTAAAACTTAGGGAAGTAACAGTAGGATATAATTTCCCATTGAATAATCCTAAGGTAGTCAAAGGAGTTCGATTATCAGCCTATGCACGTAATGTTTGGAATATTTATACCAAGAGTAAATATATCGATCCAGAGTTTGCGAATAGTAGTGGAAACGTTCAAGGTATAGAGGGTGGAAATATTCCTACGCCATTGACCTATGGTTTTAATGTTAACCTTAAATTTTAATACTAGCGAGATGAAAATAACACATATACTATATACGACATTTTTGGCCTTGAGTCTTATTTCATGTTCCAAGGAGACTTTAACAGAAATCAATATTGATCCGAACAGGCCTGCCAACGTTCCGACGCCGAGTTTATTTCTTTCGGCCGAGCGCCAATTGGTGAATGCATTGCGAAGTGAAAGTATTCATTTTAGGGGAGCACAATTGTTTTCACAATATTTTAGTCAGAATATATACACCGATCAATCTCGGTACCTGATATCAGCGTCCTATTCAGATGAGTATTGGACCAATACTTATAAGGCATTGAATAATTTGAATGAGATTATTTTATTGAATGCAGAAGAGGAAACAAAGGTTCAGGCACAAGCCAATGGAGCGGGATTAAATGCTACTCAAATTGCAATTTCACGGATTTTGAAATCCTTTGCTTTTCACTCCTTGACTGATGTATTTGGGGATATTCCATATGAATCCTATGGCAACAAGGATGCTGATTTTGAGGCATTGAAGAGGAATCCAGATATTTTAACTCCGAAATATGCATCACAGGAGAAAATCTATAAGGATATTTTGAATGAGTTGAAATCGGCAGCGGATACCTTGTCAAAATATAAATCGTCAAATACCTTCGGTGCTTCCGATATTATCTATCAGGGGAAGAACGAGAGTTGGTTTAAGTTTGCGAATTCATTAAGGTTGAGATTGGCCAATCGTATTTTGGCTAAAGATAGAGCATTTGCCACCCAACATATAGAAGATGCCTTAAAGAATGGGGTATTTACTTCCAATGCGGATAATGCGGGATTTACATTCTCTACCGCTTCGCCCTATGAGGCACCTTTATTTCGTGCTACGGTGACTGCCAACCGGAAAGATTTTGCAGTCTCGCATGTTCTAATTGAAACACTAAAAGGCGAGCGAGGTCCATTTAAGATTGCCGATCCGAGATTAAGTAAATATGCAAAGCCGAATAGTAAAAATATATATAAAGGACAGCCTTATGGATTGCCATTAGCGGCGGGGAACTTATTCCCACTGGATAGTATTTCTCTGCCTGGAGACCTTATCAACAAGGCAAATGCATTAGAAGTACTTCAGGAATATGCTGAGGTGGAGTTTTTAATATCAGAATATAAAGGTTGGGATCAGTCAAGTTATGAAAAAGGGGTAAAAGCATCCTTGGAGCGATGGGGAGTTTCAGGTTCAGAAGTTAATGCTTATTTGGAGAAATTACCAAAAGCAAATCAGGAAAATGTATTATCTCAAAAATATCTAGCGCAGTATGGGCAAGGTATAGAGGCTTGGACTGAAATTCGTAGAACCGGTTATCCATTGTTTTTGATAAAGAAAGGAGATGTGGTATGGCGAGGAAAAGTAGAAGGGAAAGAGGTTAGTTATACTTTTGTTCCTGAAATTGGGTCTGCCATTCCAAGTCGATTAGTCTACCCTTTAAAGGAACAGAGTACCAATAAAGCTAATTATCAATCTGCATTATCCAAGCAAGGGGATGATGTTCAGTTTACCAAGCTATGGTGGAATAAATAAGATATTTATTAGGTAACAATAGTTAGATACTTGTATTTGGCTATTAAAGAATGGTCATGAGAATTCATGGCCATTCTTATTTTTAGAAAAATGAATATTATCTGACAGAAAATGTTTTTAGAGTCTTTGGAAAAATAGATTATGTATCGTAATATTGCGATATATAATTTTAGGAAATGGGGATTACAAAGACAGAGATATTTACAGAGGACCAGAACAAGTTGGCCTTAGCATTCAAGGTATTGGGTCATCCTGCTCGGTTGGCGATTTTACAATATATTATTGACAAGAAAGCCTGTATTTGCAATGATTTAGTAGAAGAGCTTGGATTAGCCCAGGCGACTATATCCCAACACTTAAAAGAGTTAAAGACCTCGGGAATTATTCAAGGCTCAATTGAAGGCAAGTCAGTTTGTTATTGTATCAATTCAGAGGTTTGGAAGAATTTTCAGCGAGAGTTTAATAATTTTTTAAATCAGGATGTTGAAGTAAAAAGCTGTTGTTCATAGCTTTTTTTTGGAGTTTAACATCGTAATATTACAATGTATTAATTATAAATTTTATATCATGAGATTATCAGAAGTAAAATCAGCATTAAAGAAAGTTGATCGGGTAGATTTTCAATTAGAGGACGGTAGCTATGTTCCAGCACATTTTCATGTTACGGAAGTAGGAGAGATAAACAAGAAATTTATTGATTGCGGCGGAGTTATCCGTAATGAGCAGGTTGTAAATTTTCAGTTGTGGAATGCGGATGATGAGGATCATCGTTTAAAACCATCGAAGTTATTAAAGATCATTGAATTGTCGGAGGAGCAGTTGGGGATTGGAGATTTTGAGGTTGAAGTGGAGTATCAGGCAGATACTATTGGGAAGTATGATTTGGCCTTTAATGGACAAGATTTTCTCTTAGTGAATAAGAAAACAGCATGTTTGGCGGAGGATGCCTGTGGGATACCGGTAGAGAAACAAAAAAGAAATCTTGCGGAATTAAAGGTAAGTCAATCATCCTGTTGCCCGCCAAATTCAGGTTGTTGCTAATGAAAGAGGTACCTTCTATTAATGAGGCTTTAAATCAAGTAATCCATCACTTGGATTGGGAAAATATTGTAGAAGATCGCAAGGGTCTTCTACAATCCTTAATAGACTTTATTCAATCTCGGGTCAATGTCGGTTTATCGGTAGATTTGACTTTTATTTGCACGCATAATTCGCGTCGGAGTCATTTAGCGCAGGTTTGGGCATCAACGGCGGCATTATATTTCAAAATTCCCTCCGTACATTGTTATTCCGGGGGAACGGAGGTAACTGCTGTTTATCCGAAGATCTTAGAAACGTTGAAAGATCAAGGGTTCAGTATTGGAAGTCTGTCTGAGGGAGGAAATGCCAAATATTGGCTTAAGGCTTCTGGAAATTCAGTTCCGATGCTACTTTTTTCCAAGGAATATGATCATTTATATAATCCAAGTTCAGCCTATGGGGCGATTATGACCTGCTCTCACGCGGATGAAGGATGTCCTTTTATTACTGGAGCATTAAAGCGGATTTCCATAACTTATGAAGATCCAAAGGTATCAGATGGGACAGACTTGCAGGCTCAAGTTTATTCAGCGAGAAGTCTTCAAATAGCCCGGGAGATGTTTTATGTTTTTTCCAAAATTATTTACTAGCTACAATTGAATAAAGCATTGGGATTTTTCCTTCAAGGCTTTTGATTTGAAATTTTCCAGGTTCAAATTCCACTGTATTATTAAAGCAATTGTAAGGGGAATAATTGTATTCTTCAAAAGATTCGATTTTCAGTCCATTATTTAATAAACCTTGAAACACTTCAGCAAGAGGATGATTCCAAGAGATTTCTTTTGCTGAAATATTGGCATTTCGATCAGCATAGGTTCCTTCTTGTATTTCAATAATGGGTTCAATATTAAAGTAAGAATATTGAAATTTGCTGAAGTCATAATCGAACATCCACACAATGGGGTGAAATTCGACAAATACAAGTTTACCATTAGGTTTTAAGCATCTCTGTATGACTTGTGCCCAACGATTCAAATCAGGTAACCAGCCTATTGTACCATAACTTGTGTAAACGATATCGAATTTTTCATTCAATTCCTCAGGCGTATCATAGACATCTGCGCAAATAAATTCAGCATCGAGATTTAATTGCATATTCATTTCCTTTGCGACCTCGATGGCTTTGTCGGAGAGGTCGATACCCGTCACATGAGCACCTAATCGAGCGAGGGATAAAGTATCTTGACCAAAATGACATTGTAAATGCAAGATCTTTTTCGAGGTCACATCGCCGAGGAGTTCAATTTCGAGGGAGTTCAAGGAGCTTTTTCCAGCTAGAAATGCTGCATTATTATAGAACTCACTATCTACATGCGAGCTTGTTTTTTGATTCCAGAGCTGTTTGTTTATTTCTTTGTAATTATCCTGTTCGTTCATTATTTAAGGATTTTCAGAAGTGTCAGCGTTTCTTTTTTCTGCGGCCTCTTTCTTGTCTTGTTGATCAGCTTCTAATTGATTGTCTTCTTGTTGATCTTCAGCTTGTTCTTCAAACTGAATATGCACGAATATAGGAAAGTGATCGGAATTATAGTTGTCTAATTTTCGTAAATCTCGAAGTTTAAAATCAGCAGAAATAAAGGCATGATCCAATGGGAATTGTAGGAGAGGTTGTTTCGCATGGAAAGTATTATAAAATCCACGACCTCTTCTCGGGTCTAAAAGTGTACTCATCTTTAAGAACAATTCAGTCGTGTAACTCCAGGCGACATCATTCAGGTCACCAATCACCACAACAGGCAATTCACAATCCTTAGCTTTTTCAGCAACGATCAATAATTCTTTATCGCGTTCAGTAGAGCGTGGATTTTCATTCGGCACGGGAGGAGTTGGGTGTACCGCATAAACCTGGACCTTTTGACCAGAAGGAAGTTCTAGCTGACAATGAATACTTGGAATTTCATCCTCGACTAAATACTTAACCTGAGGATTCAGGATTTTGTATTTAGAATACAGCAACATCCCATAAGTATTGTCGATTGGCACTTTAACATGATATTTATAGTCCACTTCCAGGGATTGGGTTTGGCGGTCCCATTCATGGCTCGTTTCCAGAAGTAAGACTAGGTCAGGATCGTTTAAATGAATAACACTTAAGCAACCTTTATAATTGTCATTATCTTCATAGACATTGGATATCATGATTTTAAGGTTGTTTTTATCATCGATATTTTCGGCTTTGTAAACCTGTTTCTTACCTAATGGAGTAAATGGTAAGATTTGTTTGAGCAGATAAGCAATAATACCGATTATTAGAACGAGCAGGATCAACAGGGTTTTATTTTCGAAGTCAGCGTGAATGGCGTAGAGAATAACCCAGAGGGTAGAAAGGGCAAGTTTTTGAATTCGTGGGTATTCAAAGACCCGGAAAGTCCAATGGTCTTTGCGGATCAAGGGCAATGCTGTAAAGATGATTAATAAGCACCCAAAAATAATTAACGTAATTTCCATTATTTAATAATAAGGTAGGGAGGTCTTTTGTTTTGAATTGACTTTAATATGTCTATTATTTATTAATAAATGCTTAAATTTTCTTCAAATAATAATCGATTAAGGAATATCAAATCAAATATTATGGAACCAAGGAAAAGAAAGGCATACGATACGTTGAGTGAGGCTGTGAATGATCTACAAAGAATGGGCTACAATGAGGATTTTTTGATTCAGGAGGATGGGGAATGTTTATTTTGTGTTGGTCGGTCTATGGAGTTGTCTCCGGAGGAGTTTGTTATAGATGAGATTTACAGGTTTGAGGGGATGACGGATCCGGGGGATGAGAGCATTTTATTTGCGATTTCCTCGAAGGACAATTTGGTTAAGGGTTTGGTGATCAATAGTTTTGGGGCTGACTTTAGCTTCCGGTCATCGAGGTTGGTAGAGGAATTAAACCGTAGAAGTAGAAATCAATAATAATCTATTTCTTTTTTTCAATTTTGTAGACACAGCGGTTTTCATTAGCCAGAATATGTTTTATTCGGGTTACTTCTAATTCATTGCCTAATAGTGCTCTAAAATTTTTCAATTCTGCCCGACAAAATTGTTGACATTCAGTTGCAGCGGCGCAGATGGGGCAGTGGTTTTCTATGAAATAATAGGTCTGCCCATCTTTTTTCATTTCTGCCATATAACCTTCATCGGATCTAACTTGAACAAGTTTCTTAAGTTTCTCAGGTAAAGTTTTTGCAGCTTTTAAATGTTCTTCATATTTGAGGTATGCATTTTTTTCCCGGTCCGAGATCAGTAATTCGAGGGCATTTTCACCCAGTAATGATTTAATGGATTTTAGTAATTGGACGGTAATTTCCGAATGGTTATCCGGGAATTTTTCGAGACCAGATTGGCTTAAAGAATAATAGGTAAATGGTCTTCCGACCCCAGATTTTTTACATACGGATTGGATTAATCCTTCTTCGGAAAGTTTTAATAACTGTTGTCTTGCGCCTTCTTTTGTTATTCCTAACTCTTCAGCAATGCAGGATGCATCAATTTCTCCACGCATTTTGATTAGGTTCAAGATTTTATCAGCATTATTTTTTTTCATTAGGCAAGTGTTTACTTGTTTTATTATAGCAAATATAAGTAAAAAAGATCAATCAATATTTTCTAATCTCCATAGGAAAAATCTATAATAGGGATGATATTTGTGTTTATTGCAGTATTATCGCGTTTTTTGGGATTAGGAAAGGCTGTTTTGCTATTCCAATAAAACAAGTAACAGCTTGTTTTATTAAATTGAATTTTTAAATTTGTTATAGTAATCAAGAGCAGATTACAGAGATATTTTTCAATTACAATTAACCTTAACATGGAGAACTACATATTATCCTTTAGAGCCCCTTTAAAAGTATTATTACAGCGGCAACAAATATTTGAGAAATTAGGTCATGCCTTTCCTCAATTGGGTCCAATCTCGATTGATATGGATGATAAGCAATATTTAATCAATGTACATTCCCCTGGTCGATTGGAGAATGAGATTCAGAATACTTTATTGAGTTATGGTTTTCGTGTAGCTTTTTTACGCGCTGAGCAGTATAAGACGCTTGACCCTAAGGTCAAGATTGCTTAATATTTTTCATTTCTATTTGCCGAGGGGTTGACTAATTAGTCAACCCCTTTTATATTTTTTTGATTTTTTACAGGATGGTACAGGATGGATTGGCAAATGATTCTTATTAGATTTGGAATAGGGCATTGGTACTGCTTTAAAAATAAAACCTAAACTCAACCTTGGTGAAGGGTTATAGTTAAAATTAGGATGGGCCTAATCTAATTATAACCCCTTACTTTTAAACATCAACGAAATAAATAAAACAAATAATAAGATCATCATTAATTAAATTGGTTCATAAGGGTTATCAACACCCGTTTCTGTAAATTCCCCAAAGCCCTTTGGGGAATTTTTTTGTTATGATATAAGAGTAAGGACCGATTCAATTGGATAAAAAGATTATTTTTGGATATGTTAGAAGAACAATTTTCAGGATTTATATTCCGTAAGGCAGAGAAACAAGAGGCGGTAAGAATTTGGGATATCATGCAGGAAGCGATAGATAAGCGAAAAGAAGAGGGGAGTAGTCAATGGCAGGATGGGTATCCGAATTTAGAGGTTGTGAAACAAGATATTGAGCGTGGGTATGGCTATGTGAGTATTCATCCATCTGGTTTATTGACGGGTTATTTGGCTTTAATCTTTGATGGCGAGCCAGCGTACGAGGCGATTGCAGAACAATGGTTGACGAATCGTCCTTTTTCGGTAGTTCATCGGATTGCCGTTAGTCAAGAGGATTATGTCAAGGGGCAGGCCACCTGGATGTTAGAGCAAGCTGAGGCAGAAAGTTTAAAACAAGGATTTTTAAGTTTGAAAGTGGACACGAATTATGATAATACAGGTATGCTTCGAATATTAGAAAAGTTAGGATATGTGTATTGTGGAGATGTTTATTTTCGAGGAAGTGCTCGAAAGGCATTCGAAAAGAAGCTAGATGAGTAGATGGAGGACTGATTCATTTAGTATCCTGATTTCTATAAAATAATTAAGAGGTTCCTGGGAACCTCTTTTTTTTGGAAAACTCTTTTTTTGTCACCAAACCCAAAAAATAAACAGCATTATCTCTTATATGTTTTGGATAGAATAAAAAAATCCATGAATTCTTTCGGAATGAGTCATGGATTCTTTTTTCGGATTTTTCTTCTTTTCAAAATCAACTAGGAAGTTTACCTACTCTCATGATTATTTTCCAAGTAACAGGTTTAGCTTCATTTTCATCTTTCCAGAATGGCGCTAGTTCGTCTTTCAATTTTGCCAGCGGATTTTTTTCTTCTTTTTGAATATACCTTTGGGTTGCGGACCAACTGAGAAGATGTCCCAGGAAGTCCTGCAGCTTATATTTTTTACGGATATAGAATTCCGGCGGTTCAATTTCGCGGAAAGGGAAAGGGATTGTAGTATAACCTAGTTGTAGGAGTTTTATTTCAGAGGGCCAGTAAGGTCCGACTATTTTATCATGGAAATTTTGGGTGATTGGGTCTATATTTTTATCGACTTGAGGGACAGCATAAGCCCATACAGCAATGATTCCATCTTTTTTTAGGACTCTTTTTGCTGCGATATAGAATTTATCAATATCGAACCAGTGTATGGCTTGGGCTACGGTAATGATATCGACGGATTGATCGGGGAGACTTGGTTCTTCGGCTTTTTCTACTTTATAAGATACCTTATCATGATTAAAGGCATTTTTAATTTGCGCTTCGCTAGGGTCAGATGCATAGACTTTGTCGAAGAAATCAGCTAGATGGATGGCGGATTGACCATTTCCGGTTCCGCAATCCCAGGCCAATTGATGAGCAGGAGTTAAGCCGCTAAGATAATCATACAATTCGTGAGGGTATGAAGGTCTAAACTGAGCATAAATAGATGCTTGTTTAGAGAAGTTGTCGCTAAAAGTTGCCATATTACCTTATTTTTACATCTATTTGTCTCTTAAATTTACAAATAATTGATGAGCAAAAAGCTTTCCTGGATATATATTTTTGTAGGAAAATTCTGACAAAATAGCGGAATTGCTGGAGAGGTTTAATTTCGAATTATCAATAATGGTTAACTTAGGTATTCAATTCTATTAAAAAAATTTTGAGGAACGCATTTTAACTACCTAAGAAAATCATATTGGGCGGCCATCACGTTTTCGTGATGGCCTGTTCTTTTTAAGGAATTAACAATTACTTAATAATGTTCTGTAAAAATTTTATTCATTATGGCTTTGTATTGTTTAAATTTTAATTATTAAAAAATTTAAAATTAAGCTATCTCCTGTTGTTAATGAATTTTAAAAGGTTGATAATTAGGATGATTTATGGGTTAGGTTGTTTGAGTTTTATTGTAAAACAATAATTAAAAGATTTCATATTTATTAAAAAATTGATAAAAAATATGTTTTTATATTAAATTAATTTAAATATAGTTATTTTTGTATCGGTAATTTCTTTGGGTAATAATTAATATTTATTGCTTGTTTTCAAGAGTCTACGGCTTTTCAACGAGGTTTTGGTTGGGGGGTATTGATGATATTGGATCAAGCGAGGATGAACATGGAATTGGGGGGAGAAAGGATAAAAAAAATATAATTATTTAAATATGGAAATACCGAACAATACTCTGAAGACTCAAGATCTTGAGAAGAGGATGCAGGATATCGCGTCGAACTGTTTTACGACGGCGAAAAATCTTGAAAATTTAAGTTCTGAGCAACAACAACAACTTGTTGATTTGTTTGAGCGAATCAAGTACAAGGACATTATTGATCAAGGATTTTGGAGTTTAGGTGGTGGATTAACCCATTACAAGTTGACCTTAAATGAGATTAAGTTGACTTTATTAGAGGTTTTATCTTCACGCTCTGATGACAATGAGAGATTAATTCTCAAGGAGATCTTTCTGTTTCTAAACATTCTTGATGAGCCTAGTTTTTATCAGTTATTTGCTTTACGACAATTGATTCATTGTCCGGAGGAAATATTTGATGAGAAGATCAAAGATGTATCTGCAAATTATTTCGGATAAAATTTAAAACTATTGACATCGGCCATTAGGGTTGGCATCGATTTATTCAAGGGTTTAAGGTTTTTTAATTGTTTTTTATATCGATATAGACTTGATTAAATGTTAATAAACCTTGATGGCTAGATGTCATGTTTTAGTATCTTTTATATTGGCTAAGTGGCCAATTTTTTCTAAATTTATGAGCCGGCAAAGAAATTCGTTCTGGATTCTGCCGAGCATTTTGAACCAAATAAACTTATATGCTAATTACACCGTTTAGCCCTGAGCATGAAGCATTCAGGGATAGTCTACGTTCGTTTATTAAGAAGGAGATTCTACCCTATGTTGATGATTGGGAGAAGCAAGGGTCCATTGATAGGTCCATCTGGAAGAAGATGGGTGAAATGGGTTATTTAGGTCTTATTTTTCCGGAGGAGTATGGCGGATTAGATCTGGATTTTTACTATTCGTTAATATTTTGTGAGGAGTTGTCTCATTGTTATTCGGGAGGATTTACGATTTCAGCTTTGGTGATTGAGTATATGTCAGCGACCTATATTTGGAAATATGCGGATGAAAATTTGAAGTCCAAATATTTGTCGAAAGTTATTTCTGGGGACTGGGTCAGTGCGATTGCCATAACAGAACCAGGGGCAGGTTCAGATGTTCAGAATCTCAAGACCACAGCAGTGGATGCTGGTGATCATTATGTAGTCAATGGATCCAAGACCTTTATTACCAATGGCTATTATGCTGATTTTATTATTACAGCTGTAAAGACAAAATCTAATGCAGGTTCTTCGGGGATAAGTTTACTGATTATTGATCGGGATTCTGTAGGTGTTACGGCGACAAAAATCCAAAAGATGGGTTGGTTGGCATCAGACACGGCGGAATTAGGTTTTGACCAAGTAAAAGTACCGAAGGAAAACCTCATTGGGGAGTTAAACCAAGGGTTTAAATATTTGATGGGGGGATTGCAATTGGAGCGGTTAACGGCTGCAATTCATAGTTTAGCGAGTACCGAATCTGCGGTGAATTATACCTTGGATTATTTAAAGGAAAGAACTGCATTTAACAAACAATTGAAAGATTTTCAAGTTATTCGTCATAGGGTTGCACAGATGTTTGCAGATATTACGGTATTAAAAAGCTTTCTCTATTACTGTTGCGAATTGCAGAATCAGAAAAGGTATGCTGTAAAAGAATGCAGTATTGCTAAATTACAATGTGGCGAGTTGGCAGTCAGGGTTATAGGGGAGTGTTTGCAATTGTTTGGGGGATATGGATTTACGGAGGACTATCGGATTTCGAGGTTATATCGGGATGCGAGGGTCGGTACGATAATCGCCGGCACATCGGAAATCATGCTTGAAATATTATCGAAGATATATATTGATGGTGTAGATTATGAGAGAAAATAATTTTAGGAAGATAAAATAGCTGATAATGAGCAAAATTAAGGAGAGAATTAAAGAGCAGATCAGTGTGAGTAAGAATACTGAGGGGATTTATCAATTAAGATGGATAAATGTTCGGTCGAAACCGCATGATCTCTCATTAGACGAATATAAGTTCTGCATAGAGCTTTTGCTTTCTGTCCTTAAGAAGAAGGACTGTACAGGTTTGCAATTGATTTTGGAAGGGAAGTTCAAGAGTGATGATTACGAGGGCTTGATGGAAGCTGCTGGTAAGGAAGGTTTTTTAAAGAAGCTGGATCATATTGATGAATTGATTATAGAGCTTTCCGAAATTGAAAAGTCTACAGTTGTCTTATTTGACAAAGCATGTACAGGTTTAGCAGCGGCATTTCTATTGTTGTTTGATCGCCGGGTAGGAATTGGTAGCAAGGCGAAGTTGGGCTTTCCAGAAGGAAATTATGGAATGCTTACGGGGAATGGCAGTTTTACTAAAATGATGGGGATGTTGGATGCAGAATTGGTTTTTGATATTCTACATTCTGGTCGACTAGTCAAACCAGAAGAGGCATTAGAAAAAGGATTAATTGATGATAGGATAGGTTCTTGGGAGCAGGTGCAATCATGGTTGCAAGAAGATGTCGAGAAGCATGCAAATTATAAGTTTAAGTGGTCCATTGATTCAGGAGCTTTAAAGACTTCAATAGATAAATTAAATGCGAGGTCGAATAAGCCTTTATTATTTACCGAAGTTCTATTGAGTTTGATTCAAAATTCTGTTGGATTAAATTATAAGGAGTTTATCAATAGAGAGCATCTGGCTTATTTTGGTTTACTGACGGCGAAGGAAACATTAGCACGCGTTAGGACCTTCTTTTATGCGGTTGAAGAAGCGATTGATTTAACGAAGGGGATGGAGTTGGAGGAGATTCGCAAGGTTGGGGTTATCGGCGCGGGGATGATGGGTTCAGGCATTGCTTATGAAGTAGCAAAGGCCGGGATCGATGTGGTATTGAAGGATGTTGATTTACAGAATGCCGAAAGAGGACGTTCTTATTCAGAAAAAGTATGTAATAAATTGATTGAGCTCAATAAAATGAAGCCTGAAGAAAAGCCCATTATTTTGGAGCGGATACTTCCAACGGATCAAGTTGAGGATCTGGACGGGTCAGAAATTATTATTGAGGCAGTTTTTGAGGATAAAAGACTTAAAGCTGAGGTCATTGAGGATAGCAAGGTTTACCTTCAGCAGAGTGGTGTTTTTGCATCCAATACAACTTCCTTACCCATAGGAAAATTAGCGAAGAGTTTTGATGATACCTCCAGATTTATTGGTTTACATTTCTTTTCACCGGTAGATCGCATGGCTTTGGTCGAGGTTATCCGTGGGAAGGATACTTCAGAGGAAACCTTGGAGAAAGCATTGGATTTTGTTGGGAAATTGAAAAAAATTCCGATTGTAGTAAATGATGGGCCAGCATTTTTCACTTCCAGGATTTTCTTTTATTACCTATTGGAAGGAATTACGATGTTGTTGGAGGGTGTTGCGATGGAGCGGATCGAAGAAGGGGCAAAGCGAGCTGGTTTTGCTGTAGGGCCATTGGCAGTCTTGGATGAGATTTCCTTGCCTTTAATGGTGCATGTTTATGAGCAGCTTCCCGATATGAGTTTTAGTCAAAAGCGGGTATATAATTATTTGCAGCGGATGATCAAGAAGGGGCGAACTGGTCGAAGATCAAGTCGTGGATTTTATGATCATCCTGACAATAAACCAAAGAAATTTTATGTGGATCCAGAATTAAAGGATTTAGATTCACAGATTTCGGATAAGGATATTCAGGATCGTTTGCTTTGTGTTTTGGCCTTGGATAGTTACCGTTGTTTGGAGGAAGGTATTTTAAATTATAGTTTGGATGGGGATTTAGGTTCTGTCATGGGGCTTGGTTATCCAGTTCAAACAGGGGGAGTTTTCAGCTATATTGATATGATTGGAATAGATGAATTTGTGAAGAGTTGTGAGAATTTTGCGCAATATGGAGATGAATGGGAGATTCCAGATTCCTTAATAAAATTAAAAGACGATAATTTTTCCTTTTATTCAGGATTTCATTCCAATTGGATAGAAGATTAAAAGGAAGAAAAAGGAGAAAAAAAGAAGGTGTAAAAAATAAATTTACACCTTCTTTTTTTGCTTTATATTATACCATTTGGTCAACTAATTCATTGACTGGTATATTGATAATTTTGTCATATTCCAGGGTGCTTTCCAAAATTGTGTTTTGTTGTTTTTCTGCAAACACTCGGGCTAAATTAATTTTATATTTTTCAATTAATTTAGGGATTCCTTCTTCTCTACGTCTTTTGTGTCCGATAGGATATTCGACAATAACTTCTTGCAATATGGTACCATCGTTAAGTTCGAGTGTCAACGCATTTGCGATTGATCTTTTTTCAGGATCGTGATAATCTGTTGTGAATTGAGGATCTTCGAAGCAAGTAATTTTTTCTCTGAGTTCATCGATTCTAGGGTCAGCAGCCACATTATTTTCATAGTCGGCGGCGGTTAATCTTCCGAAAATAAGAGGTACAGCCACCATGTATTGGATGGCATGGTCTCTATCGGCAGGGTTATGTAAAGGTCCTTTTTTATCGATGATTCGGATTGCAGCTTCGTGGGTCCTAATTTTAATGCTTTTTATATCGTCTGAGGATTTTCCTAGGTCCTTAAGTTGTTGATAAAGCGTCATTGCGGCTTCTACTGCGGTTTGCGAGTGGAATTCGGCTGGGAAAGAGATTTTAAATAATACATTTTCCATGACATAGGATCCATAAGGTCGTTGAAACTTGAAGGGTTGTCCTTTAAAGGAAACGTCGTAGAAGCCCCAAACTGGAGCTGTTAAAACTGAAGGGTATCCCATTTCACCTTTTTGGGCAATTAATGCTAATCTCACAGCTCTGGAGGTTGCATCGCCAGCGGCCCATGATTTGCGACTTCCGGTATTCGGAGCGTGTCTATAAGTTCTTAGGGATTGGCCATCGACGAATGCGAGGGATAGGGCATTTATTAGTTCATCTTTGGATAGACCCAATAGTTTAGACACCACTGCTGTTGAAGCTACTTTCACCAGAATGACATGGTCCAATCCAACTTTGTTGAATGAATTTTCTAATGCGAGAACACCTTGAACTTCATGCGCCATGACCATTGATTCAAGGACATCGATCATGAGGAGAGGTTTTTTGCCTTCAGCGATTCTATTTCTTGAGATCCAGTCAGCCACTGCGAGGATTGCACCTAAATTATCCGAAGGGTGTCCCCATTCGGCAGCTAACCAAGTATCATTAAAATCTAACCATCTCACCATCGCGCCGATATTAAATGCAGCTTGAATAGGATCTAGTTGGAAGGGAGTTCCAGGGACTTTGGCACCATTAGGCACATAAGTGCCAGGTACAATTGGTCCCAATAATTTAGTGCATGCAGGATAAGTTAAGGCTTCAAAACCACAACCTATGGTATCAAGGAAGCAATAGTGAGCTGTTTTTAGTGCTAAATCGCTATTAATTTTATAATCAAGGATATAGTCAGCGATATCAACTAATACCTGATCTGGATTTGGTCTATTGTTTGAAATATGTGAAGACATACTAAATTTTATATTGTTTTTATTGTTATTAAATTCGTTTAACGGTCCTCTAGCGGGATAAAATCACGATTTTCAGGTCCGGTGTAATTAGCACTAGGTCGAATAATTTTGCCATCTTGTCTTTGTTCAATTACATGGGCACCCCATCCAGAAATTCGAGACATGACAAATAATGGGGTAAACATATCCGTAGGAATTCCCATGATATGATAAGCTACCGCCGAGAACCAATCTAAGTTAGGGAACATTCGTTTTTCATCCCACATGACCGTTTCAATTCTTTCGGCGATATCAAAGAGTCTCATGTCGCCACTTTCTTCGGATAATTTTTTGGCGATTTTCTTAATCACCTGATTTCTAGGGTCAGCAATAGTGTATACTGGGTGGCCAAATCCGATGATTACTTCTTTGTTGGCAAGTCTTTTTTTGATATCCGCTTCGGCTTCGTCAGCATTGGCATATCGTTCTTGAATTTCATAAGCCACTTCATTAGCTCCACCATGTTTGGGACCTCTCAAGGCACCGATAGCACCAGATATACAGGAGTAAATATCAGAACCAGTACCGGCGATTACTCTAGCTGTAAAGGTAGAGGCATTAAATTCATGTTCAGCATATAGATTTAGGGATACCTGCATGGCATTTACCCAGGAATCACTTGGTTTTTTACCATGAAGGAGGTGTAAGAAATGTCCACCTAAGGTCAGGTCATCCGTTTCAACCTGTATTTCCTTTTGGTTATGGCTGTAATGGTACCAGAATAACAATGCTGAACCCATACTTGCCATAAGTCTATCGATGATATTTCTAGTCGTTTGGACTTCATGCGATAGGGGTTCTGGTTCAAGGTTTCCAAATACGGAGACTGAAGTTCTCAGCAGATCCATTGGATGGGCGAATTCGGGGATTAATTTGAGTACATCCTTAAGGGTATCAGGGAGTCCTCTATCTCTTATCAGTTTTTGCTGATAGGTATTTAATTCAGTTTTCGTTGGCAAATGTTCATGGATGAGAAGATAAGCTACCTCTTCAAAGGATGCTTTTTCAGCAAGGTCCAAGATATCATAGCCTCTATAATGAAGGTCATTGCCACTTTTTCCAACTGTACATAGGCTTGTATTTCCTGCAGGCACACCGGAAAGGGCTACGCTTTTTTTTGGTTTAAAACCGGATTCATTAGTTTCTTTCATAACATGTTATTTTTTAAACAATTGGTCTAGTTCATTTTCATAACGGTAGTAATCGATACTATTATAGAGTTCTTCACGGGTTTGCATGGTCTCAATCACCTGGGCTTGCGTTCCGTCATTTCGAATATGTTGATATACATTTAATGCTGCTTTATTAGCTGCTCTGAAAGCAGAAAGGGGATATAGAACGATTGATACTCTAGCCTCACGGAGTTGATCTACGGAATAGAGTTCAGTTTTTCCGAATTCAGTAATATTAGCGAGAATTGGTAATCCTGTTGCTTCCGCGAAACGGGTGTAATCATCAATATTGGTTACTGCTTCGGCGAAGATAAAATCAGCGCCTGCGATTTGATAGGCCACAGCTCTTTCTAGGGCTTTATCAAGACCTTCAGAAGCGATAGCATCGGTTCGAGCTCCGATTAGGAAATCGGGATCAGTTTTAGCATTGACTGCTGCTTTAATTCGGTCGACCATTTCATCGGTTGAGACGAGTTCTTTTCCGGGTCTATGTCCACATCGTTTTGCGCCCACCTGGTCTTCCATATGGATTCCGGCGGCACCAGCTTTTTCCAAGGATTTGATGGTCCGAGCGATATTGAATGCCGAGGGGCCGAAACCAGTATCGATATCCACAAGAAGCGGTAGTGAGCAAACATTTGTAATTCGTTCAACGTCGATAAGGACATCCTGCAAATTGGTTATTCCGAGGTCCGGAATACCGAGAGAACCTGCTGCAACGCCACCACCGGAGAGGTAAATTGCTTTAAAGCCGGATTGTTCGGCTAGTAGGGCGTGGTTTGCATTGATTGCACCAACAATTTGTAGGGGATTTTCGGATTGGATAGCTTCTTTTAATTTTCGTCCTGCAGAATCCTTCATGTGTAAGGAAATTTATAGTTTATAAAATGATGATTTGAATGGCAAATTCGATAAGGAAAATCTTAAATGCCTCTTTCTTAAAGGTATGAAAATTTATGGTTTATCAGAATATTATGAGTGGAAAAGATGGATAAGGAATTGGCAGGATGCAATAGGCAATTAAGTGAAAAAAAAGAGATTTAATGGGTCTTTTTTGGACTATATAGTGTGTCAAATTATGCCAAATCGTTTCAAATTGAATCATATTGAGTCAATTTTTTTTTCTTGATTGAGGAATCAGGAGTTTAGCTGTCGATATCAAAAAACAAAACGTATTGCATGCAATCGATTGGTTAAATTTTAAAAATCAAAAAAAATGGCAATTATTTCAAACGGGATTTTAGGAACGTTTTCAGGAAAAGTAGGTTCAGTAATAGGAAGTTCATGGAAAGGGATAGATTATATTCGATCGGTACCAAAGAAAGTAAAGCGAATTGCGACTCCAAATATGCTTAATCAACAGGCAAAATTCAAACTCGTAGTCGACTTTTTAAACCCTTTGCGAAAATTCCTTACAGAATCCAATCAGGGGAAAAATTTACGGAAAATGACCTTGATGAATTTGATGACTAGAAAACTCTTGAAGGAGGCAGTGAAAGGGGATCTACCAAGCATCAGTTTAGATTATTCAAAAATAGAATTAAGTCAAGGTGAGGTAAATGGGTTATTTGATTTGAGAGTAGATGTTAAGGAGAAAGACGTGCTTTTCAATTGGAAGGCACATCCAAAAGACAAAACAGAAAACCCTGAAGATAAGGTTGTACTGGTCGTTTATAATGCAATGACTCAAAAATTTCAATTTATTCAAATTGGTAGAAGAGTTGATCAAAGTCATACCTATAAATTAAATGAAAATGTTAAAGGCGAAAAAATCGTGATGTGGATATTTTCTATGAATACGGAGAAGGAAATATATTCCAATAGTAAGTTCATTGGAGAATTTGTTGCCTAATGTTGGAATTAGTCAGGGTTCATAAGGGTCAGCATAGTACCTTATCCCATTTGTACATTGACAGTCTTTTTGCTTGTTATATTTTAGAGGATAGTATCCGGGCACGAAAAATCTTTGGTCGTACCTGTATTCCAGAAGGTCGCTATTCACTAAGACTGAATATGGTTGCTGGATTGAATAAGCGATATGCTCCAAAATTTGGGAAAAAGCATCAGGGAATGATAGAGATTATGGATGTTCCAAATTTCACGAATATCTTTTTTCATATTGGGAATTATCATACAGATACGATGGGTTGTCCCCTCATGGGGAGTTATTATAAGAAGGAAGATCAGGATTATATCGTACTTCAATCTGGTCAAGCCTATAAAACCTGGTATCCAGTATTGCTAAAAAAGTTACAGCAAGGAGACGTTAAAATTAAAATTATTAATCGCTTAAGGGATTATTAGGTTGGTTCCTACAGCTAAAAAAAGGATGATATGAAAATTTTATTAGAATCAATTTCTCAGATTATTCAGTTGGTAAGGACATCAACTATAAAATTTCCTGGGAAAGCAGTTATGCTTATACAATACATAAGTTTAATAGTTGATATTATGAAGCAATGGTATTCGATGAATCGGAAAGATGGGAATGGTCCACAAATTAAGAATGTAAGTTTTCGATAAATAGCTGGAAGCATGGATGTGGCAGATATAATTCTGCCACATTATTTATCAAGAATCTTTTTCTACTCCTTAAGAAGGAAGGATTAGTTGAGGTGGTAGCTTTGGTTTTGAAATTCCATTGAAGCGTAATAGTTGTATTTTTCTTTATTTAAAGGGTAATCCCAACAGCCCATTCTATGGTAAACTTGTCCACCGAAACCGGATTTAAAGCGATAAAGTCCGTACATAGGGTGAGATTGGTCTGCTTGAGGTGAAATTCCAAAGAAATCATATTCAGTACAACCATTTTCTTTAGCTAACTGCATTGCTTTCCATTGAAGCGCATAAGTTGCCATGAAATTTCTATTTTCTGTTGCCGAGGCCCCGTAAAGATAGGTGCCTCTATTTCCAGCAAGAACCAAGAACATTGCTGCCAGGGGTTGGTCATCAACTTCAGCAACAAGGAGGAATACTTGCGCAGGCGATTGGGTATCATTTGCTCTCGCGCTGAGGACTACTTTGAAGTAATTGATATCATGGAGAAAGAAATTATTTCGCTGCGCAGTTTGTCGATATAGTTCATACCAAACATCCAATTTTTCAATGCCCAAAGAACGAATCTGTACGCCTTTTCTTTTGGAAAGATTGATGTTGTACCTGGTTTTGGCTTTCATGTTTGCCAAAATATCATCTTCATTTTTATTTAAATCCATGAAAATGGTATTCGAGGGCAAGATATCTGTATTTGCTTTCCTTAGGTTCCAATGTTCTGTATTAAAATTAAACCTCAGTTCCTGGATTCTTTTTTCAGGTACACCAATCCAGTTACCATGGATATCGTAGCAGTCGTCTTCTTTCGCCCATAGGGATTCCCATGATAGATCAAATCGGATCATGATACAGGATGGGGGCAAGAAAGTTCTTAAGCTTTCAGACAGTTGTTCTAAGAAATAGCCTTGATTTTCGGCATCTGGTTCGATTTCGGGACCATAAGGGACATATGCTATACAGTGATCCTTATCAAGATGTTGAATAATAATCAAGAGATCGCCAATGATAAAAGTTTCATCAGAGGGATTGTTAAATAAATCGGATGATTTTACTTTAAAATTATAGGCAACAGACTGAACACCTTGCATTTTTTTAACTTCAGACCAGTAGGCTGTTTGTTGAATGATAGATGTTCTATAGATTTCCTTAATTTGTTTGTCTTCTAAATCTGCGATCATGATTGCTAAAACTTTTCGAAAGGATGGCGAAAATAAATAAATTACCAGCCTTTGGGCCAAAAAGAGGCAAACATAGTCAATAAAAGCTTGTTAAACGAATAGTATTGTCAGATTGTTGTTAGAAAAGGTTTTAATCCTCATCGATAATTTCTGCAACCCTTCCGATTTGACCATCAGTGAGTCTAACTTTAATTCCTCGGCTGTGATATGGGGCAGAAGTAAGGATATCTTTTACAATTCCTTCAGTTAGATTTCCGGAACGTTGGTCTTTTTTCAAAATGATATTTACGAGAATACCTGGTTTTATATTGCTTCTAGAATTTGGATCGCTCATGATTATTTGATTTATCGGCAAATTTAGGGCTTTGTAGGGAAAATGCTTTATTAATTATCCTGTTTAATGATTTTTGCATCCGCTTGCGTGGAACGGGTGTACTCATACTTACCGTTTTTGTCCTGCAAAATAATAGGTTGTTTAATAAGGTTGTAATAGAGAACCTCAAAGGATTCGGGGTCTAAAGGGATTTTAAAATCATAATGATAAATATTGGTTTTGTCCTTTATGAAGCCCCATTGATTCAAAGAATAATCATTGACGTCAATAGGCAAAATTTTGCCTTCATAATAAATATGATTTTTGTCTTTTGCATATAAGAAATCGAGATACTCAAATGTCTTATAATCAGCATTTGGTAGAGGAACCAGGGAGTTGTCCACTTTATAGTAGATATTATTTTTATCCATCCAATAAACAGTGTCATATTTTTCCTTTACATATTTGAAGGTTTTGCCATCTATACCATCGATGATAATAAATTCCCATTTGGCTTCAGGATTATTGATGGAAAAACCATTATGATTTTGGATGGATTTTGGGGGAGAATCAGCACTTAGAATTTGAGTATAGACATGATTTTTGTCGGCAAAAAATCCCGCAATCTTTTTAAAGGAATTAGGGTCTGCTTGTGGTACGAGGATAACCTGGTTTGTGTAATCGCGAAATTGAATTACTTGATCATTATATTGATAGAAGTTATCAAATATTCTTTTTAGATCTTCTTTTTTGAGGTTTGCCAATTCAGTCATTGCCTTATAGTTTAAATTTCATTTAGACCAAATGAAGAAAACAACAAATTCAGTTCCATTGATTCATTTTTAAGTAGAATTTTTTGAGTTAGAAGGTTAATGTGGAAGCTTAAACTATTTAGCAAGTTGATTTAAAAACAATATTTCTAAGGAATTATTATTATTTTAAGGTTCTCAATTTTAAACCTTATGGCAATTCAGCGATTTTTTTCACGGATTTTTTGTGTTTTTATTTTCATGGTGGGCTTGTTTAGCAATCTGAAGCTTTTGGCTCAAGAGCAAGCGCATATTGTTGGGGATTTTGCGGATCCAAGTGTAATTTATGCGGATGGGCAGTATTTTGCGGTTGGTACTTCCAGTGAATGGGCTCCACATTTACCAATATATAAATCGAAAGATTTGCGGAATTGGGATCAGGTAGGTTTTGTTTTTGAGAAGACGCCAGATTGGATTCAATCCTCCTTTTGGGCCCCTGAGTATTATTATCAGAATGGAACCTATTATGTTTATTATTCGGCGAAGCGTAAAAGCGATGGGGTTTCGTGCATAGGAGTAGCGACTTCCAAATATCCTGATCGGGGATTTGTGGATCAGGGTGTTGTCGTAGACTTTGGAACTGAATCAATTGATGCCTTTGTTGTAAAGGAAGGGCAGGAATTATTTATGACGTGGAAGGCTTATGGTTTAGATAAACGTCCTATAGAGTTATTGGGGAGTAAGCTTTCTACAGATGGCTTAAGATTAGAGGGAGAGCCATTTTCCATCTTATTGGATAGCGCCAAAATTGGGATTGAAGGTCAGAGTTTTGTGAAACATGGAGGATATTATTATATGTTTTATTCTGCGGGGGCATGTTGTGGTCCGGGCTGTGATTATCATGTTCAGGCTGTTCGTTCAAAGACCATTCAAGGTCCTTATGAGGATGTAGGAGAAGCAGTCTTGTTAGGTAGCAATGAAGGTTGGAAATGTATGGGACACGGAACTTTTGTCGAGGATAAAAAGGGTGATTATTATTATGTTTTTCATGGATATAATCAGGATGGGACAGTTTATACAGGAAGGCAAGGATTATTAGCCAGATTGGTTTGGTCAGACAAGGATACGCCTGTTTTTGAGTTTATTGAAAATGATGCAGATAAAAGTACTTCTGATCTTCATTTGGACTTCAGGAAACTCAGCAAGGAAAAATTCTTTGGGCAGTGGGATTTTAGGAATTCAATTCCAAAGTATGGATTAAGTAAAGCTGGATTGCGCGTTGCATCGGGGCAAAAGGCGGGAAATCCTATAGGATCGGTGTTGACATGGCGACCAGCCAACAAAGTTTATGCTGTTACAGCAAAAATAGATTTAGGAAACTCAAATCATTCATTAAGGAAAGGTATCTGTATTTATGGGGACCAGGATAAGGCAATTGGAGTTTCTATTGAAGGTAATCAGTTAATTAGTTGGGTTCAGAAAGGAGACCAGTTTGAAGAGCTTTCAAATATTGAAATAGCAAACGGAAGTAAGGAAGTAGAATTAAAATTAGAGAGCAAGCAAGATTTAGGTGTTTCTGCATATTATTCCATAAAAAAGGGGCAATGGCTTTCCATAACCATTAGCAAAAAAGATTTATTTAGTATAAGAGATTTGGCACCTTGGGATAGGAGTCCGCGACCAGGGATCCATGTTTCAGGAAGTGTAGATCAGGAAGCTCTTTTTAAGGAGTTTTCCTTGCGATATTAAAGGGGGATGTTTTTTGGTTGAGGTTTAGGTATTGCCGTGAAATTCAATTTATTATTTGATAATTTTCATTATCTTAGGGTAGCTTAAACGTTAAACAGATGTTATAAGCGACCTATAAATCTAAATCCAAAATCATGAAACGAGTATTCCTAAATTTCCTGGTATTATGTTCAATCGGTATTTTAAATGTTGGATTGAGTTATTCGCAGAAGGCTGATTACAGTTTTATTGCAGAGTTGGATAATTTAATAAGGCCTGATTTGCTTCCAAGTTATAGACCCTTTGAATATGTGGAGCAGATATCAAGTTATGATCGCACAGGGAAGAATGATGATGGATTTGGAGGAGCTTATTCCTTTATCCGCAAAGAGGGGAATAATCTTGTCATAGCAGATTTTAAGGGGCCGGGAGTTGTGAATCGAATTTGGACACCAACACCTACCGATGACACCTTAGCCTTTTATTTTGATGGAGAGAAGAAAGCGAGATTAAGGATTAGATTTTCAGATTTATTTTCGGGGAAGGTTTTTCCATTTGTACGTGGTATTTCAGGAAATGAAGTTGGAGGATATTACAGCTATTTACCCATTTCCTATCAGAAATCGCTGAAAATTGTATTTGAGGGCGAGAAAATTCTATTTCTACAGATTCAGAATCGGAGTTTACCGAATTCAAAGGTCAGTTCGTATACAGGAAAATTCAGCGATTTGGAGAAGTCCAAGATTGAGGAAGTAGGTCGTGTTTATTCTGAGAATAATCCGAGTATAGCATTATTTGAAAAAGGGAAATCTGAGGGGGTAAAAGCCATAGAAAAGAGCATCGTGATACAGCCGGGTGAGGAGATTGAATTTTTCGAGACGGATAAAGCAGGTCGAATTGTAGGGTTTGAGATTGATGCTGGAACCTCATTTGAGGGGTTTTCAAAGGATATCATACTGTCAGCAAAATGGGATGGGGAGGAGATAGAGAGTATTTATGCGCCAATAGCGGATTATTTCGGTTATGCTTATGGCAAAAAGACCATGCGCAGTTTGTTTATGGGGAGCAAAGGAAATTTAAACTACAGTTATATCCCAATGCCATTTGATCAAAAAGCTGAAATGAGTTTGGTTTATAAAAAGCGGGCAAATGAAAGTCAGTCTCCCATATCCATAAAAACCAAGGTTTATTATTCGGATAATGCTAGGGATAAGGACCGAGAAGGCAAATATTATGCAGTTTGGAAACGAGAGAAGCCAGAAACTGGTCAATATTATGAGTTTTTGAAGACGAGTGGCAAGGGGCATTATATAGGTACTATTCATATGGCTCAGGGATTACGTGCAGGAATGACCTTATTTTTTGAGGGAGATGATGTAACCCATGTTGATGGCAAGCAAAGGTTGCATGGTACTGGTTCGGAGGATTATTATAATGGGGGGTGGTATGCCTTGTTAGATCGATGGGATCGAGGAATTAGTTTGCCGATACATGGCTCCTTGGATTATAGTTTACCGATGGGAAGGACCGGAGCATATCGATTTTTTATGACGGATAAAATGCCGTTTGAAAAGGAGATAGATCATATGATAGAACATGGACCTGAAGGGAATGAATTTCCTGTAGATTACACTTCTATTGCGATGTATTATGCTGCGCAACCTTTGAAAAGGAAGATAGAGCCTAGTGAGGAATTGCGGACAGTTTATTTACCGAATGAGCATGAGTATTTCCCGCAACTGATGGAAGTGACATTAGGTGGCGGAGCAGAAGTGAAGCATGATCGAGGGTTGCGGATGCGTACAGATGGGCATCATACAGTCCGGGTGATGTTGACGGATGTTCCAGAAGGGGAGTACAAATTATCAATTTCATATTTTGAGAAGGAAAATGGGGCGGAGTTTGCTATCTGGCAGCGTCAGAAAATGGTTTCTGATTGGAAATCGAGTCAAGCGGATCAGGAGAAATTAAATAATAAAATTGAAATGGGGACTTTAAAAATTACGAAACAAACTAATTCCATTACCTTCCATGTCCGAAAATTAGGGGAGAAAGGTAATGAATTTGAGTTGGATAGAATATTTTTAGAAAAGATTGGAGATTTGTAGTTTATACAGGAGTTTTTAGGAATTATCTCAATTTTAATACTCTAATAATATTACTGTAATAGCCAGATATTACTTTTGCCTTCAAGTGCTTCATATGGTTTTGAGTTACCATTGAGTAAATCGGTTTCATGACCTTCGAGATGCCACTCCAAGTCTTCATCATTGACTTTTTTCATTTGAAAAATGGCATCTGGATCTTTAAAGCTAATATCGCTTTTCAGCATATTAATTTTATTCTCCTGGAATAATTGTTCAGCTTCATCCTTGCTGATTTGAATCAATTTATTTGCTTTGGTATCGAAATCTGCTAATTCACGATCCATTTCTCTAGGATAATTATCTGCTAAATAGGATGCATATAGATCTCTATTTTTCGTTCTTAAAGCTTCATTCTTATATGCTATTCTTTCGGGATTAAGTTCGAAGTTGAAATCCTCAGGATGCTCTCTAAAGCCAAATTGTCTATTTAATTCTTCAATTCTTTGTTCTAGCGTTGGCATATTAAATTCGTTTGTTTATTGATAAACGATTTGAAAGTGGAATTGTTGTCGACAAATTTTTTGCTGTTCGCTATTGTTTGTCAAAAACCAAGATTATTCTTTCCTCCTCGAGGTCAATTTGATTTCTAATTAACTCTTCATCATACTCCTCTTCCTTATTGAGGTTAGTGAGATAGATTCTTTGTTGAGAAAAGATTTCCAGGAGCATTTTTTTGCTGACTCCATTCATCCAGGAATTGTCTTGAACTTTTGATTGGTCTTCCCAATATTTTAATATTCTTTGCATTGCAGGGTCATCAGGATGTTGGGATTCGTAATTGTCTTTTATGAAGGTATATACATGGGATTTTAAGCCCAATTTCATTTTTATTTTTGAAGACTGATGGTTTTCCTCCTCGTTGATATAACCTTTAAAAGGATTTGTTTTCTTAATGAGATAAGGAAGAGTGAGTCCTTGGATAACCAGGGTTAAAAGGATTACGACGAAAGTAATAAACAAGATTAGGTTTCGATGGGGGAATGCTTCTCCATTAGGTAGAGTCAATGGGATTGCCAATGCCGCGGCAAGGGAAACTACTCCGCGCATACCAGTCCAACCCATTAATAAAGGGGTATACCATCTTCTGGTGCTAAATTGTTGTTGGTGTGCTACTTTTGGCCTAAAGATTATTGTTGCTAGCATTGCTGCGAAAGCAGAAATCATTCTTGCAGCGATAAGGACAATGGTGATCAGGACTCCATAGCCTATTGCTGTTCCTAAAGGGGTTCCGTGGGCTCGGATTCCAGCAACAATTTCTGGGAGGTCTAATCCTATTAGGAGGAAAACCATTCCATTTAAAAGGAAAACAAAGCTTTCCCATACAGATGCGCCTTTAATTCGGCTACTGGCAGCGAGGTAATTTAATCGTTGCGAAGACATGAATAAGCCGCCTGCAACGACTGCCAATACTCCGGAGCAATGGATTTGCTCAGCAATCCAATACATGAAATAAGGGCTGATGAGGCTGAGTGCTATGTCCGATGCGGCTTCGGTAGGTAGGTGTTTATGAATCCAGATGAAAATCTGAGCGACCAATAATCCGATACCTACACCTCCGAACAACATCCATAGGAAGTTGAGTCCAGCATCCTGCCAGATAAATTGTCCAGTCCCCACAGCCACTAAAGCAAATCGGAAAATGATTAAGGAAGAAGCGTCATTGAGTAAGCTTTCGCCTTCAAGGATGGCGGTTGTTGTTTTTGGGATTTTTACGAATTTGGTGATAGCGCCAGTACTTACAGCATCAGGGGGAGAAACAATACCGCCCAGTACGAATCCCAAAGCAATGGTAAATCCGGGGATTATCTGATTGGAGATAATTGCTACGAGGAAGGCTGTAAAGAAGACAACCAAAAAAGCGAAACTGCCGATTATTCGCCACCATTTCTTCATTTCCTTGAAAGAAACGCCCCAGGCTGCTTCGTAGAGGAGTGGGGGCAAAAAGACGAAGAAAATCAAGTCTGGATCGATTTTTAATATAGGTAATCCCTTGACGAAGCTGATGGCTAAACCTGCTAAAACCAATAAAATTGGGTAAGCAACTTTTAACTTGTTTGCAAAGATCGTTAAGAATACGATTAACAAGATTAAAACCAGGATAAATGGCAATAAGGAGTGCATTTTTTAGGATTTGTTTATTAAATAGCAGTGTGAATATGATTTTAATAAACAATAAAAAATGGATTGTGTTTTCACACGATCCATTTTCTAAAATTGTTGAATTGAAAAATAATAAGTAGTTATTATTTTGATTTAATTCCTTGGTATATTGTTGATGCACCAAAGAATTGAGGCATTATTTTTACCTCGGTATATCCTGCTTGTTCAAATCTTTTTTTAAGAGCTTCACCATAAGGGAAATTCAATGCAGATTTGGACAGATATTTATAAGCTGTTTTATCTTTACTAAACATTCTGCTCAAAAGGGGCATGATCCATTTTGTATAAACGAAGTGTCCGGATTTAAGGAAGAAGTTTTGAGGCACGGAAGTTTCAAGTACAATTAACTGACCGCCAGGTGCTGTAACTCGATAGATTTCTTGGAGACATTTATCAAGGTTTTCGAAATTACGAATTCCATAAGTAATGCTGATTGCATCGAAGTGGTTGTCAGGAAAGTTGAGATTTTCAGCATCTTGCTGATCAAGTTTGATCTTGTTTTGTAAGCCTAATTGTTTCACTTTCTCTTCTGCCACGGCAAGCATTCCTTCAGAGATATCGGTTCCGATGATCTCGGTTGCTTTGCTATTTGCAAAGAGCAGGAGCATATCACCAGTACCTGTGGCGATGTCTAAAATAGTATTTGGGTTTTTAGAAGCAACGAGATTATATACATTTTTCTTCCAACCCTTTTCCATTCCAAAGGTGATGACTTTGTTGAGTTTGTCGTAATTTCCAGAAATGGAATTGAACATTTTTCTTACTTGCACATGTTTTTGTTCATGAGAAGCTTGGTCAGGAAGAATAATCTTGTTTTCGCTCATTCTTAATTTTTTAATATCTGCCAAAGGTAAGCTAAATCAGGGATAAAATAGATTTTTTGGGGATAATTTCTAATGGAATAGGGGTTTGGAATAGGGGGTAAAAAAATAGTAGCAACCCTTTGGCTGCTACTATCGTACTATTTATTCATCACTCCTTCATTGAACAAGATGAAGGATATTTTAATTAACGTCCCAGAAAATCCGGCTAGTTTGCGGGTCGATTTCACCTTGTGCAGTTACATTTGCGTTGTTATAACTGTATTCACCTTGAGGGTACATCAGACGCAAAGGGATTTTGCGGTTTCCGATATTTGGATTTGCTGACAAAGGCACGTCGCTTGGAAATCCTAATCTTCTATAATCTACCCATGCCTCGAAGTTGTTGATACTTGGTAAAGACAGATATTTTTGATTGATGATTAGCTCCAATTTATTGCTAGCATTGTCCCAATTTGCAGAGTTTGCTAGAAGTTGATTTGCTTCGGTTTGGGCATTAGGAATACCTAACCATTTAAAGGATTCAGATACTGCATTTTGATAAGCAGTTTTTGCGTTTCCAGGAAGCCAGCCTCTTTGAGTTGCTTCTGCTTGCAAAAACAGACTTTCCATTGAAGTGAAGAACCATAATGGTTGAGTTCCATCTGAAAGAATTCCAGTACCTACAACGATAGATTGATTTATTGAGTTCAAATTAGGAGTTGTAGGTGCACCGAACAAAGCTCCAACCCATCTTTCGTTAGGGTTTTGAGGAGAAATTGCAGGTAAGAATAAGTATTGATATCTGATATCGTCGTTAGACGTGTATTTATTCAATAAGTATTTGCTTACACGGTTGAATCCATCCATTTGAATCCCACTTTGGTCAGCTACATAAGTAATGTAAACTGGGTTGACTTGGTTCACATTGTTAGAGAAGACAAGTTTCAAGTCAGCGGATTTTCCTGCTTCAATAAAACCACTACCATCAGCAGTAATTTTAGCGATTTCAGCTGTAGGGTTTTTGACCACTTCAGACTGATGAATCAGAAGTTTTAATGCTTGGGTATTTGCTAGTTTTCTCCACATGGTTAGATCTCCTTCAAAAAGGACATCTGCTTCAGCCGTTTCAGAAGAAATTGTAGGGTTTGATTTGAAAATATTGCGAGCAACATCAAGTTGAGCAAGAAGGTCTGCATAGATTTCAGGGCCTTTATCATAAGCAGGAGCGATAGCAGAGTCACCTTTTAAAGCTTGGGAATAAGGTACATTATTATACATATCCACTAGGTACATGTAGCCAATTGCCTTAATAACTTTGGATACACCGACATAGAACGTTTCGCCACTTGCTTCCCCTTTTTTAGCCATTAATTCGGCATCATTTAGGACATCATACCAACCTGTTGTGGTATTTGACCATTGTGCTTGTTGATATTGCGGGGTAATATTATAGTTTTCAAGCGGGATGCTTTGACCATAATCTGCACCACGTCCATAGTATCCTGTCCAAGAAGCTGCCCAAGAATATTGGGTGCCCATCCGGGTTGCGGTTTGTTTTAACACCATCGGTAATAAGTATTGTGGTTTAACCGATGGGTTTGTTGGTTGATTAGGGTTAGTATTGATGTCAAAGAAACTATCTTTACATCCAGACAAGACTAAAGTAATTGCTAGTATTGCCAAAAATATTTTGTGTTTCATATTCTTCTCCATTTAATTAGAATGTAGCATTCAGGGTAAAACCAAAATTTCTTACCGGTGGGTTTGAGGTTGAATTGACATTACCATAAGCATTCGGGTAAGCGTCAGTCATGTTGTTGAAATCCGGGTCCATAAATACGTTTTCTTTAGGGAGCCAAAGGGCTAGATTTCTACCCACCAAGGCAATTGAAAGTCCTTTAATAGCTTTTTGTCTAGATTTTAACCATGTTTCAGGCACTTGGTAAGAAAGCGCTACTTCTCTCAATCTCCAGTGATTAGCACTTACGATAAAGTTTGAGGCTGTATTTTGAAACTCACCAGTGTAATAATTGTAGATGGCTTCATTTTCACCAATTTTTGCTTCTGTATTCGGGATATAAGATCCAGGATTATTTGGGTCTTCAATAACAGAATTAGGAAGGATAAATGGTTCGCGGTTGTTGTAAGCTGTAGCTTCAGAAACCCCAGTCCAAGCCATATCAGCACCTAATCCGAAGAATGATACTACGTGGCCACCTTTGTATTCAAACAAAGCTGATAAGTTAAATCCTTTGTAGTTTACTGAAGGGTTTAGACCAACGATCCATTTAGGTAATGTTCTACCGAAATTGACATTGGTAGATGCAGTTGTAGGGCGGCCATCAGCAGCACTAACGATAATTCTGCCTTGGTCGTCTCTTTCATAATCAGTACCGCGCATTACGAATGCTGGTTGGCCGACAATAGCGTAGTTCCCTGCAATAGTGTAGCCACCGATGGAAAGTTCTTCTTGTTTTAAACCTTGTGCTTCATAAACACTAGTTACTTTGGAGTCATTCCAAAGGAAGTTACCTCTAAAGTTTACAGATCCGCCTTCGAAATTAATTAAAGGAGAAAGGTTGAAGTCAAAATCTACCCCTTTACTATCGAATGAAGCTGCGTTGGTATTTGTTCTAGCAAAACCGGAAGCTTCAGAAGTGTTTACACTGATAATTTGGTCCGTATTTTTTGAATAGAAATAGGTAGCTTCTAAAGTTAATCTGTTATTCCATAATCCAGCTTCAAAACCAGCTTCAGTTGTGTTAATGCGTTCTGGTTTCAAGTTGTAGTTGTAGGTTGTGTTATTGGCTGTTAATCCAGTGATACCACCTAACGGGAAGCCATTCGCTTGAGAATATGTTGCTTCTAAGAAATATGGACTGATGTCAGAGTTGGCTGTGTTTGTCCAAGCCGCTCTAACTTTTAAATAGTTAAAGAAGTCAGTACTCATATCAAGTGCATCAGTCAAGACAATTGCACCATTAACCCCTGGGTAGAAATAAGAGTTGTTTCCTGGAGCTAAAGTTGATGTTTTGTCCCAACGGCCTGTAAATTCTAAGTTAGCCCAGTTTTTATAGTTGAAGCCAGCACTACCATACACTGAGAATAATCTTGTTTTGTAGCCATTTGAAGCTCCAGTCAGGATACCAGTACGGATTCCAATATTGTATAATTCAGGAATTACTAGGTTATCTGCGCCTACACTGGTATTTCTATATTCATTTTGTCTAACTGCTGTTCCCAAAATACCCTTGAAGATCAAATCTTCATTGATTGGAGTATTAACACTGGCGAATAAATCGGAAGTTAATACGTTTTGGTTGTAGTTATATTCTTCTAATGCAGAAGTAATGGCAGTTTTACCGCGGCTAGCACCAAATGGAGTTTCTTTTACTCCTTCAGTAATGTATCTTTCAGCAATTCCTCGAGAAGTTAAAGAAGCACGATAAGTAAAATCCAACCAATCAGTAGGTTTTAACCCTAACTCGATATTGGTCAATAAATCTTGTTTTTTACCGTGTCTACGCCAGTTTCCTAAAGAGAAGTATGGATTGATTCCATAATCAGTAAACCAATGGTCGTAAGTTGAGAAGATATCATTTTTATAATCTTTGTACTTGGTCAAAGGAATGTGCGCGGGAGTATTTATTAATTGGCTAAATAAACCATCGTTACCACCTGTATTTTGGGCTGTGTAATAGTTTTCTTGACCTTCTTGATTATAGACATTATAGTTTTGCTGTGTATAATTAAAATTGGCCGCAGCTCTAAATATTCCAAATTCACGTTTAGAATTTAAACGGATACCATTTCTTCTATTTTTATCTCCAGGTACTATACCTTTGATATCTGCATTTTCTAAGCTTAAGAAGAAGTTTTTGGCGTTTAGAGAAAGGTTGGTTTGATTGGTTATTCCGGTGTCATAGAATTTCTGGCGTTCATCAGTTCCTACATAAGGTGTTGTTTGTTGAGTGCCATCTTCCAGTTCAGGGCCGATGTTGGCTATGCTGCCGTCATATGCAGGTCCCCAAGACCAGTTTTCAATCGGGATAATTTCTCCGTCAGCACCTTGTCCGAATTGCTTTTGCAATTTTGGGAAGAAGGAGATGTTTTGCCATTGGGTAGAGTGGCTTAAGTTAACACTAGTAACTTCATTACCACTTTTGGTCGTAACTAAAAACACACCGTTACGAGCGTCAGGGCCATAAATTGCAGCTGCTGCTGCGCCTTTTAGCACTGAAATGTTTTCAACGTCGTTTGGATTGATAGAGGATAGATATTTAATATCCATTTGAATACCATCGAGAACCAGTAACGGGTTATTATTACCTGTTAAAGATCGGATACCACGTAAGTTGATTTTTACGTCTTCGAATACACCGGAGTTATTAGTGGTGACATTCAATCCGGAAACTTTACCTTGCAAACCGTTCGCAATATTAACTGCACTAGCTTTGTTAATAGTTTTGCTGTCGACTTGTTCGGCAGAGTATCCTAGTTCTCTTTTTTCCCTTTTCACCCCTAAAGCAGTGACGATAACTTCTTCAAGTTCATTGTCAGTAGAGGTTAATTGGATGTTAACTGTACCTTGGTTTCCCAAATTAACTCGTTGGGAAGAGTAACCAATGTAAGAAAAGATAAGAACTGCATTTTCTTTAGATACTGCAATGGAATAATCTCCATTTCCATCGGTTTGGGTAGCAGTATTTGTTCCATCAACACGCACAGATACTCCTGCAAGAGGAGAGCCTTCGGAAGCTGATGTTACTTTACCGCTTACCTGCCTTTGTTGTGCGTTTGCTATTCCAATAAATAGCATACAAAGCAGAATAACGCTGAGTAATTTTTGTTTCATAATACTTCGTTGTTCGTAAATAAAAAGTTTGTAAAAACTATTGTTAAACATTTCCAATAAGTGTGGCTTATTGGTTTCATAATTTGATATTTTCAGGTCAAATATATAAAAAGTTTAAAGTTTTAATAGTTGAAATATAATTTATTAAGAAAACTAAATATGGTAATTTAAAATATTATATAAACGATAAATTAAAAAATGTTGAAAATAGAAATTTTGGAAAATATTAGGTTGAATGTGTTTAAAACATTATCTCATTAAGAATTTTTGATGTAATGTTGAGATAATCGGGAGGAAAATTGGGCGGAAAAGTTAGGAAAATGGATAAAATTTCTTTGTAAACAATTAATTGAAAATCAGTGGTTTATAAAATGATATTTTTTTTGTAACATGTTTGTTTGAAAAAGAGGATGTTATAATGGAGTTGGTGAAAATGCTTCAACTTTTTGATTGGCTTCAAAAAAACTCATGGCTACTTCACAGATGTATTTCTTCTGTTAGGTACTGAACCATGCTATTTGCTAATTCTTTTTCATCTTCAATGATTTAAATTTTCATTCAAGGTGTTTTTTCAAGGTAATTTAAAGGTATAATTTTGAAGAAATTTTGAATAGATATCTAACAATTTAATTATCTAACTAATTTTATTATATTGAATATATAATGCACATTTCTAAACCTAAACCTTATGCATTCAAATTTAACATTGCGATTCAACAAATTTATTCTATTGATTTTGTGTCTGTTTTTATTCCATACAATATCAAAAGCTCAAAATAAAAAAGTTGTTTTTCATTTATCTCAGCAAGGGGAGAATTCTAATCCTGGAACAAAAGAAAAACCATTTAAAAGTCCTGAATATGCCTTGGACAAAATTTTAGAATTTAAGAAGAAAAATCCTGATAGTGATGTAGAATTATTAGTGCATTCTGGAATTTATCATTTAAAACAAAGTTTAGAATTAAATAAACATCTTAGTAGTTCTAAAGGAAAACTAATTATTAAGGCGCTAGACCAAAGAAAAGTTGTTTTTTCAGGTGCAGTCACACTGAATTTAAAATGGTCCAAAAATAATAAAGGGATGTGGACTGCTAAAGTTCCTTCCAATCTCAAATTTCAAAGTTTATATACATCAAATGTCCATTTGATAAGAGCACGATATCCTAATTATGACCCCAAGGTTTTACCTTTTAATGGTTATGCTGATGATGCAATTGATCCTGAGAGAGTTAAAAAATGGCAGAACCCAAAAGGTGCAATTGTTCATGCCTTGCACATAGGAAAATGGGGAGGATTTCATTATTTGGTAACAGGTAAGAAAGAAAATGGGGAATTAGTGTTGGAGGGTGGGCCTCAAAATAATCGCCCTAGCAAAATGCATGAAAGATATCGATTTGTTGAAAATGTATTTGAGGAATTGGATAGTGAGAATGAATGGTATTTAGATTCTGAAAACTCAACACTTTACTTAAATTTTGGTGATAAAAATCCGAATGATTTTGAATTTGAAGCACCAGTTTTGGAATCTTTAATTTCAATTCAAGGGAATGAGGATGAACCTATCCGAAACGTTCATATTGAAGGGATAAAGTTTATTCACACTATTCCGACTTTTATGAAAACTACTGAACCATTACTACGGAGTGATTGGACTATATATCGGCAGGCTGCGGTGCGAATTGAAGGGGCAGAAAATTGTTCTGTTTCAAATTCAGATTTTACTGATTTGGGAGGCAATGCAGTTTTCATTAGCAATTACAATCGTAATGTTGGGATTAAAGGTAATTTATTTGAACGTATTGGTGCTGGAGCGATAAACTTTGTTGGTGATCCTGATGCAGTTCGAAGTCCTTCATTCCGATATGAAAAATTTGTTCCTGAAAATGAAATTGATACCATTCCAGGACCCAAAACTAATAATTACCCTGCTGAATGTGAGGCTAGTGATAATTTAATCCGTAATATAGGGCTTATAGAAAAACAAGTAGCGGGAGTTCAAATTTCTATGGCCTCTCGGATTTCAGTATTGCATAATACAATTTACAATGTCCCACGTGCGGGGATTAATATCGGCGATGGAACTTGGGGAGGACATAAAATTTCCCATAATGATGTCTTTCGGACCGTATTAGAAACAAGTGACCATGGAGCATTTAATTCCTGGGGAAGAGATAGATTTTGGCATCCAGATAGAACGGAAATGGATAAAATTGTTGAGAAACATCCAAATTGGGTTAAGTTGGATGCTATTGAAACAACAGTCATTAGCGATAATAGGTTTAGTTGTGATCATGGATGGGATATAGATTTAGATGATGGTTCTTCGAATTACGAAATCTTCAATAATCTGTGTTTGACTGGCGGATTAAAATTACGAGAAGGTTTTTATAGAACAGTATATAACAATGTTATGATCAACAATGGATTTCATCCACATGTGTGGTTTAAGGATAGCCATGATATCTTTCGAAATAATATAGTGATGCATCATCATCAGGATATTCAAGTCAAATATTGGGGTGATAAAGTAGACCGGAATTTTTATACAAGTGAAAAAGACTTATTAATAGATCAAGCAAAGGGTGTGGATCAACACTCAAATCCAGTGAAACTGGAATTTACTGATATCAGTACAGGAAAATTTAAATTAATATCTGGTAGTCTAGTTGGGTTTAAAGAAATTAACCTTCAGGATGTAGGGGTCATGAGTTCACGTTTAAAAGATATTTCAGATAGCCCGTTTATTCCTGAGATTGAAGTGGAAGGAAATAGTAAAGAAGGAGAGGTTTTTGAATGGAAAGGGGCAAAGCTTAAATCCATTGAAACCTTGGGTGAGCAATCTGCGGCAGGTTTGCCTACAATGGAAGGCGTATTGGTTTTAGGATTATCCGAAAATTCACCATTATTAAAAGCTGGGATTCAAAATGCTGATGTCATTGTTTCTTGTCAAGGTGAGGGTGTGAAGGATTTAGGTGAGTTACAAAAAGTATTCAAAAGAGACCAGTATATGAATAAGTTAAATTTTGAAATATTTCGGAATCAAGAAAAGAAAAAAATAGAAGTATCATTATAAGCCAAGGTTTACCTTGGCTTTTTTGTTTAACTGAACTTTCATGTCAGCTGCAGATATGGAAACTTGAAATTTCAATTGTTAGATAAAATATAATCCTGTTCACCACATTATTCATTGACATCTGTTGAAAACAATAGTAACTATTATTTAAAACAAATCTAAATCCTTCATGTTCATTTATTGTATTACATTAAAAACATAATTATGAATATCAATAAATTAATTGAACACTTAGGTAGTGATGAACTACTTAAATTTGAAAGCAAAACTATTCCAAAAAATATTCTTCAATTGCCATCATCAAAATTTATTGATGATGTATATGGGATTTCAGATAGAAATCCGCAGGTATTACGAAGTTTAGGAAATATATTTGGACATGGTAGATTAGGAGGAACAGGCTATTTATCTATCCTGCCTGTTGATCAAGGTATTGAACATAGTGCTGGTGCCTCATTTGCAGCCAATCCAATTTATTTCGACCCTGAAAATATTGTCAAATTAGCAATAGAAGGTGGCTGTAACGCTGTGGCTTCTACATTTGGTGTCTTAGGAGCGGTGTCTAGAAAATACGCACATAAAATACCTTTTGTGGTGAAAATTAATCATAATGAATTATTGAGCTTCCCTAATAAGAGTGATCAAATCTTATACGGTACAGTTCGTGAAGCCTGGAACATGGGAGCCGCAGCTATCGGTGCAACTATTTATTTTGGTTCCCCAGAATCGGTACGACAAATTATAGAGGTCAGCAAAGCTTTTCAAGAAGCTCATTCTTTAGGAATGGCCACTATATTATGGTGTTATTTGCGGAATGATGCTTTTAAAAAAGATGGAGTCGATTTTCATTTGGCGGCCGATTTAACTGGTCAAGCCAATCATTTAGGAGTAACCATTGAAGCCGATATTATCAAACAAAAGTTGCCAGAAGTTAATGGCGGATACAGAGTATTGAATATGGGTAATAGTAGCTATGGAAAATTGGATGAAAGAATGTACACAGAATTAAGTTCAGACCATCCTATTGATTTATGTCGCTATCAGGTTTTAAATTGTTTTGCTGGAAGAGCTGGATTGATCAACTCTGGTGGAGCATCTGGCAAGAAAGACCTCAAGGATGCTATACAAACGGCTGTCATCAACAAAAGAGCAGGCGGTACTGGTCTAATCAGCGGTAGAAAAGCCTTTCAAAAGCCAATGAAAGACGGTGTAACTTTATTAAATGCAATTCAAGATGTTTACTTAATGAAAGAAGTAACTATTGCTTAATTTTTTATTCATATAAAAAAGACAGGAATAAGAATCCAGATATTTATTCTGAATTATTTATTCCTGTCTTCTCTGTTGTATCTGTATTTTCTCCCATGGCGTATTTTCGAATAATATATTCGGTAGCCAATTTTAAGCCTCGTTCCGCATGTTCTGGATGCTTTCCTGCTTCTGTAAAGAACTCAACCTCATTATTTACCTTTGAATACCAAATTTTATTAACATCCTTAATTCCTAATGTATCATATCTGGTTATTTTCTTAAAATTTTCGAGCTTATCCTGATCTAGTGCGATTACATTTTTATTCCTAAGGTTATTATTAATACAATCCACCACAATATACTGATCCTTAAACCAGCACATACATTCTTTCTTTTCTTTGAATCCAATATATCCTAAACTTGCCGCAATAATTCCCCCTGAACTTACAAGAAGAACAGCTTTCTTATTCAGTTTTGAACCTTTCCTTTTATAATCGACAGGTTTTGGAGATTCTATACTTTCGGGTTCAGTTTGAGGCTCCAAATCCTGACTTTTTCCACTTCGGTCATTTTCCAATACGGTGGGTTTTGAAATTGAAGTAAATGGAATTGTTGGATTTTCGGTCCAATCATCAATGCGGAATGGTCTAGGTTGAAAATCAATAAGCACAGCCAATAATTTTACGATTGTTTCATCTGGATTATTGGTTTTCTTATCAATAAAATATCGAACCGGTTTTAATTTATCGATGTCGATTCCCGCAATTGACTTCTCCAAATCTCCATGCTCATCTTTCAAAATAAAAAAATCCCGAAGGGTTTTCTTATCATCAGGATTTAAACCTGATCCCAATAAGAATAATGCATAATCCCTCAAATTGGCAGAAGTTGGATTTGCCAATCGATCATGTAGCTCATTGTTGCTATGTTTCTCCCAATAAGCTTTTAAAACCTGTTCTTTAAATCTATTGAATGCAGACATTCCCTTATAATAATAGTTTCCCCTACACAGAATTACCGGAAATCCGATACCTCTCATAATTAATACAAATCTTCCTAAAAACAGTTTGACCATTACCCACACTGGAAATACCAGAATTCAACTGGAATTACCTGAAATAGTGGAAATGGTTGATTATTAGTCGCTTTCGGCGCTATAAATTTGTTTTCGAAATCAGTGGTTAATACTGTTTGTGCTTTCGAGGAAAGATACAAAAGAGATTTCAATTTGAGGAATTCATGCGCCTCAATTCCAAAAAATTCAGAAGGCCTTCTGGACAATTTTTTTCTAGCAATCCCACAGATGGACTGTGCGGACCTAGCAGGCTTTTACATTCTAATTTTTTGAGAAATGTGGTACTTAATTTTGTCCTATTTAATGAATCCAGGTAATCCAACGATGCCTATCCAACCTACAGATCCTAATATCATGGTCACGCAATCTGTAGATGATCCTGATGCTGATGCAGATGATCCCGTGTATGGAGACAATGGAAATGTCCGCCCACCAAGACCTAAAAAATAACGTATAAAATGGTTGCTGAATTCAGCAACCATTTTTTATTTCTTCTGTAAATTTAAATAATCCATGTAGCTAATTTTTCCTATTTTTCGTTCTCAATTAAAGACAAAATTTTTTTATATGAAAACCAATTATCCTCTTTTCCTTCTTATTTCAATTGCTTTTTTATTCCTAACTCCGTTTTCTTCCAAAGCCCAGGAGACTGATAAAAAACTTAAAATCGGACTTTCTGTGACACCTTTTTCTTTTCGAAATATTGGTCCCCTGAAAAAACTAGATGGTGCAGGTTCTTTATCCAGTAAAAAATATTTCTCTGCAGATGTATCTGTACTAGTACCGCTAAAAAATCGTGTATTTCTGGAATCAGGAATTGGCTTTTCTAAACAGGAAGTTGATGTTTTAGGAGCAGTAGTAGATCCGCAAAAGGAAAGATTTAAGGATACTGTGACCTTAAAAATTATTGAAGTACCAATCCTCGCTCATATGGAATTTGGTAAGTACTTCTATGCTAATTTGGGTCCAACCTTACATTTTGATGTGTCAGGACAACATCAGGTAATGGATAAACAAAACGGAGTAGGTGTACAACTAGCAATAGGTGCAAATCTCAATCTTTCGCAAAACTTTTCTGTCCATCTAGAACCTGGATATAAAATCTATTCTTTAATTCCTTTCGAATCTGGAAATTCATATGATAGAATCATGCAATTAGGTTTTAAGATTGGTGCTAGATATGTTCTGTGGTAATATACAATTAAATAGAAGGTTGTTTTTTGGTTATTTTTCTTTAATTTGAATTAGATTCTACAAGAATCCTAATTATTAAAATCAACCGAAGTCAACCTTTAGAAAATGCTGAATAATAAAGCCTTAAAAATTGCCATTTGCTCAACTGGGGTAATCTTTGGCTCAATTGCCTTCCAACCGGTTTCGGCGATGGAAAACCTCAATAATCACGTCTTTATTAGTTCAATTCCCACCAACAAAGATATCGCAAATGAAAACTTGCTGAGGGCAATGTCTTTGGTTGATAAAACGATTTCTGCCTATTTTGACCCCAAAACTTTTGAAATGCGTCGATTCTACAACCCTTTTACGAAGGAAAAATCGGAAGAGAGGGCAAGTGTTTGGATGTATTCCGCAGGCATTGAAGCAGTAAATGCGATATTATCCGCCCTTAAGGCAAATAAAAGTGTTGCGGATAAAAAAGTATATAAATCCAACATTGAAAAGTATGAAAAACTGTTGTCCAAGTTTTATGATAAAGTAGATTATTACTTAGGAACTTATGAATTGACCTCCTATACGCAAACAAAAACGTGGTCTGTGTATGCAGTAGATCGTGTTTCTGAAAAAGGGAAAGCAAAAGTTACAGGGATTTACAATGTTTATGATGATCAAATGTGGCTGCTTCGTGAGCTGCTGCATTCCTACAAACTCACAGGAAATAAGGATTATTTGAAAAAAGCAGAATATTTAACTGATTATGTCTTAGATGGATGGGATACGACTTTAGATGAAAATGGCAATGAAAATGGGGGTATAACTTGGGGGCCTGGATACACAACTAAACATGCCTGTAGCAATGGGCCTTTAATCAGCTCTTTAGTATGGTTGCATACTATATATCAAGGGAAAAATGACCAGATAAATCGTTCTTTTATTGATCCAAATGATAGCAAAACTAGGCGTATAAAAAAGGAATCAAAGGAGCAGTATTATTTAAATTTTGCTAAAGAAATTTACGATTGGCAACAGGATAAATTGAAGGTAAAAAACGGACTATATTTTGATATGCTGGGCGGCTGTGATCCGGATTGCAAAATTCAATATGAAGAAGTTGGCAATACCAAGTATCGTGCAAATACAAAACTTACAGAAGCCGTAGGACGTTTTTATTCTTACAACAGTGGGTCCATGTTGTCTGGAGCAGTAGATTTATTTCTTGCGACCAAGGATCAAAAATATAAAACGGAAGCCATTGAAATGGCTGAAAATAGCTTCGCCTATTTTGCAAAAAAGGACAAGGAAATTCCCAATTTTTATAGCTTTGAAACCGATGGTTTTAACAATTGGTTCAATGGAATTTTACTTAGGGGATATAAAGAATTAACCTCCGAAAATCCTGAGGCTAAATCCTATTTAAATGCGTTTCAAAAGAACCTTGATTATGGCTATAAAAACTATTCAATAGACGGTTTTCTACCTACAAATCTGTTAACAGGTTGGAACCCAGAGAACAGAGCTAAAGGAGTAGAAGGGATGTTTATGTTTTCATTTGCTGCACAATATGCCATGTTAGCTGAATATGCTTTTACCGATTAATTACCATGGATTCATAAAAATCTCTTTCACTTTCTGCTTAGTCATTTCAGTTGGAGAAACCGCCAGAAATTCATTTATTAAATCAATACTGCTTGGTTTTTTAGGATAACTATTCTTTTTCAAAAAGCTTGATAGCGCAGTATTGACCTTTTCTTCGGTTAATATTTCACTCAGTTTTACCATCGCCATTGCACCCAATGAATAGGAGATGTGAATATTTTCTGATTTTACTTTAAATAATGGTTCGTTTTCAGCAAATCCTTTTTGGCTTTCAAAAATCTGTTCATGAATTTTTAATCTTTTCTTCATATTTTCCAAACCATACTCATGCTTGTACAGCATCATTTCGGTGTACATTGCCAAGGATTCTGTTAGCATAGTGGCTCCTTCACGTTGATCCGGATTTATTTGACTGTTTCCCCACCAAAGGTGCGATAATTCATGTCCTGCCAACTCATTGATCACATCTTCCTCTTGTCTTCCCTGTACATTTGCATGAAACACCATATTCTCTGGCATAAAAATACTCGCGGGATACGCCGTCCCTGCGAAACCCTCCGTAAATGAAGAGATTTCTGCAAACTGAACGCTCTCAAAAGGATATGGGCCAAAATTCTTAATACAATATTCCAAACTTGATTTTGTATTTTCTATCAGCTGCTCAACATTTTCCGCATGCTTCGGATGATAATAAACATAAATATCAATCCCTACATATTTACTCTTTTTTACATGGTATTTTCCTGATGCAACAGCAAACCTGAAGGGAATATTTTTTGCCAAATATTTATAGAAATTCCTTCCTGAATTAGTCCACTGATCCTTTAAATCTCCAGTTCCAACCGCAATTTGATCCTTTTCTGTAGAAACAACCATACTTAAATCCATAAAATCTTCAATTGAATTCACTGCAGCATTTACGGATTTCAAAGCCTCCTTAGTTCCCAATTTGAATTGTGATCTTAATTTTTCATCATCCAATTCATAGTTAGATTGATAGCCTATTAATGGGAAATATCTGCTTATCCGCATGAAAGACCCGTTTTCAATGATAGAATTGAAACTTTGGTGCCCATTTACGGCATAGGAATTATAGGTAATTTCAAATTCCATTCTCGCAGTTTTTGAAGGATAAAGCGGCCATCTTAACTTAACTTCCTGGTTATCTTTTGTTAATGCGATAGTCTGCGAATCAATAATCAACCGAACGGTATTAACATCTAATTCATCTGGAAAACTGATTAATACCTCATTAATATTCTCTTGACTTTTATTTTCAAGGGTATATGTTGCCTTTATTTTATAGGAATTCTTGGAAGGAAACAGACTAATTTCCGTATTAACCTCCGTAATTATGGGTTGAGGGATATTTTGATATTTCTTTTTATACTTTAATTCATAATCAGCTGCAAGCTGCCAGGCTTTTTCCTGTTCTTCGGGAATGTAATGCTTCAAATATTTCACTGCCGAAATTCCGGCAGTTAAAATTAGGATAGCTGCTAAAACAATCTTCCTAATTCCCAATTTCTTTGTTCTAATGCTTTGCCACAATAGCCATGACATCAACAAAACACATATTCCAAATAAAAGCCTTAATGAAAATATTCCAGGGTAGAATCCATATCCATTGAAATCACTGTAAACCCCATGAAAATCTGAGAAAAACTGCAGGAGTGGGTTTTTAAAAACTTTTTTAGAAATAGGTCCTGTAAAAAGGAATAATGCAAATGTTGATACGCCCAGTGCAACAAACCTATTCTTAAATAGGTTATTGATTAAAAGAATGAAACTCGCAAATAATATGATGGGAAGACTGTTGAATAAGAATACTCCTGCATAAGCCTTGAAATCAAAAACAAAATAGCCGTAACTAATTTGAAAAATTATACCTTCAACAATCAATAAAACACTAAAAAATATTATTAGAATACTTAGGGTCAATAAATGGGCTATATTCTTATTTTTTGAATAATAGCTACTTAATTCAATCAAGTGAAAATTTGAAACCTGATTTCTCCAGAAAATATCATTACAGAAATAGACTATAATTAGTAAACCGAATAAGTAAAAGTTCTCAGAAATAGTTACTGCCATCAATCCTGAACTCGCAAATTTCTGTGGAATTCGGATGCCTTTCTCGATTTCTGCATACATTTCCATGCCCACAAAAAATAAAAGCAGAATACTGATGGAAGTAATAAATATGCCCTTAAAAAGATATTTAAGGTCAATTCTGCACAGTGAAAGGATAGAATTGAAACTAGCAAATGAATCGAACTTAGGTTTAATCCTAAGTAATAAATGTTGATATCCCAGTCTATTAATTTGGTTATTAATTTTCTGAGGCTTCTGAGATTTAGAATGGTTAGTTCTAAAGTCAAAACTGTTAAAACAGTAAAGCAGTAATCCTACAGAAATAAAAAAATAGATCAACCTATTGATCAATAAAGAACCTTGTAGGGCTACTACATGTTGGTTTTTCTCAGGAACGCTCATCTTTTTAGCCTCTGAAAAATAAGCGGATAGGCCAAAAGGATCCAGAATGCCTGATATCTTCTCTGCTGTAATGGATTGTGGTATACTAGAACTCATAAATGGGGAGTTGGAAAATACCATAACCAACATGTATAAAACATATAGCAAAAGTCCAGCAATGATCAGAAGCAACTTATTTCGGCTAGTTTGTGCGACCATAAAAAGAAAACTACAAACCAAGAAACTATTCAATAACCCAAAAGCAAATAGGGGATAGAGGTAATGGAAAAAATGAAATTCAGGGTTTATATTGAAGTCATTTCGTAATAATTGTCCTATGGCGAATCCAATGATTAGCAAGAAAAAACTCAAGAATGTTTTTAAAAAGAAGAAAAGAAATCGATCCCCCACATATTCCTTTTCGGAAAAAGGTAATGCGAATAATACCTCCTCAAAGTGTGAATCTTGATCCTTAAACAAGAGGGGAAGGGCATATAAGTTCGCAATAAATATCACCGATAAACTTAATAAGCCGATTACATATCCTAAGCTGAATGCTGAATTCAAATATAATCCCTCGGAAAATGAGAGATTGAATGAACTTCCAATAAAGAAACCTGCAGAAATATAAATAAATCCCAATAAATAAGTAGCCCAATTCTTTTGAGTACGGCGAAGTTCGAAGTGAAAAATATTAGCCATTTTAATTGAGATTAGTTTCAATACTGGAAAAATATACATGCTCCAAACTTGGTTGAATGCTTTCAAATCCTTTTGGCTGCTCATCATGCAGCACACTAATCATCAATTTCCCATTCACAAGTTTCTGACTGATCACTCGGTAATCCTCTTTATACCAGACTTCTTCATGAATGTCAATGCTCTTACCCCATAATTTTCCTTGAATTGGCTGAACTAAATCTTTTGGATTGCCCAAGGTCAGAATCTTGCCTTGATTCATAATCGCAACTTGCGGGCATAAATTCTGAATATCCTCAACGATGTGGCTTGAAAAAATAATAATCATATTCTTACTGAAATTATTCAAGAGAAGATTAAATCGATTTCTTTCCTCAGGATCCAAACCAGCTGTTGGTTCATCGACAATTATGATTTTAGGATCGCCCAATAACGCCTGGGCAATCCCAAACCTTTGCCGCATACCACCGGAAAATTTATGCACCTCCTTGTTTTGAAATGAGGATAAATTAACTCTTTCCAACAATTCTAGGATTTGTTGCTTTCTTTGAGATTGGTCAGTAATTCCCTTTAATATGGCGATATGATTTAATAAATCATAAGCAGAAGCTTTCTGATAAACTCCAAAGTCCTGAGGCAGGAAACCCAGATGCTTTTTGATATGTTCAGGCTCTTGAACGATATTTTCCCCATTAAACATGATAGTTCCTGAACTAGGTTTTTGTAAACCGACAATAGTTTTCATCAAAGATGATTTTCCTGCGCCATTTGGTCCTAATAGCCCAAACATTCCATTCTCGAGCTGCAATGAGACATTCTTAATTGCTTGTTGATTATTGGAGTAGCTGAGGTTAAGCTCATTAATAATTAATGTGTTCATAATTTAAATTTTTGGGCAATAAATAGCCTGTCAGCAATATTGCCGATTAAAAAAATCAATAAATAAAGGACCTTGATTGTGCTGCTTAGTCTTCCTTAAATTCCAGAATATCCCCGGGTTGACATTCAAGAATTTGACAAATAGCCTCTAAAGTATCGAAACGAACGCCCTTAGCTTTTCCCGTTTTTAGAATAGAAAGATTTACCGGAGAAATATTCAATTTCTCTGCTAACTCTTTGCTTTGCATTTTACGTTTGGCAAGCATGACATCAAGGTTGACGATGATAGGCATGTTTAAATAATTAAATCTTGTTCGTTTTGTAAATGTAGTCCTTGTTTGCAAATATTAGCCAAGAACAGGCTAAAGATACCCAAAATAAGATGGATGAAAACCAAAATCCATATCATTCCCTCCACTTCGACAAACATCAACCCAATAAGCACCATTGGAAGAGGGATATACGTATTCAACATAAAATAACGCTCAAAGATGCCTTGATTTTCTTTCGTAAAGATCCTGGACTTTAAGAATACAGAGGATACCTGCGCAGTTAACCCAAAAAATATCCCATAAAAGCCAATCGGTAGTAGAAATGAAAATATAAAGTATTTGATATTATTATCTAAATTAATAAATGGCTCATTAGTAAACGGGTATAAGATATGAATGTAATTTCCATCTCCATATGGAAGCGTCCAAAGACCAGTCAACAAACAAATAACAGAATAGATAAAGGTTAATGAATATCCAATTGCTAAAAAATAGCAGAGATATTTTAAAAATGTTGATATAATTTTTACCTGGTTCATAAAGGTTTGATATTAATATATAATGCAAACTTATAAATAATTAATGTAAAACATTAATTATTTTACAAAAAACATTTATTCGCTAATTCTGTTCTAATCCCAAAAAGATAGATTTAATTGTCAAATTCCTTAACTTTGTCACAGAAATTGGAAGCAAATGAATAAATTAACAATTATTGGATCAACCTTATTGGTCGTAGTATTTTTAATGACAATGGGATTTACAGACCGTAAGGAGGAAAAAAAATCAGAAATTAATAAGACAATGAGCACAACAGGAAAAGGAAAAGAAATATATTTCGCAGGAGGATGTTTTTGGGGAACCGAACATTTTTTCAAATTGGTAAGGGGAGTAGTAGGGACTGAAGTTGGGTATGCAAACGCAACTAAAAATAACCCTACTTATGAAGAAGTATGTACAGGAAATACAGGTGCTACAGAAACGGTAAAAGTAGTATATGATCCAGAAGTAATTGATTTAGGATTATTGATCGATCTATACATCCAAAGTATCGATCCTACCAGCTTAAATAAGCAAGGAAACGATAGAGGAACACAATACCGCACCGGAATCTACTACACGGATGACGCTGATGAGGCAATTATAAAAGATAAACTTCATCTATTATCCCTAAGTCTACAAAAGCCGGTAGTAGTAGAAAATGAACCATTAAAGAATTTCTTTGATGCTGAAACATACCACCAAGACTATTTAGATAAAAATCCAGGTGGATATTGCCACATAGGCCCAGATCTATTCGAAATCGCTAAAAAAGCAAACCCAGAAAAGTAAGAGAAATAAAAATAAAGATCAAAAAAGGGATGAATTATCAAATAATTCATCCCTTTTTTGTTGGGAAATAGCTAGTAAAAAACAACTGAGAGGGATTCTGAGCACCGCCGAAGAATCCATTTCCTTCAATAAATGTATCGGCTGTCATTCTGAGCATCGCCGAAGAATCCATTTTTAATACTATAAACAAGGTTGAAAAATTTATTTTTCAATTCATCATCTCAATCTTTGTTTGCGAATGCATTCCTTTATAAAATAGATCGTTCGCTTTGCTCACGATGACAATTGCCATTTTGTGGTAACAAACAGATTCTTCGACTACGCTCAGAATCCCTCTAAATCTCATTATTAAGAAAGTCCCAATTTGGATTTTTCTTATTAATCAAAGCATTCTTTTTCTTTCTAGTCCAACCTTTTAATTGAGTTTCTCGATTTATTGCATCATTAACATCGGAAAATAGTTCATAATAAATTAGATAAAAAACATAGTATTTCTTTGTAAATGAGTTAAAATATCCATCATCAAATTGATGTTCATGAAGCCTTCTTTTTAAACTATTTGTAACTCCTATATATAATACCTTCTTATTATAATTCGTAATGATATAAACGAAATAGATATGACCCATACTTCTTGTTTTTTATCAATTTCAACAAAGTATTTTAAATAAAAATTACCTAAAGATTATTTGTGAATTATTGTCATATTCTTAACATTTTAATAACCCCAGAGAGGGATTCTGAGCACCGCCGAAGAATCTATTTCCTCCAAAAAAAGTATCGGCTGTCATTCTGAGCATCGCCGAAGAATCCATTTTTATTACGCTATAAAAGACAGAAAAATTGCCCTTTCGCTTTTTACCCATGCTGATTGTATAGTATCACAAGATAACCCCAGAGAGGGATTCTGAGCACCGCCGAAGAATCTGTTACCTCCAAAAAAAGTATCGGCTGTCATTCTGAGCATCGCCGAAGAATCCATTTTTATTACGCTATACAAGACAGAAAAATTGCCCTTTCGCTTTTTACCCATGCTGATTGTATAGTATCACAAGATAACCCCAGAGAGGGATTCTGAGCACCGCCGAAGAATCTGTTACCTCCAAAAAAAGTATCGGCTGTCATTCTGAGCATCGCCGAAGAATCCATTTTTATTACGCTATACAAGACAGAAAAATTGCCCTTTCGCTTTTTACCCATGCTGATTGTATAGTATCACAAGATAACCCCAGAGAGGGATTCTGAGCACCGCCGAAGAATCTGTTACCTCCAAAAAAAGTATCGGCTGTCATTCTGAGCATCGCCGAAGAATCCATTTTTATTACGCTATACAAGACAGAAAAATTGCCCTTTCGCTTTTTACCCATGCTGATTGTAGAGTATTACAAGATAACCCCAGAGAGGGATTCTAAGCACCGCCGAAGAATCTGTTTCCTTCAATAAAAGTATCGGCTGTCATTCTGAGCATCGCGAAGAATCCATTTTTAATACACTATATAGACAGAAAAATTGCCCTTTCGCTTTTTACCCATGCTGATTGTATAGTATCACAAGATAACCCCAGAGAGGGATTCTGAGCACCGCCGAAGAATCTGTTTCCTTCAATAAAAGTATCGGCTGTCATTCTGAGCATCGCCGAAGAATCCATTTTTAATACACTATATAGACAGAAAAATTGCCCTTTCGCTTTTTACCCATGCTGATTGTATAGTATCACAAGATAACCCCAGAGAGGGATTCTGAGCACCGCCGAAGAATCTGTTTCCTCCAAAAAACATTCGGTTGTCATTCTGAGCATCGCCGAAGAATCCATTTTTATTACGCTATACAAGACAGAAAAATTGCCCATTCGCTTTTCCCACGCTGATTATGTAGCATCACAATGAAACCCCAGAGAGGGATTCTAAGCAGCGCCGAAAAATCTATTTCCTTCAATAAATGTATCGGCTGTCATTTCCAATTCTTTCCATCCTCCATACCGCTATTATTAATTTTTTTATTAATTTAATTGCAGAGAAGGATTAATATTCAATAATTTCAATTAATATTAATTCTCCTTGTTTCAAGGATTTATCTAAGTGAGATAAAACATAATAAACCTTTAATAAATTGAGTTAATATTACATAAATTGGTTGAATTCGATAAGGCTCAAGGAATATAAATGAACGAATTACTGGAAAAAACATTCAATTTCGTCTTATCGGAATGGTACTATACCAGTGCCTTCTTTTTTGTGTTTTTCAGCATCCTATATTTCGTGGGTACATTCATCACTGAAATCATTGTTGATTACAAAACCAAGAATAAAACCTTAAGGCAGATTGTCTTCGCCAAGAAACCCGGTCAACGAAGCAAGGAAATCAGAAACTCATTGGTTTCCATCCTCGTTTTTTCACTTCAGGCCATTCTCTTTCAGATATTATTTTCTCAAGGGATTTTTAAGGTGAGATTTGATAATCCTTGGAATTGCCTATGGGAAATCCCATTATTATTCTTTTGGAACGAACTCCACTTTTATATGGTCCATTGGTTGCTCCATCGGCGCTGGTTCTTCCTGAATGTGCACAAAGTACACCATTGGTCTAAAGAACCAACAGCCTATTCCATTTTTAGCTTCCACTGGATAGAAGCATTTTTATTAGGAACGGTAATCTTTTTCCCGCTCTTTATCCATGATTTTCAAGTATATTCAATATTAAGCCTTCCGATTATGAGTTTGGTCATCAATTTGCTAGGTCATTGTAACCATGAAATACCATCTGATAAACCCAACTCATCTTTCTCTAAATATACCTTTAGACATAGTATGCATCATAAATGGGGGCACGGAAATTTTGGATTTATGCTCAGTATCTTCGATAAAATATTTAAAACGCAAGTTTCAGAAAATAAGAATTAAATGAAATCAGAAAATAAAAAAGTTTATATAAATGCAATTGGTAAGCATCTTCCAAATTCGCCCATTTCAAATGATGAAATGGAAGACTATTTGGGATTGATAGGAGGGAAACCCTCCAGGACCAAGGATCGAATGCTGAAGCAAAACGGTATTAACACCCGCTATTATGCTTTGGATAAAGAACAAAACTCAACCGATTCTGTTGCCGGAATGGCCGATAAAGCTATCCAAAATTGCATTGAGAATGCCAAGATCAAGAAGGAGGATATTGAATTATTAACTGCGGGAACGACCCAAGGTGACTTGCCAATTCCGGGATTCGCGAGCATGGTACATGCTGAAGCTAAGCTTCCGGTTTGTAATATCGTCTCCCATCAAAGCGTGTGTTCATCGGGCATTATGGCCTTAAAAAGTGCTTTCCTCCATATCCTGACTTCTGAAAATGAAAACGCGATTGCCTGTGCAGCGGATATGCCGAGCCGAATGTTCAAAGCTTCTCGCTTTGAAAAACAACCTCACATTCAGGAAAAAGGGCTCCCAATGGATACCGATTTCTTGCGCTGGATGCTGTCAGATGGTGCCGGAGCAATGTACCTCGCAAATAAACCCAATAAAAATGGACTAAGCCTTGAAATTGAATGGATAGATGTCAAATCCTATGCTAATAGCTTTGAGGTCTGCATGTACACAGGGGCTAACAAAAAGAAAGATGGTACAATCGATAAAAATTGGTTGGATTATCCTAATTTCTCAGATGCCGATGCCGATGCTGCAATAAATTTAAAGCAAGATATCAAACTGGTAAACAATACTGTAAATCTTGGTGTTCAGCACCTCTTTCAATTGATTGAAGCAGGAAAGGTAGACCCTAAGAAAATTGATTGGTTGGTTTGCCATTATTCTTCAGAATATTTCAAACAGCCAATTGTAGATTTACTGAAAAAAGGCGGACTGACCATCGAGGAAGATAAATGGTTTACTAATCTTCACGATAAGGGAAATACTGGCGCTGCTTCCATTTATATTATGCTGGAGGAATTGCTCTACAGCAATAAATTAAAACCTAATCAGGAAATAATCTGTATGGTTCCGGAGAGTGGACGGTTTATTACCACCTTCATGAAGCTTAAGGTTGTTGGCAATGGTCAAAGCGATAAAACCCCTCTCATTTCTAAAAAGGATGAAATCTTAGCTCCTGAAATTCACATAGACCATAAACCTATCCAGGAAAAATTGGTGCGCGACTTGACTCAGATTTGGGTCGATTTCGAATTATCCTTGAGAAATACGCCTATCATCGAACGAATCTATAATGGAACGATCAGTCTGGAAGACTATAAATTACTTTTGTTAAATTTAAGACAACAAGTAATTGATGGCTCTCAATGGATTGCTCGTGCGGCATCCAATGTGAGTATGGATTATTTCGATATCCGTTCTTCATTTATATCGCATTCCAGGGATGAACACAAAGATTATCAGATTCTGGAAAAGAACTATATCAATTGTGGTGGAGATAGGGAAGACCTCTATCATGGCGAAAAGAATATTGGTTCAGAAGCATTAAGTGCCTTTATGTTCCATAAAGCAAGCCAGCCAAATCCTTTTGATTTATTGGGAGGCATGTTTATCATCGAAGGCTTAGGGAATCGTTTGGCAGGAAAATGGGGTCGAGCTATTCAACATCAGTTGGATTTAAAGGATGACCAGGTTTCCTTCTTTATTTACCATGAAACCTCCGATTCCAATGATAATCACTTCGAGCGTTTTGAAAAAGCATTGAACTCCGAGTTATTGACTGCAGATATGGCCAAAAGAGTAGCAAAAACGGCGAAAGTGGTGGCGAAATTATACCAATTGCAACTGGCTGAAATAGGAAATTATTAATACTGAAATATGTTACATACCAGCGAATATTTCGAACATAAGAAGAATAACCCAAGGGATCCCAGCCACTGGCATGCCTTGTTCCTTGATAATAGTGTGCCATTTAATAAGGATGCTAAGGCCGCTTTTCTATTTGATTCCAATCGGAAAAGTAAACAATTTCTGTTGCCATTCCTACGCGTATTTGGCCGATTGACCATTATCATTCTACAGATTTTTAAAGCCGTAGCACCTAATCTGATCAATGCTCCTAAAACACTGCATCGATTTCTCTATTGGGGAATGAAATATTGGGTGTCTCCCGAAGCTAATTTCTTGATTCTGCGTCACTTCTATTTAGGATCTGAAGTATTGCGCTTTATCAAGGATAATGTCAAAGGAGCAGAGGATATTCCAATGAATCCACTTAAGCCCTTATCTCTCAATGCAGTAAAAGATAATTTGTTCCTAGAGCATGACCTGAATCTTTATAACTTTATTATCAATTTAAATACTGCAATTCAGGATAAAGGATTGAAAATTGAACCCGTGGATAATCCAAATTTTTCCGCTGTTTCAGCCAACCCAATTCCATTTGAGGAATTCCCAAATCGTTGGACCAATATTATGGACTTATCCTCAGCTATTGAAGTATTCACCCCAGTCTATCAATTCTTCCTAACGGACAATGATTTCTGGCGTGCTTCCAATTCACTGCAATTGGATGAGGTTATTGGAGTATATGCCGCAACGATTATGCGATGCCCTGAAAAGCTAATTGCATTGAACAATAAGCATCCTATGATCCCTTTGCCAACTTATGGTGCTGGATTTAGATTGACCTTACATGGTCTTTCAACGGAAGTACTGCATCATCTTATAGCTCAACAAAAATTACATACGGAAGAAACTCCGGTTGTCGTTTAAAAGATTATTCTATATAAAAAAGAAAGGGTTAATATGTTGTATATTAACCCTTTCTTTTTAAGTGAATTATATTATTTTTCAATCTCTTTTAAACTGCTCATTTTCTTATACTCAAGGAATCCTTTGATATCCTCAAAGTGTTCACGAACGCGTTTATTTCCAAACTCAAATACCTTAGTTGCCAATCCATCTAGGAAGTCACGGTCGTGGGAAACTAGAATCAATGTACCATCGAAATCCTGTAAGGCATCTTTGATGATATCCTTGGTCTTCATGTCCAAATGGTTGGTCGGCTCATCCAGAATCAATACGTTTACTGGCTCCAATAACAATTTGATCATCGCTAACCTGGTCTTCTCTCCACCAGAAAGAACTTTTACCTTCTTGGTCGTATCATCTCCACTAAACATAAAAGCGCCCAATAAATCCTTGATCTTAACCCTTACATCACCAATCGCTATTTGATCAATGGTTTCAAATACCGTTAGCTCCTCGTCCAACAATGCAGCTTGGTTCTGTGCAAAATATCCAATCTTAGCATTGTGGCCAACTTTTAAAGTCCCCTCGACATCAATTTCACCCATAATGGCCTTGATCATCGTCGATTTACCTTCTCCGTTTTTACCTACAAATGCTACTTTTTGTCCTCGCTCAATGACCATATTCGCCTTTTGGAAGACCAAATGATCACCATATGATTTTGTCAAGTCTTCAACAATTACAGGATAGGTTCCTGATCTTGGAGAAGGTGGAAATTTCAAACGTAAAGCTGAATTATCAACTTCATCAATTTCAATGATTTCCAGTTTTTCCAACATTTTTACGCGTGACTGCACCTGTAATGTCTTAGAATAGGTACCCTTGAATCTATCGATAAATTCTTGGTTATCAGCTATAAAACGTTGTTGCTCCTCATAAGCCTTTAATTGATGTAGTCTACGCTCTTTGCGAAGCTCCAGGTAATGACTGTATTTAGCCTTATAATCGTAGATTTTACCCATGGTAACCTCAATGGTTCTATTGGTGATATTATCTACAAATGCTCTATCGTGTGAAATAACAATTACAGCCTTCGCTTGGTTGATCAAGAAATCTTCTAACCATTCGATACTCTCGATATCCATATGGTTGGTTGGCTCATCCAATAAAATCAAATCTGGTTTCTTCAAAAGGATTTTCGCCAATTCAATACGCATTCTCCAACCTCCTGAAAACTCAGAGGTTTGGCGGTTGAAATCAGAACGCTCAAAGCCCAAACCCTTTAAAACCTTCTCAACTTCAGCATCGTAATTGGTCTCTTCGATTGAGTAGAACTTCTCACTCAATTCTGAAACCCGTTCGATTAATTTCATGTAATCATCGGTCTCATAATCCGTACGAACATTCAATTGCTCATTCAACTCCTCCAATTCATCGCGCATCTTATAAACCTCCTCAAATGCTTTGGAAGTCTCCTCAAAGACCGTCATATTGTCTTTCGTCAATAAATGCTGAGGTAAATAGGCAATCACAGCATCTTTAGGCCCAGAAACATTACCTGTCGTCGGCTTCCCAACGCCAGCAATAATCTTTAATAAGGTCGATTTTCCAGCACCATTCTTACCCATTAAGGCGATTTTATCATTTTCATTGATGGAAAATGTTACATCGGAAAAAAGAGTCGTTCCCCCAAAGGAAACGGAAATGTTATTTACGTTAATCACGATTCGATCGATTTTATTTGAGCTGCAAAGATAGAGGAAATATTCGTTTCTTTTTTGGAACTTTTCAATCTTGTTTTATTATCAAAAAAAAGAAAAATTTATCATAAAATAATCCCTATCTTAATCTAACCTAAACGATTACCTATGAAATGTTCGGCTTTCTTTCTTTTGCTTTTGCTCCTTTCAAGCGTTGGTTCTGCAGCTGAAATCACGCTTAAAATCAATAAAAAATATCTCAATTTCCCTATCTCAAATCAACAGGATAGAAAGAAAATGACCTTTCTGCCAGATGCCAGTGAGCCATGGTCTGTCGTTGTCCGCCTAGCTCCCGACAAAGAAGATTATTGGGTGTTTTATGACGTATCCCATCTCATGGGGAAAAATCTAAAGATTAGCGCTGATGTGGATGAGAAAACCCTGAAGAAAATCTATCAGGCTGATGAAATCCACGGACAGGACAGTATTTACCAAGAAAAGAATCGTCCGCAATACCACTTCAGCACAAAAAGAGGCTGGATAAATGACCCTAATGGATTAGTATTCTACGATGGAGAATATCATCTGTTCTACCAACATAACCCAATGGAAACGGAATGGGAAAATATGCATTGGGGACATGCCGTAAGTGCTGATTTGATTCATTGGAAAGAATTGCCAACGGCCTTATATCCTGATAAATTAGGAACCATGTTTTCTGGTTCCGCCATTATTGATTATCAGAATCATGCTGGTTACAATAAGGGTAAACAACCCGCAATGATTGCTTTCTATACGGCAGCATCCGATGCCCGACAGGTGCAATGTATGGCCTATAGCTTGGATAAAGGTAGAACCTGGACGAAATACAACAAAAATCCAATCATAGACTCCAAGGAAAAATGGAATAGTCAGGATACCAGAGATCCAAAGGTATTCTGGTATGAGCCTTCTAAACATTGGGTTATGATATTAAATGAGCGCGACGGACATTCCATCTATACCGCTAATGATTTGAAAAATTGGACTTATCAAAGTCATGTATCAGGTTTTTGGGAATGCCCCGAATTGTTTGAATTGCCAATTGATGGAAATCCGAATAATAAAAAATGGGTTATGTATGGTGCCACTGGAACCTATATGCTTGGCTCTTTCGATGGGAAAGTATTTAGTCCTGAAGCAGGTAAGTATTTCTATAATTCTGGAAAACTCTATGCTGCTCAAACTTATAGCAATATCCCCGAAAATGACGGTCGCCGAATCCAAATAGGATGGGGGCGAATCCAACAGCCAAACATGCCCTTCAATGGTATGATGATGTTGCCAACTGAACTGAGTTTAAGAACTACGAAAGATGGTCCTCGGTTATTTAATAACCCAATAAAAGAAACAGAACAATTGTTTAGCAAGATCGATTCCTGGAAGAATTTGACTTCCTCCAAGGCAAACGAACTTTTACATCAATTTAGCGATTACGATAAGATTAGAATCCGTACAAAAATCAAATTATCACATGCTACCGAAGCAGGGTTCAACCTCTATGCACAACGGATGATTAGCTATGATATGAATGCTAATATCTTGAATACCATGTTTTACTCGCCTCAGGACCCAACCAGTATGGAACTTTCTGCCGATATCTACATTGATAGAACCTCCATTGAAGTCTTTTTTGACAACGGAATCTATACCAGTTATCTCGAAAGAAAACCTGACCCAAATAATCAGGAAGGGTTCCATTTCTGGGGAAACAATATCGAAATTCTGGAATTGGAAGTATTTGAAATTAAAGGGATTTGGAAATAATAATTGAAATTCTTAACCTAAGATACATGCCTAAAAAACTCAATTAATTAAAGCTATTAACAGGTAATATTCCTATATTTAATTACACTAATTAATGAAAAATGAACAAAAGAACCATTTTATTAGGTATACTGCCTGTATTCTTGACTGTGATGTCATGTAATAATGCGGCAAATAAGGATGCTGCCAACTCGGATAGTATTTCAAACAGCACTTTGGATACGACCGTTACAACAAACCCGACTGAATCTGCTAATACGTTCAACCCAGAATCCCTACCTGAAGCAACTGCTGAGATGGGCCAATTCCCTTACTATTCTATTCCTGAATGGCTCGACGCTAAAAGTAGCTATGGCTTTGATAGAGATTCTGACTTCGGAAAGATTGAATTCTATACTGGAAATTCATTCTATCCGGTTGAGGGTAAAATTAAAGTCAAAGGCTATGGTATGACTGACCCTAAAGATCCTGGAAGTGGAAAGTGGGATGAATATAAATTTGTTCAATCTTATGCTAAACATTTTGAAAGCTTAGGTGCTAAAAAACTTTTTGAAGGACAAGTGCCGCAAGAACAAATTGACGCACTTAATAAAGCCAATAATAAAGATGGCTATTTCTATGATTTTGGAACTTCCAGCATGGAAAACCTGGTTACCTATGGCTTGAAAAAAGGGGATAAGGTTATTTTATTCGCCATTGTTTCAAATACGGCCTATGGTGCTATTTATGTTGCTGAAGCAGAGGCCTTCAAACAAACTGTCGGAATCATAAAAGCAGATAAAATTGAAAAAGATTTAAATGAAAAGGGGAAGTCCGTGCTTCAAATTAATTTTGATACGGATAAGGCAACCTTGAAACCTGATGGTAAAGAATTGGTCGCTGAAATTGGAAAAGTCTTGAAATCTAATAGCTCCATGAAATTGGATATCAATGGTTATACCGATAATGTAGGAAATGCTGACCATAATTTACAGCTATCCAAAGATCGGGCGAATACTGTCTTAAATACTTTGGTTCAGGATGGAATCGATAAATCCAGATTAGCTTCAAATGGTTTTGGTGCAAATGACTTTATCGCTGACAATAATTCTGAAGCAGGAAAACAACAAAATAGAAGGGTAGAGCTGATTAAAAAATAAAGGAATTATTTCCGATCTATCAAAGTTACAATCAGCATGATTAAGCCCCCAACTAAATAAATACTCATGGGGACCAGAAAGAACCATATAAATGCCCAATATTGATAGGGGCTCATCTTTCTGAATATCTTAGGCCGCTTCATATAGGAAGAACAATCTAAGGGCGCATTTGTGTAATTAAAGAACAAAAAAATAGCCTGCATAATTTATGCAGGCTATTTTTATTCTTAATGAAATCTTATTTCAATACGAATTTAAATCCTAATGAAAATCTTGATGCTTCAAAGTGTGAACCATGTGATAAGTTCCACCAAGGTTTCCAATCAAAATGCATTGCTAATGGTGTTGAAGGAATTCTAAATTCCATACCTAATGCTGGACGAATGGCAAAATCAGTATGTGTTTCACCTTTCCAGTGTTTATCATCATCATCATACCAATCATCATCCCATTTTCCATGGTCAATAAATGATAACTGTGGACCAACACCAACATACCAAGTCAAACCTTTTGCTCCGGCAATACGTTGATTATAAGAGTAATCAGCACCAATTACTGTAATGTGATCCCCAAATAATACTTGAACATTTCCAGCATCGCGACCGCCAAAACTATGTTTTAGCTGTGGACCAAATAAACTCTCGCCATCGCCTAAATCAATCCCAAGCCCAATGGCAGTACGGTAAGGAGTCTGCGCTTGAACATTCTTGCTCGTCGCAAGCATGAACATACATAGAGTTAGAATAGGTAAAAATAATTTTTTCATGATAATAAGTAATTGTTTCAATAAAAACTCTCACTTTGAAAGTTTCCGCTGTTATAACAAATAGTTTGCCAAAACACGCTAATATTCGCTCTAATACCACAAAAACAATGATTTTTAATCCTAAGAAATATCCGCAAACTTCTCATTCAAAAGGGATTCGCTAAATAATAATTATGATCTTAAAAATCATCATCGTCATCATCAAATAATCCCGGACTATCAGAATTATTGCTGTATTCCTCTTCCACCTCTTCCTCTTCTTCTTCTTCTTCCTCCTCAGGGTTAATATTTTCTTTCAAAGGGTATTCCTCACCAATAGGTTCATTGTCGTCTTTTAGCGGATCTTCTTCTGGGCTAGGTTTCGGTGTTCCTTGATCCGAATCTGGATCATAAAATGGATTTTGAAATTGCGGTTCATTATTCTCCTTATTTTTATTGTCTTCAGGATCACCCATTAAATCTTGAATTAGACCAAAGGCAAGTATAAGACCTGGCTCATGCTTTACCGATAATAATCTTGTTTTCATATAATGTTTTATGAATTGAACAGATTCAATGTTGTTTAGTTGTGGGATAAATACCCTTTGTAAATGTATTTATACGCTTTATTGAAATAATGTCAACAAAATTTAATACCAGGTTTTCTTAAGATAAGCATACAGAATAATATTCTAGTTAACGTTTAATTATCCATTTTGCAAAGAGCCAGGTTAATTTGAAATAATTAGATTAACCTGACTTTTTAAATGACTTTGATAATAGAAATTATGGCTACTAAAAATGAAAGTGCAAAAGAAGGGCTTAACAATAAGGATAGGCCCAATAAAAAGAAGGATTTGACCGCATTTATGCAAAGAAAATTAAAACCTCAGGATAAGGATGCTGAAGCTGGGGTAGATCCGCAAGAAGATCAATTAAATATTATGCCGGATCCTAATTTACATCCTAAAGAACCAAAGAAAATCACAGCTAAAAAATAGAATTGTCATGAAAAAACTAATATATTTTTTTCCCCTATTGTTCTTGCTAACCACATTTGCTTGTAATAATCCCAGCAATAACAATAATAATCAAATGGATCAGCCCATCGATAGCTTAGATAGTATTGATAGTGCAAAATTAGATAGTACAATGGTAGAACAGCCCATTAATCCAATCGATTAATTGGGGTTAATGCTGTTTTTACTCCGTCTTCTTTTTGACTTCAAAATCCTCTCTCTTGAATTTCTCTGGATAATTAGAACTCATGTAATATGCTAGGTTGTGCATTGGAAAATTTTCATTTCTAATTTTTCCATTATCATCCATTAGAACATATCGTGGAATTCCATTAAACCGGAATAATTCCCGAAATGCTAAATAATCATCTTCGGAAACTAAAAAACTGTTGTCCATGAAATTCTCTTTGATATATCCATCGTAGAACTTTTTGGCAGTATTACCAACATCTGTAATAAATACAAATTCCAGATTCGGATGATCTTTTAATTGATTTCTCAAATCTTTAGTATGTTCAATATTTGCTCGGCAAGGACCACAATTCTCCGCCCAAAAATCAACAACGACAATTTTACCCTTATATGGCTCCATTAATTTTTTGAAAATTGCTGCTGACTCCGTTTTAGGAAGCTCATAACCATCTTTATTTTTATCCTTCTTCGCGATAACCGATTCTAATTCAGAGATTAAAACGGCTTGATGAAGGTTCTTTTTAGCATCAATTAGATTTTTTTCAGCCCTTTCCTGATTACCAATGGATCTTAATAATTCTCCAGATATCGCCCGAACCTTCGCAATGTTATAAAACAAGGGTAATTCCTTGCTTTTATATCGAGCCATGCCAACTGAATCTAACTTCTGATATGCATTTTTTTCATTTATAAATTCTCTCAAGGGAAATATTGGAGAAAATTCTATTCGATTGATCGTAAATTTAAACTCTCGTCCAGTGAGGTAGGTATGATCATTCATGTCTATTTTATTGATGAAATCAAAATAAGAAGCTGATAATGGAACTTGCAATACGGCATTGCTACTATCTTGTTCTGCATAATAATTTCGGTTCATCTCAAAAGTGAATAACTTATCCAGGTAATAGAGATCAATATTATTTAAGAGTACCTTTTTTGCTTTTGCCGAATATTTCTCTTTTGCAAAAATACCTTGAACTCGGCTTTTCTCTTCTTCCCATTCCTTGTTGTTTAACTCTACAAACTTCTGTTCAGATAAGGTTTTGATCCGAGTTATTAAAGAATCATACGGTATATCAGGAAGTGCTATGGAAGCGATTTCTTTATTTATTTGTTGGGTATTTCCTAAAAATTGAATGGCCTCTTTTTCATTTTCCACAGATGGATCAATAATCATCGCCAAAGTATTCCCTGGCTCAACATAAAAATTGTAAAATTTATTAAATAAAATCATAAAAGAATGCAATGGAAATTTGAGCAAGATCTGCGTTTCAAACCTTCCATCGGGACTTATTCGAACTAAGGTTGGACTTTCTTCATTGGTTATGAGATTTCCATGGTAAATCATACCATATCTCGAAGAATTCTCGGGTTTATATCCTTTAATATAACCTATTATCCGAACGGAGTCCTCCTTGAAAAAATTATCTATACCATAATCTTTAATTTCTTTCACTTTTGATTTCGATAATTCCGATTTTATCCATTGTTCTATTGGTTTTGGAATTGAAGAATCTGGTTTTTTCGTTTGAGAATATCCCGTAAGGATCGTAGAAAATATAATGATTAGACTAATTAATGTTTTCATAATCAGTGAATTGGTTTGATTAAATATATTAATTAAAAATGATATTTCTATTTAATTTATTGATATTATATAGACTCATTTTCAGCCTATTTTCCTATTTTTAAGAAAACTAAAACCTACTCATATGCGTAAAACTCTTATTCATGCTCTTGTATTTTCATCTGTATTGGCTTCTTGTGCAAATTCCACCAGTCAGTCCAATACAAATACGAATGCTGATAGCACTAAACTTGTAAAGGAATATCCAAAAATGGGGACTGTCGAAGTGTTAGACCCTGCCATGCTTGCTATTATTGATTCTACGGCTCAAGTTGAAAAACTTGCCGATGGTATGACCTGGGCTGAAGGTCCTGTCTGGGTAAATGATGGCAACTTCCTGCTATATTCGGATACCAGACAAAATATTATTTATCAATGGTCTGAAGCTAATGGATTACAGGAATTTATTAAACCTGCCGGTTTTGAAGGCCCTGGGACCTATAGTGAGGAGCAAGGAACGAATGGCTTATTGATTAATAAAGAAGGATATTTAATTGCCTGTGATCATGGAAACCGCAGAATTGCTAAAATTGATCTGAAAACTAAAAAGAAGGAAACTTTAGTCGACAATTGGCAAGGCAAGAAGTTTAACTCTCCGAATGATATCTGCCAACACCCGAATGGTGATTATTATTTTACTGACCCTCCCTATGGCTTGCCAGGACGTGAAAATGATACCGAAACAAAAGAAATTGCTGAAAATGGGGTCTACAAAGTCAATGCAAAAGGAGAAGCTACCCAGGTGATCTCAAATTTGGCAAGACCTAATGGAATTGTTATTTCTCCTGATGGAAAAACTTTATTTGTTGCTTTAAGCGATGGAAATAATCCATTTATTATGGCATACGATATTAAAGAGGATGGTCTTTTATCAAAAGGCAGGATATTCTTCGACTTTAAAAAGCAATTCCCAGCAGAATCCTTGGCGGCTGATGGTATAAAAATGGATAAAAATGGAAATATGTTTGCTGCAGCAGGGGATGGAGTGGTAGTGATTAACTCCTCAGGAAAACCTATAGGAAGAATTCGTTCAACTGTACATACGGCCAACTGTGCTTTTGCTACAGATGGATATTTATATCTTACTTCTACAGATCAGTTATTACGTGTTAAACTGAAAAATTAAAACCTATTTTCTCGCAGATTGTTCAAGATGTATCACATATACTCTACGGTAATGAAAGATCAAATTATTGAACTTGAACGCAAATATTGGGATGGAATGGCTAATCTGGACTATGAAACCGTAAAAAATTTAACTTATTTCCCCTGTATAGTTGCGAGTAAGGATGGTGTAAATCAAATTGATGAACCGACCTATAAAAAATATTTTGACATGGGGCAGGGAATGAAAATGAAGATTAAGGGATTGACAGATGCCGTTGTGGAACTATTTAGTAAAAGTTTCGCTACTATAGGGTACCTGATTGAAATCGAGGTTGATAATCAAGGTGAAATACGTAATTCAAAATGTGTCTGTACATCCACTTGGATTCTTGAAAATGGAGAATGGAAATGCTCAATGCATACCGAATCTGACTATAATAAACAGGCAGATTAAATAAATTATTATTTCCTACAATAAAAAAAGGCAAATTTTTGCCTTTTTTTTATTGTAATTTTTTCAAGACTAATTTTGCTAAACCTTTCATTAATAAAGGGTTAATTTATGCTATTTGAAGTCTGCTTTCCTACCTGCTAAATTGTCTTTAAAATATTACGGTTTCTCATATTAATTCTCAAATCTTTGAAATATCTTTGGCCTTAACCAAATCGTCAATTTATTAACAATTAATTAGCATCATGCTGAACAAATGCTTCTACTGTGGGTACAGAGCTTTGAGTAAAAAGCAACTGAAAGAAAGAAAATGCCCCAAAAAACCAAAAATCCTCTCAATATTTTTAAAATATTGTACTACAGGAATTCTATAACAGTCATGATAAATGGCTGTTATTACCCTTGTATATCATTAAATAGTTGATTTGTAGTTTAATATCTCGAGTATAATTTACTAGGCTTACTTAAAATCATTATTTAATTTTTTTAAGTATGTTTTTATTTCTTATTAAATTATTTTTAGTTAAGTTTAGAGAAAACAATTAAATCTTTATATTTAAACTGTAGAGGTTGTCCTAGGACAACCTCTTTTTTTATGAGAACAATAATTTAAAACACTGAAAACGAATTGTTTAAATATTGTGTGGATGTTATTTCATTACTCCTGATAGGCTAATGGGTGCTTGTTACCAATAGTAACTTTAGCACTCTTCAATTGATAGATGTTCCAATACCTAACTATTTTATTTCCTCGATGCTGCTCCAATACCTTTCTTAGTTTAATTTCCTTAAATAGGTCCGCATAAAGATTATTAGGGTCAATAAAATTATTGGACGGACTAATATAATAAGCATCCTCCCCAATTTTTAGTGGTTGTTGGGCTAAATTTAGCCATGCAAATTTGTGTATATCGGTAAGTTTACCTTCTGCAATCAATCGCATGTCTAAGGGCATCGCAACATAATAATATAGATGTCCTGCAGGAAACCAATTATGTACTAGGATAGCATCCGTGGATTTCATGGAATTATTTTCTATATCCCTTGCTCTAATTTGTTCAAATTGGGTTTTGAAGTCTTTCCATCCCAACATATCCAAGGTAACATCTCCCTGGCCTAAATGCTGTTTATCCGCATTTGAAAACAAATTTCCTGGAAACCAATGAATCAGTAGTACTGCAAATAACATTATCGAAAAAGTAAATCCCAATTGCATATTCAATAACCTCCGAAGCCTGGGGATATTATTCAAATCTAACCGATAATCAATCCATAAAGCTGAAATAATCATCAATCCGAAAAAACCAGGGCCAGACCAGTGGGGGAGAGCTTGCCTGAAAAATGAAACTCCAGTGGTTGCCAAGATAATTGGTATGGAACAAAATAATAGCAGGTAAACAATATGATTGGATATCCCATAGATTTTAAACTTATTGCGGGTTAATTGGATTAGCACAATAATATAGAGATAAACCAACAAAGGGTTATTGTAGAATATCTGCCCAAAGAATGCCTGAGAAAAGAAATCCAATCGAATTCCAGATTCGATTAGGCTTACTCTTTGACTGTGAAATTTCCAGGTGATATATTGATAATACTCATTCCATAGCCAGATCGGTAGTATACAGATTAAACTGATGAGAATGGAAAAGTAAAGGAACTTATTTTTTAATAATTGCCTTTGAAAAAATAGGATATATCCAATAAATCCAAACCATAAGAAAATAGAATGGACCTTGCTCATACAAGCTAATCCAATCCATAATCCCAATAATAAGAACTGAGCATTTTGCTTCTCGTTGGACTCCTTCATCACTATACAGAGCATACTGTATAAACTGGCAATCCAAAAGGTATTGGCAATTGAATCTGGAAGGATAAATAAGCCTGAAATAATGCTGGAGTATAAGGATGCAGTATAGAGTACCGCTGCAATTAATCCTGCCCGTTCGCTCATTAATTGTCGAGCTATGGATGCAATTAGCCAGGTATTGAAGGCCGCCATAATAATGGCGCCAAAACGCATGGAAAAATCATTCAGCCAATAGAGGTTTAATGTGAAAAATCGAATTAACAATCCAACCATGGGCGGATGGTCAAAATGGTTCCAATCCAAATGTTGGGCATAGGTGAAATAATAAACTTCATCATTTCCCAATTCTATAAAATTGGCAAATAAACAGCGGATGATCGTCGCCACCACAATCAGCCATCTTAATTTCAGCCTATATTCATTTACCATGGCCAAATGTGAAAATTAAATTTGCCGAAAAATTCCATATAAAAACCATTCCTATGGCCATAAGCTTGCTGAGATAAAAATTGAGCTTCAGCTTCTGATGAAAAAGATATAGAAAGCCTGTATTTAAAGCTAAACCTATACAACTGATTCCTAGGAAATAAAGAAATTGACCAATTATTTGAGGATCCTTGCTGGAAAAGGTCCAGATTCGGTTGAGGATATAATTGTTGATGACAGCAACTGTAAAACCAATCCCATTGGCTACGAACTTATTAATCTTGAATTTTTCCTTGCACAGCCAAGTGAAGAAAAAGTCTATGGACATTCCCAATAAACCAACAGCCGCAAATTTAGCTGCACTCAATGCAATTTTCCACATAGCCTAAATCCTGAAATTTGTAGGTAATTGCGATAAACTGAATCGATGTTCAGTAAAGTAGCTCAGTAATAAAGCATATAAACTGCTGAATCCTACACCTAAAATCGACCCAAACCAAACGTCATCCAGAAAATGCTGCCCTAAGTAGATCCTTGAATATCCTGTTAGACAGGCAAATACAAATGCGATGACGCCTAAGGATTTACGCTTCGAAAAAACAGCTATGCAGGTTGCTAATGCAAAGGCCGAGGTGGTATGCCCCGATGGAAAGGCATTATGATAGGACATCGGCATCCACGATAGGGAATGAAATAGGGGATCATCTTGAAGATAAAATCCAGGACGATTGGTTTGAAAAGATCTCTTTAATAAAGAACAGATTAAACCAGAACCTATATAAGTGGCTGCCATTGCAACTCCTAATCGCCTAGACCACAGGAAAAAACAAAGTAAAGCTAAGGCAACTACAAAAATCCCATCCCCAAATTGAGTGATGACCGTAAAAAAGTAATCGAAAAATAAGGAATGCTTAGAATTGAAAAATATAAATGATTCCTGCTTCGAAAAGGAGAAAATTAATGAACTTACAACAAATAACCAAAGCAGAAAACTGATATAAAAAACCTTGTTCTCATAATATAGCTTAAGTATACGTTTCATTCTGCTAATTTTACTTTCCTATTCAAAAGCTAAAATTAACCTTGTACTGTTATTCTAATGTTAGGTGAATATTAATTATCGCAATGTTTCTAAAATTTCCTTTGCAGCAAAGGTCCCTCGGTAAAAGGCCTCCTCAAAGATGGAAATTCCTGATAAATCTGAATGTGCGAAAAATACTTTGGATTCAATAGTTCGCTCCAATTGCTTCCTCGCAGAGGAACTAATAAAACCCGGAACTGGGCTGATCATCCCATGTCCAAGCCTGAAAATCTCCATCGTCTCCACTTCAGCAGCGATCCCATAATGAGCCTTATTTAAGTCTTCTAAAATAAAGTCCTTCCATTGTACCTCTGACCATTCATATAGTTTTTGCCGCTCGGATTTCAAATCTCTTGAATCCAAACTATGATAGTAAGTGATGACAAAAGGTGATTTGAATTGACCTAAACTTTGATGTTGATCGTAAATATAGCCTAGTCCTTTTCCGCCATGGATGATATTATCCCATGATAAATCTGAACCAATGGATAGAGGAAATTTCTTTAGCGTGATGGTAGCGGTTATCCAAGGGGCATATTGACATAATTTACTCAACTCCTTCCGCCCTGGTATTAAATACTGATTGACAAACTGTGGACATGCACTCAATAATCGGTCTACAAAAAATAACGTAGATTTACCCGTCTTTGAATTAAAAGCATAAACTTTTACTTGATTTCCTGTGTAATCAACCTTATATGCCAACCATCCACATTGAATCTTATCCTGAATAAAACTTGCTAGATGCTTTGCTAACCTTGAATTTCCTTCCTGCCAGGTTAAGACCTCTTCCTGATCTGGATAATAATCATGCTTCCGGCTCGAAAAATAATGGATTCCTGCAAATGCTGAACTGTTTTTAATCCCCGTTCCAAAATCATCGCGACAGCAGTAATTGACATATTGGTAGAGGTTCTCAGAAGTGTAAGCTTGTTCCTGCATCCATTTTTCCATGCTTAGCATATCTAAATCCACTAAATCATGTGCTTGAGACGCAAAAATAGTGGGGATATCAAAGATGAATTTTCCATCCTTTCCTTTCTGTTTACTAAAGGTATCCATTTGTTGAAAGAACCGCTTAAATTCCTCCTGCTCATCTGGATTTAAACTATATTCTGGGACAGACCCTTCTTGCCAATAATTTTTGATGAATAACCTTGACTGTGGCGCAAAACTAAGCTGTTCCTCGTCAAAAATAGGTTTCCCATCATTGGTCCACCCAACAACTATTCCTACTTTTTCCAAAAATTGATAGATTTCCTGATTTGAAGCATTTGGAATCGGAAGATAATGTGCTCCTAAGGGATATTTTGAGTATTGATTTTCCCCCGAACGGGAGTTCCCGCCAGCTTGTTCCTCCATTTCTAAAATCATGAAGTCCGAAAAACCAGATTCCTTTAATTGATAGCCTGCCGATAGTCCGGATATTCCAGCTCCTAATATTAATACAGGAACATGGACCTCTTCGCTGGGCTTTGGAAAATCTGGAAAACGCAAACGATGACCTAAAATATGGTTGGTTCCTGTAAGTCTCAGGAATAATCCATTCGCTTTCTGTTTGCAAGATTGAATAAAAGTAGCGGTAAGACCGAAAATAAAACTTGCCTTTAGAAAGTGACGCCTACTCCAATTATATTTTACCCCATTCCTCATCAAAGTATCGCACTAATATCTGATTGTCTAATCGATTGATTTCTACCTCTCTTTTTCCCATATCACCCGCAAAATCTGTTAGCTTTTCAAACTTATAATCATAAAACTTTAATCCTTCCACTTTTTGCTCTACACGCGTAAAATCTATACTCGAATCTGGGGAAAATAAACAAAATCCCCATTCTCCAAAGGATGGAACATAGGCATGGTAGGCTTGAGGGTTGGGAAATATTGAAGCAATCGTCGCATGTACACACCAATAGGATTTCGGTGCATAATACGGAGAGGTCGTTTGAACAGAAATTAGAGCCTCCGGACTCATCAAAGTCCTTAGACGTTTATAAAATGCCGTAGTATATAGTTTTCCTAAACTGTAATTTGATGGATCCGGAAAATCTATTATTATAACATCATATTGTTGATTTTGATCCTTTAACCATATAAAAGCATCTTGGTTGATGACCTCGACTTTCTTACTATTTAAGGCATTGGCATTCATTTTTCGTAGGATTTCATTGGTCTGGAATAATTGGGTCATTCCTTCATCCAAATCTACCAATGTTACTTTTTCAACTTCGCCATACTTAAGAACTTCTCGTGCTGCCAATCCATCGCCACCGCCCAAGATCAAGATGTTTTTGGGATTGCGGGAAATGGACATTGCCGGATGAACCAAACTCTCATGATAACGGTATTCATCCTTACTGTTGAACTGTAAATTGTTGTTCAAAAATAATTGATAATCCTTTCCTGAATTCGTTAATACAATCCGTTGATAATTTGTCGTATGCTTATAAATAATGTTATTTCCATATAACTGATTCTCAGAATAATTCAATAGATTATCTGAATAAGCGAAAACAACACACAAAAACAAGAAACAAACGATAGCCTTTACCTTCATCAGGGTAGGGTTTTTCAAAAACTTGCTGAGATAAAAGGCTAGGAATATTCCTACTAAGATGTTGATAATGCCGAAAAGTAGGGAAGTCCCCATAACTCCAAGTTTTGGAATCAACAAAATTGGGAAAAGAACGGAAGCAATTAAAGCACCGATATAATCAAAGGCAAATACATTGGAAACTAGGTCCTTAAATTGAACCCGATCCTTTAAGATATTCATCAATAATGGAATTTCCATTCCACATAAACAGCCGGTTAGAAAAACAATAAAATAAAGGATAAATTGAAAATGCTCTACCTGCTGGAATAATAAAAACAATAGCACAGAACTCGTTCCACCGATCACACCAATCAATAATTCAATTTCAATAAACTTATCAAATAAGTTTTTTTGAATGAATTTGGCTAAGTAGGAACCGACACCCATTGAAAAAAGGTAGGTGCCGATAATAAAAGAAAATTGTTTTACTGAATCTCCTAATAAATAACTCGCTAATGCCCCTGCTACCAGTTCATATACCAATCCGCAAATGGAAATGATGAAAACTGCTATCAATAAGAAGATTGACAGATTTTTCTTTTTATCCATGAATGGAAGCTGCAATAATTATGGAAATCCCAAGGATAAAACTTGCAAAAACTATGGCTAAGGCCACATTTTGATTCTTTACTATCTCTTGCCATGACTTCTCAGGAGTTAATTTCTCAATCACCAGATAAGCTAATAATAAGATAATAATTCCAATGAAAGAATATATTACCGAGGCAGCAATGCCTTTGAAAAAATAATCGTAATTCATGTTTGTTCTATTTATGATTTCCAATGAAAAAGTTTGACCTTCGATATATTCTGCTGGACCCTGTACCTGTATGATCCACCTGAGTATCAATTTTGATAGTTGATTCACAGCTTTGCTGGTCCTCAATATATTTTAACCCAAAAATTAATGCTAATCCTACTATACTAAAAATAAAAAAGCCTGATTTAAAGAGGATGCCATAGGCCGTGGATTTATCATCAACCCCAGTTTTTCCCTTTTCATTCGCCGAAAATAAGATTGCACCATAAATTCCTATACCAATGATATAGATGATATATAAAAAGATTAATGGGGTATTACTATAGCCCCCATATTTTAATTTTATCTGTTCTTCTAGCTTAAATTCCGTGACTTCAGTTTCCAATTCGCCCGTTTCAAAAACGAAATGATATCGCCCCGGTAGAACTTTACAAAAATCTATATCAATAACATTTGCTAAATTCTGGGGATTCGCAACATGAACTATTGGTCTTAAACTGGTAACAGCATTGTTGTTTTCATTGACCAAACTTATTGTCAACATTGATCCTGAATGACTTGGAATGGAAAAGCCTTCATATACTAAATGCTTTTTTACCGTTCCTTTTAATTCAAATGGCGTGGAAATAAACGAGTTACTGGAAGATTTAGAAGTAAACGTTTCGTTGAATTCAATATGCTGAATCTGCTTTTGAGGCTCGTTGATATAGGAATAAATAAAGTATGGTAATATCAATAATGGCAATATGGACAGTATAAATTGATTGCCAAATTTTTTTGTTCGCTCTAAATAACGTCGTGATTTTTGAAATAAGTTTAAATAACTCGTCCTATCCCAATAGGTTCCTTTATAACATTCCTGCTCCCCATCAATGGTTTCAATAGAGAAAAAATCTAATTCTTTGAATGTATGGGCATAAGTGCTGGCCTCAGATTCATTTTCAAGATCCTCAAATACAAATCCTTCCGCATAAATTACCTTTTGCTTTACGGTCTCTTCAAAAGAATAGTTTTGATTATTATGGCTTACCGAATCAGGTTTAATCCGGACACTCGCTGGATCGATTTGTTCTAAGGTACAGTAATAACCACCGCCATCACTAAAGAAAATATCTTTATCATCCTTATTTAAACAAACATATTCATTGCCAACACCATTCTGACTTTTCCGCTGAATAATGGTGATAATACAGGGTTTTTTATTTCCAACATCAATTATCTCACTCAATTCTGCCCAGACCGTTTTCTGATTGGCTGAAAATTGTTTCTTAAATACCCAGGTATCTTTATCATCACCTACAAAATAGGAATGACAGCTCGGACATACATAACCTGTATAGTCAAATACTTCGACTGGAAACTTTTGGTTATGGGAACATTTGGAGCATTTTATTTCCATCATTAACGATTAACTAAGGTTTCGGTTAAAACAGTCGATTCAAAAAATGTCTTGTATTCCTTTCCTAAATCCAATACTTTTTCAGAATTATCCTTTAGGTAATTACATAAGTAAACATCAAGAGTTAGTTGATTAAATTCTGGCCAAGTATGCACACAGATATGGGATTCCATCAAACAAACTGCAGCAGTAAATCCACCACCATCAAAGCTATGCGAGGAACAACCAACCATTTTCAGGTCATATTGATCCAACTTTTCCTGTGTAAACTGTAGGAAACCCTCTAAATCACATAATAATTTAGGATCATTCACCTGTAATGTCAATAAAAGATGTTTCCCTGGCCTATAACTTTCTAGCATGTATGATTGATAATTGATGGCCTAATATAATTCATTTCTGCTGAATTAACAATGCGATATAATATTGAAAGGCGTGGGCAATAAAATAAAAAAGGGCGTATGCAATCCGCCCCTACAGTCGTTTCAAAAACCCGCCAGCGTTTTAAGAACCCCAGAGGGGTGGCATGTTTGTAATTCAAGTCTCTAAAAAATAGATTCCTCATCTTCGATTCGGAATGACAATCATATAATTACATTTGGTTGAGGTGAAAAAAAATTCTTCGGCAATGCAGAAGAATCTTTTTTTCACCTCAACCCTGACACAATTTTTCTGTCATTCTGAGCGTAGCGAAGAATCCATTTTTATCAACTATGGGTAGGGGCGTATCGCATACGCCCTTTTTATATTCGGCATATTAGTTCATATCCACACCAAAACCCGTCAGCGTTTTAAGAACCCCAGAGGGGTTCAATATTAGTAAACCGATAGTATTAACGAATAGCCCCGACCAAACGCAATCGCTAAAGCGATTGCGTTTGGTCGGGGCTTATCTCATTTTACACTTTCTATTACTAACATTAAACTCCTCTGGAGTTTTTTTCACCGCTTTGCATTTTGAAACTCCGTAGGGGTGACATATTTGTCATTGAAGTCCCTAAAAAATAGATTCCTCATCTTCGATTCGGAATGACAATCATATAATTACATTTGGTTGAGGTGAAAAAAAGATTCTTCGGCATTGCCGAAGAATCTTTTTTTCACCTCAACCCTGACACAATTTTTCTGTCATTCTGAGCGTAGCGAAGAATCCATTTTTATCAACCATGGGTAGGGGCGTATCGCATACGCCCTTTTAATATTCGGCATATTAGTTCATATCCACACCAAAACCCGCCAGCGTTTTAAGAACCCCAGAGGGGTTCAATATTAGTAACCCGATAGTATTAACAAATAGCCCCGACCAAACGCAATCGCTTTAGCGATTGCGTTTGGTCGGGGCTTATCTCATTTTACAGCTCCTATTACTAACATTAAACTCCTCTGGAGTTTTTATCTCCGCTTTGCATTATCAAACCCCGTAGGGGTGACATATTTGTAGCAAAAAATAATTGCCAACGTACAGCCCCATCCGGGCGGCATATTTGTCATTCAAGTCTCTAAAAAATAGATTCCTCATCTTCGATTCGGAATAACAATCATATAATTACATTTGGTTGAGGTGGAAAAAATGTTCTTAGGCAACGCCGAAGAACATTTTTTCCACCTCAACCCTGACCCAATTTTTCTGTCATTCTGAGCGTAGCGAAGAATCCATTTTATTCAACTATGGGTAGGGGCGTATCGCATACGCCCTTTTAATATTCGGCATATTTGTAGGGCGTATGCAATCCGCCCTTACAAAACGTTTCATTTATCCGATAGGCATTTCGCCAGCGTTTTAACAACCCCTCTGGTTTCCTCGTCCCACAAAAAAAGGCGGACCATAGTCCGCCTTTTTTATTACAATGGATGTATCCCTGTCTTAAGACACATGCACCTCTTGCGCAGGTTTAACCTTACTTGGATCTTTTTGTAAAATCACGGTTAAAATACCATCTTCAAAACTTGCATGCACATTATCCAATAACACCTCATCTTGTAATTGGAATGCCCTTTCAAATTCACCCAATTGCTGCTCTTGATAAATGTATTTCAATCCAGGCTCTAGTTCTGCGGCCTTGCATGATATTTTTAACAATTGATCGGTAATATTAACTTGAAATTGTTCCTTCTTACGACCAGCAGCAAATACCTGTACCTGATAAAACTCCTCGTTTTCTGCGATATTCACCGGAATATTGGTTTTATTACCGCGATTGAATGGACTGCCTTCTTGGAACAAATGGTTCTGTAAACGGCTAAATTTCCTTCTAAAATGGCTTCTGCATTGATTGTTTTGTGCTTCTGCGGATTGATTATATTCTTCTCTTCTAAACATTTCTTTAATTTTTTGATATTAGTAAATAGGGACAATAGTTGCTTTACGCGTATTGTTGACATAAGTCACTGGAACAATCGCATTTCTTTTCTCGGATAGATAGGGTCTTGTATCATATGGATCCATCATATAAGGGTTATCCGATTTGAAGCGACGATTTTGAACTTTGGAATAAATTAAGGTTCCTATTGAAAATAAGATCGTTGTCACCAATAGAATCTTAAAGATTGTTCCAATTAATAATGTTGCTATTCCTACCATTGCTGTTGCTACGAGTAACTTTGGAATTATAAATTGAATTTTATTTTTCATGTTTTTATTTTTTTAAATCTTGTAAAGGCCTTTGATGTTGTAGACGTTGGACAGCATCCTTTTACCTTAAATTATTTTGAAAAATTTCAATTTATTTTTTCCAGCCTAAAAACCACATCTAGAATTAAAGCGTTTTTTCCATTCCTCGCGAAATCGCTCGCGTTCTTCCTCGCTAAGGTTAGAGTTTTCCATATCATGCGGTCGCATCCGGCGTCCAAATCCCGGACCTGGTTTGCCAAAACCCCGACCAAATAATAATTTGGACAATACAAACAAGCCCAAGGCTTGCCAATAGCTGATGCTTTTCAAACCAAAGATCTCTGGCATCAGATGATTCCAAAGGAATTGAAGTAGGCCAATGACCAAAAAGAATAATATGGCAATTGCAAAAACCTTAAAGATTTTTTTAACCTTTCTTTTTTTATGCATATCGTTATTCATCACTAATATTTTTAAGATTTTAATTCATTATATAAACCACGTAACCTCAAGCGTAAATGCTTTACGGCATAGCTTTTTCGGCTAATAATCGTTTTGAGGTTTTCATTTTCAAGATTGGCAATTTCCTGTAAGGTCATTTCTTCAATTTCATTCATGATAAAGACCTTTCTTTGTTTCTCTGGCAATTCCTCGAGTGCTTTCATTAATTCATCCCAAAATATATCCTTAAACATTTTGAGTTCGGGATTATCGGTTTCATCTGCGACCAATAGATGTGCAATAGGGAAGGAGTCCTCGTCGCTCCCTTCTGTGAGCTCATCGAGCGATTCATTTTTCTTCTTGCGGTAACTATCGGTAATTTTATTGCGTGTTACGGAATATAACCAGGCGCCAGCATTCCCTAGATCATCAATATTGGTGACCCTAGAGAATTGATACCAAACTTCTTGCAAAATATCTTCCGCATCCGCTGTCTTTTGTACGCGTGACTTGACAAAACGCAGCAATTGACCGCCATATGTTTTGACGACCTCCGTAAATGATTTGGCATTTTTTTCCGACATGTGTTCTAGCTGTGCCTCGTCCATACAGACAATGACGAATCAAAACTGTTTTTACTTTAAAATATTTCTAATTATTTTTTGATTCAGGAAGGATGCCTTTGAATAGGAAAGTTTTATAATCATTATCTTCTAAATTTTGAAGATTGAAATAGGGATATCTACGACCTTCAATATTTTTTCTTTTAATAGGGTCGTTCTTATAAATATACTTCAGGTATGAAATTTTGGCTTTAATTTCAGGGTATTCTTCTATTATTTTATCATAAATGGCTTGTTTCTCCGGCTTTAATTTTATTTCGGTCTCATCTAAGATAATATAGGCCCAATCTTTGTTTTTTACCTTTTTATAGTTCTCAGCAGCCCTTTGTTTTTCAATAACAATCTTATTATTTCTGGAATTACTGTTTTTTATTTCAATCAATGTTGCCTTAGCATTACTGAATTTCCTAACTAAAAAATCCGGTTTATATCGAACACATCCATCGCCATATATTTCAGTTATCGTTAGTGAATTCTTTCGGTAATTAATAGCAATTGGCTCTCGCATATAGGCACAATACTCTTCAATCATGAGAACAAATTTTAATTCCAATTTGGAGTCCAGCAACAATCCGTTATATAATATTTTATCAGCTTTTATGAAAAAAGGTTTTTTCTTCATGATGTGATATTGAGTTAATTTTGACTTTTTTCAATAATATATTCATCAATTCTTTATTATTAAAAGAAGCGATATATTCCATGTTAATGGCTAATATCTCCTTTAAGTTATGAAAAAAACTGGGATTTGGGAGATGTCATCATAATAAAGAATTACTGCTATTTAACATTAAAAAATTTAGAACTATTTAATCGAACTATTTCAAAACCCAAGTGTTCAGCCTATGAATACTTACTATTTTGGATAAGCTCGCAAAGGCATCTTGATTAATTAGTATTGACAAATTACCTTAAGGCAGAAATAGGTGATAGGTCTAAATAATTGACAGCTTCAATTTTTATAATTGGAGCTGTTTTTAAATCATAATTATCCGTTTTTCAATAAAAATCAAATTAATTCAAACCAAATACGTTTTTCATTGTTGTCATTATACACACATATTTATTCACTATTAAAAACATAAAAAAATGGATTCTTTAGATTTAAAAGGAAGATGGAATATTTTAAAAGGAAAAGTAAAACAACAATATGCGGATCTAACGGATGACGATTTATTGTATGTTGAAGGAAAAGAGGATGAACTTTATGGTAAACTTCAGAAAAAAACTGGAAAGACCCGTGAAGAAGTTCAAACTTGGTTAAGAGATTTGGATAAATAATATCCAAAACGACTATCATAAAAAAATGCCTGACCATTACGGTCAGGCATTTTCATTTTCTATCCTAATTGTATTGTGGCAATGAATGCCTTTTTTCTTTTCACTACTTCAAAGCTAAAGCATTCATTGATAATTAGAAATACCTGTTTTAAGGTAATTTATAGAATACAACTATTTTGGGTCCTTCAGTAAATCAATAATATTTTCAATAGGTCTGCCAATGGCTGCTTTACCGTCTTTAATGACTATGGGTCTTTCTATTAGAATTGGATTTTCAACCATAATATCTATCCACTCTGCATCTGTTAAATCCTTTCCACTATATTTTTCTTTGAATATTGTTTCCGTTTTGCGAATAAGGTCCAATGGCTTCATCTTTAACATGCTTAATATATCCTGAAGCTCTTTTATTGTAGGTACCTCTTTTAAATATTCCTGAACTTCAAATTCTGCATGATTTTCTTCTAAAAGCTGATAGGCAGCCCTACTTTTGCTACATCTATTATTGTGATATATTTTTATCATAATTCAATAAATTTTATATTCTATAAATTCCTTCAAATTTATATTTCTTTTATGGAATTAGTAAAATTCAATAATAAACGCGATATCTCAGTATCGCGTTTATATCCTATTTATTGTAAGTATTAGGGTCGAATGCCTCCTTGAGGTTCTTGGGTTCTATTTTCTTTTTATGGTTTAGATTGTGTCTACTATTCGAAGATGTTACATAGGCCTGTTGTCGGGTGCGTTGTAAATTTCCAATAGGGCAATTTTCTTCGATTGTTCTAAATGGGGTGAAGGATAGGTTTTCCATAACTTCGAAATTTCCGTCTGCAGGTACTTCCTGTTTGAAAATAGTAATCTTTGCTACTGTTTGAAAAGGGGCAATGTTCTGATCCCATTCAACTGTCAAATCGTTAATTGGTAATTTGTCCAAATCTGAACATAATTGAATTTGAAGCTCAAATGTTAATTCATGTTTTGCAATTTCCTTTATTATTGCTGAACGATATGGCCAATCTTCTGATTCTATATCTACCTCTCTGTCTTGAATTTTACTACGGGTTTCTGCGGTTGGTATCACTCGGATTTTGCCCATATAATCCCCATGACGTACGGCTCCCATACTATAAAATTCATATAAAAAACTGTTGATTGCTGGGATTTTTTCAAAAGTTTTCAATGCATTTAATTCCTTTAATGCTTCCCAATTTGGAAACGCTTTTTTGTTTTCTGTAGCCCATAATGCAGCAAACTCCAATTTCCCTAAGGCTCCTTTTTCAAAAAAATCAGTCAACTTTAGGAATAACTTTGAGATAAAAACATAATGCTCAGCAGTATTACAAAAGAATACAGGATTATTAATCAAGTTATAATCCATATTTGGGGAATCTTCCTCATTTGGTGCAAGCTTCTTCCCAGGAATATCAAATACCTTAATAGCCATTCCTTGGGCATTTCCACTTAGTTTATCTGGTAGCACACGCGAGGAGCCATTGGAAAAACGAATGACTGCTTCATGTTTGCCCGGTTGTGCATAAATTCCTTGGGCCAATTCTGAAGGTAAACCAGACAAAATCTCAAATTCTGCTTTTAATGCTGCATATCCGTTGGCATGTGCATCTCTAGTGTAGTGGTTAATATGACTTAAGGTCTTGGTTTCCTTTATATAATTTTGAATATCATTGTTTATCGTTGCCATGTACTCTTTGAAATTCTCTGGAATTTCCTCGAGTTCAGGTTTATACTGAATATATTCCTTGTTCATAGTTTGTGTAATTAATTATTACTAATAGTTGTTATTAGGCATTGTGATCAAATGGAATTATGGAAGCTCACTAATCCATTTTAATGCAGAAAGACTTGGAATAAAGCAATATTCACCACCTTTGACAATATTATAAGTTTGAAGATTGTGATATCTTTTTACCATTGGATCTGCCGGGACAGTGAAAAGACCATCTTTTTGAACCGAAATTAAAGGATCCCTTTCAGTTCCTAGGTTTTGAGAATTTCCATCATTTACCCATTGCGCCTGCAGAAATTCCATGGTTCCCATGGCGTTTGCACTGATCGCTAAAAAATATTGGCCTCTTTCCTTACCATCATTCTTGATGATATCGGGAGCAACAATATCTCCAAATGTTACGCTCTTTCGGATAATGCGATGTAAGCGAACATCTTCCATGACGAAGTTTTTAGAGTCCCGAGGGTTCATGCGCCTAATATGGGATGAAAAGGGACATTTTTTCCCATATTCATCATCCTTAAAGGAAAAATCATTGTTCTTATTTGCATTTTCTCCCAAAGCCTGGTCATCACTTTCAGGGCTTAATACCAATGGAGCTCCACTTCGCCAGCGGCCTACCATTTTTGCTGCCAACAGTTCTCCTTCTTCAGGACTATTACTGTTTTCTTGGATGAATTTATTGAATTCAGCCACCTGACTTTGGTATTTCCGAACGGCTAAAAAAGATCCATTTTTACCTAATATCTCGGGCTGTGGAAATGGCGCGATTACTCCTGCCTCGCCAGGGTATCCCAAAATAAATTCACCTGCTTTAATTGGACGATCATAACTTGCTGGCATATCAATACCGGAACCTTCGATTTCAGGATTACTAATCCCATCCCGAAAACCAAATACATTTTTTACCTCCTCGGTTGCTCCAAAATCATGTTGAAACAACACTTCAATGCCTGTATTCCCTTCCAATTCTTGTCTGAACTGATTCAATAAATCTTGCCAAGCCTCCTTAGAATCTGCAATGACAGCAGCTGCAACATGGATCTCCTGTTTAAAAGCTTTTTCCCAATGTTTTGGATCATTTACACCCTCATCTTTTAGGAATTTAGCGCGAGCAGCCATACCTTCCTTAAAGGATTCTGGAAAAGAATCCAATGAAGATTTATCTAAACCTAAAGCCTCCAATCCCTTGTAAGTAAGGGTGAGGAAAACCGTTGCACCCTCATTCTTATCCCAATCTTGCGCAGAATGAACCAAAGGCAAAACAGCTTTAATCATGTCTTTTCCCGATGCTGCAGACTTGATTTTTATGGCCGCCATAGTTCCATAGTAGGGAATAGGTCGACTCCTTAAGATCATGGATTGAATATCATCTAGCTCTATTTCAACCTTATTGGGATTGAATATCCTTTTTAATAACTCGAATGCCATAGTCTAACTTTTATTTGCCTCATCAATAACTTTGTTTAGGCCACTTACAATTTTATCTTGTCGGCGAATATCATTTACCGTCAAATGTGGAACCCCAACATACCATCCGGTTGCTGTAATTTGATGGTCAATAATAAATTGTTTGACACTGGGGTCTTTAATGCCAGGCCAGCCTTCTACATTGCCAAAGATAATATCCATTAATTCAGGGATTTTGGTGGCAAAATCATCTATATAGGCATCCCAATCCCCATCATAAGCAGTACAAAACAAAATTTTAGTATCGTTATCTAAAAGCACGATGCGAAGGTCATGTAATGTTCCGACGCGGGTTGCACCACCAAGGTTCCCATCAGCTATCTCCATTATTTTCTTTAATCGTTCCCCGCCTCCAGGCTTTAAATCTGCAATTGCTGTCAATTCTGAAACCCGACCAGAACGAAGTCCTTTCTTTCCAGCAGATTCAATGGAATGATCATATCCATCATTCGCCGCTTCCTTAAAATTTGCAATAATTAAGTCTTTCTTTAATTTTAAATCTTCTAACATACTCATCTCTTTATCATTTTAATTTTAAAATCATTTTCATTTCCTTTAAAAAAACAACAGATACCTTTCTTAAATGTTTTAAAAAGACTGAGCTTTAAAACTCTCTTTAAACGCGCTCAATTCATGTTTAAACATTGATTTTCTGTCTTTTGATACCTAATGAAGACGGGATTTTCAGCATCTTGGTATAAGTAAGTCAATCAACTGTTTTTATTCAGTTTATTACTCTTTTATATCCTTTTAAAATAGGATTAAGTAAGTTTTTAATAAAGTAAGATCACCTTCTGAATGAGTTGTTTT